>CAYRNW010000006.1:0-118942 GCA_964425745.1 uncultured Eubacteriales bacterium | reverse complement strand
TTTTAGTATAGCATAATCTCGCGGTTCAGACTCTACTTTTATCGTAGCACTCCAGATCTCTCTGTAATAAATGATAGTGTATTTCTCACCGCAAGACAGGAGCCAATTCTTGGTTGTATAATTACATCAATTCTTCAGCAGAAATACTCAACTTACTACTATCATAGTTGTTAATCATATATAGGGTACTACCGTATTGTGGAATCCATGGTCCTTCGTATTTTCGATTCGTAATATATTTCGATACTAGGATTCTCAAACTATTGAAATCAACATTACTCTTATCAAACTTTTGATAAATTGAGTAGGGTTCATAGCACAGAAAAAAGCATCTACGCTATAGATAAATCGTTCTGGTAAACAGTCAAATATTCTATAATCTATATCATTAACCCGTGTTACATCTCGACCGTAACTTGGGTCATTGATCAGCTTTTGAAAGAACGAATCAAAAGCATTTTTATCGAGTCGTTCTATTATTGTTTTGCTCAATATTTTGCCCATGCATTTGACTCTTAAAATTCCTTAATTCATGAGATTACCTTACAATCGCCACAGTTTTCGGAACGAACTCCCTGATAATTTTCGTGATGAGTGCGTTAGATTGCTGTCTTTCATCCCTGCAGAGAATATCAAAAACACGCTCCAACACTTTCTTCTGTTCAATAGTGATGTTTGATTGTAGATTTAGAGCCTTGTATTTTGTGCTTGGTTGCTGGGAGCCAATGAGAATATCAAGAGCCGCCACCAATTCAGTGTGGTTCACTTGTTCAGTTTCGGCTTTCGATATTAGGGTTACCTCTGGTATAACAATAGTGGTGGTTGCCTCGATGTCTGGAACTGTTTTACTATGGGCTAGCTCTATAATTCGTTGAGCCTTCTTGTCCGAACTCCTCTGATTAGAAATCTTTCTTATCTCGTATGATATAACATCTGCCCAAGCCCGCAAATCATCAATCAACGCAGAATAAGCTGTGTTCTTTTCCATCTCGTCTCGCCGTGCGTTGGGTATCAACCTATCTGACAAGATATGAAGTTCTCCGAGCAACCATCCGTTAAACCTCTCGTCTTTAAAAATATGATTTAAAGTCGTTTTGTCCCCAATGAGGATGTTACCTTTTCTCACCCGGATTCCTTTCATTGCCTCATCCTGCAAAGTACCATGGAAACTAGTTTTTGCATACCAAAGGTAAGCGACCGTCTCCCCGTCATAGGTGAACAGCTTGGTTTCAATTTCGGAAATGTTATCTTCAAGTTTTCTGAGACGGTCGGAGATTACGGTGTCGCGGTATGCTTTCTTAACAGGGGTGCATGTTTTCCCGTCACCCATAAAAATGTTGTAGCTGGACGGTGAGAATCCCAAAACCTTCAGCTTTGATTTGATGATTTTGCCCCATCCAAAAGTCTTAACGAAGTCAACCGGCGCAACCTGTTCAAGGTATTGCATAACCTTGTCCACGTCTAAAATATCATCCGTATCTTCAACACCTGTCATAACAACATTGAAGTAGTGCTTTGTTTGCGCTTCCTGCTCGACTCTTATCTTGACCACATCTGATATTAGAGAAAGCAAGTCTATATCAACACTCTCGTTGAGCATTCGTTCACATAAAGTCTTGGCATCAAATTCAACTACTGTCCGTTTTTCTTCGCCGACTGCTGAGGTCTCGAAAGTGAGGTTATCGCAATAAGCAAGCCCGGCTAGACGCCCAATACCACGAAAGCCTCGAGCATTTGTGAACCGTTTGGGAGAATGTCCTATATCCAACAGATATTTAACAGCGTTATCTATACCAATGCCAGTTCCGTTGTCAGATATCCTAATACGACGCCCTTCCTTGTCAATTTCGATATCTATCTGGGCCTTTTCCTGGGTAACTTGTTTCTCCGAAACAGCTATATCAATTGAATCAACGGCATTTTGAATATACTCGCGGAATACATCTTTGGGGCGATCATACATCCCTGAGGTAAGAGTTTCGAGTGTGAATTTTCCTATTGTGATCTCCAAATCACTTCACATCCTTCCTGTACACTTTTTGGAGCAACGCAATTATTTCCTCAATCTTATCAAGAATAACTTCGCCTGCAATTTCGTCATGATTCTCGTTACGCAAGGTCTCTCTAAGCTGCTTCGATTTTTGATAAAGCCTTGATTCAATTTTCTTCTCGTTGCCTTCAAGTCCTAAGCGCATTATATTTCTTAACTCGGTATCCGAAATAGCACTTGCTTTTCTATAACGCAAAGCAATATCCAAACTACGGGTATCAAAATAGATTTTCTTCAGATCTTTTTGTGCCTTGTATAGAGCATCAAACACATTAGTTGCTAGATAAGGTTCGTCAATAAATGCTCTGATGATATCGGCTATATATGTTGAGCCTTGAAGTATCAGCATTCCTTTGAGGCAAGAGAACTGGGTATGCTCCGAAAAAACAACATACTCTATGAGTTCTCTGTACAGTGTTGGAAATTCGCTCTTTATGTATGTAAGCATCTCAGTACCCAACTTCTCAATATTCCTTAAAATTCTTAGGTACGAAAGGTTATGAATAAACATCTTTTTGAGTGTTAAGCTATGTGCCCGTCCAAAGCTGTCAATGGAAAATTCATTGTCTTTGATGAGTTCCACATAGCTTGTGTAGTCAACCCCTAAAGAACGATAAAGTCGTCTCCATTCGTCAATCCGAGCATGATTTACTTCCCATTTAGTATAACGCTTTTTTCTATCATCTTCTGATTCATTGGCTCGCTCGACGAAATGTCCACGCAGACCAAGTAGGTCTTCAGGCATCGCGAGATTCTCGATAAATTGTTCTACAGTATTACCAAAATCCGCCTCGAAAAACGATCGTGTTGATACGCCTTTTCCTTGCGTAGGAATAAGCATTCTCTGCACTGCACGAAGGTATTTTTTATTCCAATGAGTACCGATAAAAGATCTATCAATAGCATTCAAAGGTATATATTTCATCGGGAAGGAAAATATATGGACCCTCCCGTCACTTCCATACTTATCGTTGAGTTCGTCACAAAAATCCAAAGACACCCTCATACGGATATACAAGTCTTCTGGTGTATCAGCAAGATAATGTTGACCCTTACCTGTAAAATTCTCACCATTGTAAAGTATATAATTAGATAGATATTTGATTCCATTTTTGGCGCACAGTTCCAATGCCATCTTGTACTGTTCCTTGTCTTCGATGTGGTCAAATGCTATTCGTGCAGGGCTGATTGCAAGCTCTCCAAGTCGCTTTGCTTTATGTTCCGTGAGTAACTTCGCATCCAGACCTTGGTTAAAATCGATATAACGCTTCAAGGGCTTTCCCGTACGAGGACTCGGATAAGTAGAACCCTTGCCGAACCCTAATTCAATCAGTTCATTGACAATACTATCAAACTTATTTGAGCGCAGGACATTGTTGTCCATGAGGAGGAGGTTACGCTTTGCCCCAAAGCGTCTGTCAACTTCCACAATTTGTTCTTTAATGGAAATATATGGTATATAATCCGGCTCGAGAGTTTGTACAGCACAAAACTGACACTTCATACCGCAACCACGAGTCATATAGAGAAAATAAGCGTCAGTTGCTGGATACTTGTAATCTATATCATCAAGAATATCGTAATCAGGTGCTAGACGGTCAATGCACTTTTCGTTATGCAATCCTAATGTCCCGTCTCGATTCAATAACCCTTTTATAAGGGTAATGGTCGGAAATGTTTCTATAAACAATTCAGGCATTAGAGTGGCCATAATACCCCCAACGAATACCATATGCTGATCTTTAACAACCGCGAGCGAATACTCAATACTCTTTCTAGTTTCCTCCCATTCGAAAGTAAACAGCGTCGTAACGTAGACTCTGTCCCATCTTTTTCCTGCTAGTTCATCCGGCAGTTTCCCTTTTGCAAAAACTACGCAGTCGCCTAAGCGCTTATGGAAAGTTGAAATCTTCATCAAACCCAGTGGCGGATATTTGTTTGCGTAATTTGGCTCTATCAGTAGAATGTCCTCCATTCAATAAACCCTCCTATTTTCTACAAAATTCAATACATACAAATAGAATCGCGCTCTTGTTTGCGCCGAGTAGAGGGTGGCACGGACACTTTCGGTTTTCGGCTCGTCCTTGTATGTATGGTTAATATAAATCACGACATCTGATTCAAGCCCCTTGAAACTTTGTATCGTTCTGTATGCTATTGAATCTGTGTTATGTAAAATACGCTCATCACTGAGGTTTTGACCGCCGACAAAGTTCGTTTCACTCAGGATAGAGTTCTCTTTCTTTCGATTACTCAGGATAATTATCTTCTGAGAATCAACGCCCTCTCTATTAACCAACTTGTTTATAACAGAATCAATGAATGATACAGCTTGTGCCTTCCTTGTAAACTTTCGACAATCAGGTTCTACGCCTTCAATCTGATTGGCGATAGTATCAAGCCCTAAATTTGTCTGCTCTTGGGCATATCGGTAGATGTTCGCCGTATTCCTGATGTATAGCGAAGCACAAATGGTGGGCTATCAATAAAGAATTTTTCACCAAAATTTCGCCTAAATATGTTTTGGCTTTCATCGTAGAACACATAGAGAGAACCAGTGTCTTTTACCATTAAGTTAGCGCAAAAAGCCCAATCCTCGGTAAAGTCTTGACCCTCGTCAACTATCACCAAATCATATCTTTGAAGGTTCGGTAAAATTCCTATTAAGGCACTGTATTCTTTACACCCGTTCTGCTCAGGTGCAGTTGCGACTTTATCTCCAAGAAGCGAATATGCATATGAATCAATGTTGTAACAGTTAGCGTGGTTGTCTGAAATAAGTGTGGACACATTCTCAGCTAAGGCCTTGTTATAGCAGAGATACAAGGCGTTACCGCCACCCCCCACACAGCGGATGATTTTTTTTATCCCAATCCATGTCTTGCCCGTTCCAGCACCGCCGACAATGAACGCTTTCGGATAGTGCGCCAATAGGTCGATGACTGTATCCTGCGTCCGGTTGATTTCGAGTAGTTCTCGCTCTTTATCTTGAATAAGGGCTCCCGCTGAAATAGACAAGGCGATGCGTTTGTTGACCACGCTAATAAACTTCTTCTGAGCATCGGGAGACAGGAAAGATGAAGCTCCCCTGCGTTGTGCTCTAAAGTAACGGAAAATTTCTGTAACTCGTTTTTGCATGTTATTCATTGCCGAAAGGTCGATGGTTGTTTCCATAGGCGAACCAACTGTAATAGGCACATTGATTGAGTAATTCGGATATGCTACAGCGCATCCATATACACCTGAAAACTGTGCTTCGACCTCGTCTTCGTAATATCTCTTAAAGAAGCGCATACTCTGTTCGGCTTGGTCATATGGAGAACGTTTCAGCTTACGTTCGCCGTTATGGTCAACCAGATACCATACACCGTCTTCAACCCTCATTCCTGTGCCTCCCTTAACCTCAACACAAAGAAACCCATAATCAGGGTTAAAAATCAGGAAGTCGCACTCGCTGTCCTCTCTGACTCCGTTGTCCGTTGAGTACCACCTGACTGAATAGAAAACGTGATACTTATCTGACAACTGCTCCTTGCAAGCGTTGAAGAATTTCACCTCAGAATAGGCGTGGTAAACTTCGGGTATTTGAGCAGGGTGCATGATAGCCATAATCAATCCTCCCAGAAACCAGTCAGCTTCTCTTGTTTCTGCTTGTCAAAATATCCGCAGAGATAGCCCCGGTCTAAATCTTTGTTAAAGTGCTGGCATGATACCTCGTTCAGAAACAGACAACCCGCACAAGCTTTTTCCTTGTCGATGCATATAGGGTCAAAGATGCATTTCTTTGACCGTTCCTTTGCGTACTTCAACCAACGATCAAAATACATCTGGAATGCACTGTACAATGCTCCCATATTGAACCCTTGCGAATTTGAGCAGTATACAAACACAGCGGGGATATTTGGCAATATATATTCTGACAGTGAACTCTTGTCCAAGCCGCATATCTCCGATGCCTCATTTATCAAAGCGTGGGAGATACTGTGTATTAGGGTATAAATCCTTTTTGTAATTAAGCCGTAGGTATCGGTTTCATCAATTGGTGTAAACGGAGTAATGCGGTCAAGGCGAATTCTGTCTAAGAACCACATCTTGATACCGTAGTCGCTCATATCCTGTGGTAAGTCTTCATTCTGAATTAGCTTATTGTCAAGCAACCAGTCCACAACCTTGCGTCGGTCAAGTTCGAACAATACGCCTTCGGTTTCAAGTCGGGTAGCGTAGATATTTTTCTTTTCCATCTCCTGCGGAAATCCGTGCAGCTTAACGCCTTCCAGACATTCACGTTCTTTACGAGTGTAGCCGTATGCCGCAAAAACAATTGGGACGCCGGAGCAGATTTGAACATTGGAAAATCCCAGTGCTTTAGAAATGCAGACATAGTCGGGCTTAATGCCGTCATTGACAATTTCTGCGTCGCGTTCTGCCGCCTCAAGTGACAGTACAACTTTAGCGTGAACAAGTTCGTCGTATTCAAGAATCTCCTCGGCAATCGGCTTGATGTCGTCAGCACTAACGACTGCGAAGCCTTGGCCGACCCTTTCGATAGCTTCAAAAATCTTCCCGCTTGGATTTGCCCGACGCTTAGCGTCTAACACCATTGCAATGGTAGCCTCGTCCAAGCCGCCAAACCGCAAATTCTCTGCTTCTTTTTGCAGAGCGGTTTCGAACTCGTCTTCCTGGGTGACATTACCCTTGGCAATAATACCAGCGTATTCTTCTTGAGGTATCAACCCCAAATATTGACTTATAACAACTTTTTCGCCGAGGCTTCCTCCCTCATTATCCAAGAACACGTCTTTCCGCTTATCGAGAAGGTCGATAAGGGAAAGTGTGAAAGGAAAATAGTGCGACGAATCAAGTGCAGGTTTAATATCAAGTTTGGACTTGCAATCGGGACAATAGAATGGCAGGTCAGCCTTTTGCCCACACTTTTTACATACGAAATCAATCCCGCTACCGCGACGGGTCATATATTTTGTACCGTGTTCCTTATTGTGGCATTTAGGTACAAAGATTCCGTCCGCATATCCGCATTTGCAGAAGCGAATCATCCTTAGCTGGGTCATATGCTTCCCGCATACATCACACGGTTCGTGTTCGCGACGTTTGAATTCCTCGTAACTGTAATACTGGCGGACACGCCCACAGGTGTTACATACAAACACCCAAGGCTTGACCGACGTAACAATGGCTCGTTCTTGCTCGCTTACCTTTGGAGTCAGCACATAGTAGTTTTCTTCATTGATAATTGAAGCGAAGTTCACAACGGAAGCTGCCCCGTCAGGACTTCCATTTCTGAATCCGCTAACACGCTGATTTATCACACGCAGCAGGCGTTTGTTGTTAACGTCCGTTAGATGAACGCTGTTCCATCGATCAACGTGGACGGCATAGGTGACACCACCGCCGCTTTGGGTAAAATCCACCCAACTACCGGGTAAATACTTATACAAGGCTTGGTGAACCCCACGGCTCATTGTATTTTTAGCAGATGGCATCTCTTTTCCCTCCTATTTCATCTCAACAATGAGTTGTTTATCGGTGTCACGAAGGCTCAACATAACTTTGAAATAGCAATGATTGAAAACCTCGGTAATATAGGCATTACTGTCAAAGGATCCATTTTTCAAATCATCAACCAACTGGTCTATCAAGCTATCAATTGTCTGTCGATAGAGCTTCCCGACTGAGCTATCATCATCTGAGCATTTGTAAACGCCATAGGCGTGTTTCTTTAATTCTTCCGCCGTAATCTTGCCTGTGGTCAATGCGGTCTTCAGGTTTGAATACTTGCTGACATCACTCATACCCGCCTCATATTTAAGTAGATATAAATAGTGGTTGAGAATCAGGCTTGAAATAACACCCGGCAAAGTGCTCTCGACTGCTTTCGTTGCCCAACGGTTCATTGATACCGAGTCCACAAGAATGTCTTTGTACTCATGGAACTTAATGAAATTCTTGAGATAGCTTTGGTCTTTTTCTCGCGTTGGACGCATAATATCTATGACCACGCCAGTATGCTTTCTGCCAACACGCGAGTAAGCCTGAATGTATTCAGCAGTGTTGCCGGGAATCCCATAGAAGAGCATCAAGTTGAACCTGTCGGCATCCACGCCGTGAGAAATCATACTGGTGGCCGCAATCATATTGAAGTCAATGCCATCTATCATACTATCAGCGTGTTCAATGGTTGAAAGCGTAGCCCTGACCTCTTGGAAGGTATCATCACCCGTCATCTTTTTGGCTGTCAACGGTTCAACACCCTCGTCAATAAGTTCTGTATTGATAGGGTCTTCCAATGCCTGGAGTAATCGGTTGCTTTCAAGTTTTACATTGTTGTATTCAAGAATTATCCAGTATTCTTCCAGTAATCGCTTAACCTCTGCAAGCTGCTCCTCTACTGAGCCTGCGATGTTAATTCCCGTTAAAGCAAGAACCTCTTGTGGGTTGGTATAAAGATTCCAGACTACACGTTTCAGGTACTGGAGCGAGTACGCAACACTGTTCACGATTGCCTTGCCAAATGGAGCATAACCTACGATAATTCTGCCTATGTCATTCTTATCGACAAACGAATAGAAGTTATGGTCGAGGTAGGGAGAAGCGGCTGGGAAGCGAATTGCACCTTTCCAATACAAATGTTTTGCTTGTTCAGAGTAAGCGGAAATCGTAGCGGTTGCACCAATTACTTTTATACCTCTGTTGCACCCCGACAGATGCTTTATGAAATACTCCATCAAGGTTTCGTAATGGGCATCATAAGCACCTAACGACTCCCGTATAAGGTGCAACTCATCCTGTATCATCAGAGTTGGTGCAGGGTCTTTCATCGACACTTTTTTGTAGTCGGCAGGGGCGCATTGGCAACCGTATACCAGACATTTTGTCTTTGACGTAAACCCGTGTTTTGGGCATTCAAACTCAGCTCCATAAAGGAAGTTATGAAAGTTTGAATTGAAGCCGAGGGCTGTCATCTTATCCACGGTTGATATGATTACAGACGGTAAGCATCTATAAATGTCATTATCTACCATATAAAGCGGAATAACTCCTCGTGAGACACACTCCGGATTTCCGCAAATGTGCCTTAAAGAGTTAACATCGACGTCATAAATCACATGAACAGTTTCCCGATCGCAGAACGGGCAAATGTCGACCAGACGATATTTCTCATCAATCTCATCTGATGATAATTCAAGCAACGTTCTTTGTAGGTCTTTATCGATATTATTAGGAGTGTTACCTTCGCCAACATAATAACCAAGGCTGAACGGACTGCCACCAATTCCCTTAGCTTGCCGGATCATCTCGGCGGTTGCAAGGATATTAGCAACACGCTGAACCTGTTGTACAGACAGCAATCTGAGCGGGTATTTCAGCATTGCAGTGACACCATAATTCTTTCCTCGCAAGCGATCAAAGAATAGATTGAAAACGAGAATTCCTAAGAACGCTTCTGTTTTACCACCACCAGTAGGGAAATAGAGGATATCAACATCATCCGTTTTGGCTTTGCTTTTGACATCTTCATCGAGCATCAAATCTTGCTCGTGTGCCACAACATCGAGAATCAAAGAAACAATAAAAACAACCTGAAACAAACGCCAACTATCATAACCCTTGCTTTTAGCGGAATCTCTGAAAGCTTGGTTCATATAACGAAAGGCGACGCCAATCATATTATATTTTTCAAGCAATTCAATGCCAGTAGCAAATCTTGTCATTTCTATCTTGAACGCAGCAACCTCGTTACTGAACTGCCGCACACCATTCGCTGTAAGAGAACTATGTCGTCTGCCAAAGTCAGCTTCCCAACGTTTCAGTTCTTTTTGCATCTCAGTGTGGATGTCTTTCAGCGTAATGATCGGGTCAGTAATTAGGTCTTCAAATTTAATTGCCATTTTATCGTTTGTCTTTAAGCGATGCTGAACAAAATAAGGAACGTGGGTTGTCTGCAGCTCGACATTATCCTTGTCGTAGAATACATTGCAGTTGTTTCCTAGCGCATAGACGAATCTATCATATTTGTAGTCGTCTCTAAAATAGTCCAGTTCAATCGGAACAAATTCTGTGTCAAGACACTTCACTCTTAAACCGGAGTTGAAGAGGGTGCTAATACGGTACTTATCCGTCTTAGCATCGGCTTGACCTTTACCCGCGCTTTCATCCCCCCAAGGGGTATCGTTGCTAAGAGCGACGGTTACATTAAGATGGTCACCGCTACCTTTCAAATCTACACTCATGGAATAGTCGAAATGGAGGAACATATCAAATTCCTCACGGGTACGCTGCTTCTTAATATACTCCTGCCAAGCCTCCTCGGTAAGCAAGTCGTTAATTTTGAGCTTATCTCTGAACTGGCACGACATAATGTTTGGGCGGGCTTTTGCTTCAGTACAAAGAGCTTCAACCTGCCGCTTTATTTCTTCGTAAAACGGAGATTCTGCTGGTACACTTCCACAGTCAAATTTCGGGTTGTAAATATCCTTGATTTTCACCTCGACGAATGTATTAGCCCGGTCGATAGCGATTTTTTCATAAACAGGCAGAAGCTGAACTTTGTAAGCCTGCATCTCCGAGGTTAACTTGCTAGCGTGGAAAGCCTCAGCAAGTGCAGTGAAGTCTGCAAACTGGGATTCGGTGAAAGTGGAAAAAAAGTATTTTAGAAAAAATGCCTGTTGCTGGACAAGTGTCGGCAACACTCTAAAGAAGAAGTTGCCCTGCGGAAAAATCTGCAAAACAGCATTGTCGATGTCTTTCTTAGGAATGCGGAAATCAGCACTTATTTGCTTAATCAGTACACTCGATGAAAAACGATCCTCAGCACTTTGCGGGGATAGTTTGCCAACATAGATGCGGTCTTCGGGGTTGTTGAACAGCCACTGCTCTTTGTCTGTGCCAGAAACAGCGGATACAAACCTATCGATGATGTTCTTTGCCAAGACTTCTCTATTGCTAGGCATGATTAACCCACCCCTTTTCATTTAGCCGCTTGTAGACGAATTCAGGTCTCAATCCAAGGTTCGAGATAAGCTGTTCGTAAATCCAGCAGTAGAGCTCTTTACTCATAATGTCACCAAACAGATGAAGAATACTTAGTGCTCTCAGCAATTCAGAATAGCTACTGATGGTACAGATTATTCCATCAGCGTTATCATACATCAAGTCTACAAAATGTTGGTCAAACATAACAAACATTTCATCAATCTTTGGCCAGTTTCTGAAGTGATCTGAGCTAGCTATTTCAGATAGCCAAATTAACTGAACAACATTTGTGCAATTATCAATGTAACGGCAATTCAATTCAACTTCTAACAGAGTAGTTTTCCACCGTTTGAATTTTTCTCTTTCATCATCATCGTGTGCCTTTGATATGGCAAAATCTAAGTATCCACAGTAATCATTTTCTTTCTTAAAATTTACCTCGCCCATCTGAATAAGATTAGCTACTGTACTTGAGCATACATGGTTATCAGTTGGGTGATTGCTCTCTTCAATTTTTAGATTTTTAACTGCATCTTTTGTGATTACAGCATCTTCTCCATCATCCAAGTCTAACGGCTCGCCCGTGAACACTATAGGAGCACATATAATTCCAGCTCCGAATGCTGTTTCGCCACAAATTATTGCTTTACTACTTTCGGCTGTGCTATCAACATCAAGTGTTCGTGCAATAAGAATGCATCCTTCAGCTATAATGGTTTTGGCCTTGAGTTCTTGCGCTGTTATTCGACTGTTTGTTTCTATACTTACCGCCACAATTTCCTCAGACCAAATTTCATCATAAACAATAATAGTATTAGCCTTACATTTCCCAACACAAACAAATCTGCCTTTTACATCAATCTCGCTCGCTTCCACGTCACCGAAAACTATTAAATCGAAAAGGGCAGTTATCTTTCCTTTGCACTTAATGTTAGATTCAACGATGTAACTTGCCTTGAATGTTAAGTCATCGCAATCAACGCAATGTGGCAAAATGAACCTCCCACCTAAAGCAACTATACCGTTGGTCTTGTCATCGTATGTTGTCATTGGTTTTCTACCTCCTGCATTGATTGCCTTAGCAAATCCATATATATCGACTCCCCTTTTGGGGCGGAGAGAATGACTGTTAAATCGTCTTTCGCTCTTGTACATCCCGTGTAAATGAGGTTTATGTTCTTTTTGAATGCTTCAAGTTTTTCTGGCAACTGATCTGGTGTTGCTGATTCGAACTCTGCAATCGTTCGCACCTTTTCATGGGTTCCAAGTGGTCTGAGGCCTGCTAAAACAACTGCTCTGAAATCCAGTCCTAATGATCCTTCTATGGTAGTAATAGTCACACCCCTTCTCGAACCATAGGTAGCCCCTTCAGATTCACCTGAAATCAGAATGGACGGATTTTCCCAGCCTTGTGCGTAAAAACACTGTTTAATGAATGGCACTAACTGATAATAATGCGTTTTCCATCCTTTAGTTGTGTATTTTGCTGCTCTGTTATATAAAATTACTGCAATATCAACTTCGCTAAGCCCTTTGTTTTCAATGAAGTCTTGAATAGCATCTCCGATTGCTTTTCCTTCACCTTCATTGCTTAGGTCTGATAATTCAATTAATGTAGGTTTATTGCCGCCTCTGTAAGCTGTCCCACGCAAGAAAAGTTCGGGATCGGAGGTCAGGTCAATACCAAGAGTCGTCCCAAGCGTTTTAGCAGCATCAACATAACTGTCGATTGCGTCATTTATAGGCTTTGAGTTTCTATAATTCGTTTCTATCGGCAGTGTTTTCCCTCTGTATTCTGGATAGGCTTCGCCACCACCTTGCCACGGTGCCTTACCGTGCTTAATGTTGTTCTTAACATCTTGTGATTTGTCGCCCGCTATAGTAAAGAAGTGGTCATCAGCTTTTTTGCTTTTTAGAAGGTTAAAGCAAAACTTATACCATTCGGGTTTGAATATCTGAACTTCATCAATGAAAATACCATAATATCGCTGACGAATCCTGCCTTCGGAAAGCGCGTTGTTCGCAATAAGAAACAGCCGGTCAAAATAATCATCTTGTCTATATGCTGCAGGTAGTGCAATTCCGTTTTCCTCTAACAAGAATCTACAGAGCCCAAAAAACGTAGAACAAAGCACGTTTTTATCCGAGAATCCTGCTTGAGCAATAGCCCATTGGTAATAATTGTTTAAATTCCTATTGTAGCAAGTAATGAGAAAATTCTCACCCGGATTAAGGCTTGCCAGCTTGAAACACTTTGAAATAAGCAGCACACTTTTCCCACTACCTGCACAGGCAAGAATAAGTTGGTTGCCTTTTGCAATCTTGTTGATGATGTCTATTTGCTTACTGTCTAAGCGATAGGACTTGACGGCTCTGTCTGTTGAAGTCAAAATTACATTTGTGCCACCTACAGTTTCGTTCTCGTCATGAATAAACTTTCGTGGTATTGTGATTTCTGGGCAGAGCCGCTGAAATACGTAATTGATTTGGTCTTCTTGAAGTTCTTCACCGTCACCCAAATAACCCTTGACTGTGTCCGCGCCTTCTTTGCGTATCTGACTTATGGTGTCTTTGAAGAAGACGTGACCTTCGCAAAACTGACGCTCGTTTTCGTCCAGACTGGATGTCACCTGATTTTCGTCGACCTTGGGAAACAAAAAGCAAACATTAAGCGAAAACTTTAATTTTCCTGATGTATCTGTGAGATAGCGACTCTCTTCGAGTCTTTTCGCAATATCGCTCCTGAGCATTTCGTAAACAGTGGAATTGCCAAGAGCCTTGATGGTCATCTTTGCCACCAAGTCCGTTACTTCAATAAAGCGAAACAAGAGTATCCCTTTGTTGACGAGCAGAAGATTGAACAGTTCTGGTTTCCCTTCGCCTGCGTCCTTCTTGCGTGGGTTTATGTGCAGTACATAATAGGCCATCTCTTCATTAGAGAAAGCCCGTTCAACTGTCCGCAGAAATGACTTTTCGTCAACCGACAGTTCTAATTGCTCGCTTTTTTCGGGATAGACTTGCATCATTGTTTTTTCCCTCCTGACTTTAGTTCCTCTAAGAATTCTCGGTACAGACTTTCGACAGTCGCGCGTTCAAAGTTGCGTGACAGAACCTCCATCATCGCCTGAACAATCTTCTTTTCTACCTTTGAAAAGTTGGAAGAGAGATCCTTCTTTACTCTGAAATTCATCGATTCATCAACTTCATCCACAAGTGTGGCGAGTCGTTCCATCAGATCCTTTTTTTGCTCTACAACTTCAACAGGGGCATTTTTCGGAATGGCATATAGGTTGCGCCTTGCCGCGACAAGGCCGGCTGCAACTTGCTCTTTTTCGGCAGACGAATGAAAGCCTGTTGTGAGGACTTCCTCAACCTTAGCAACATCATGCTCAACCTTTTTGATCGTCTTTTGCAACGGGTTGTTTCTAACCTTAGATGCCGCACGGATTTTATCAGTTATTTCAGTACCGACTGTATCCCTTAAACCTATGGTAAACTCTGAAAAAGTAGTATTCTTCTCAAAGTCGTCGCGGCGAGCATTCGGAATTAAGTTAGGAGAGACAACATAAACTTCACCAACCGTCCAAGCATTAAATCGGCTCTCTTTGTAGTAAGGGGCAAGGGTGCGCTCGTCACCGATGAGAATATTACCTTGACGTACCCTTAATCCGGAAATACGCTCGTCAACCAGCGTTCCTGAAAAATCCGTGTTAGCATACCAACCGTAAGCAATCATCTGCTGTTTGCCATCATTTATTCTAAAGAAAGAGAGGCTGAGAATTTCATCTTTCGATACACCAGAACGAGAATTTGCCTCAAAAGTCACCTTATATGGCTTGTACACCTGAGAGAGAGCCTCAAATGACTCACCGATAAAGACGGGGTATTCTGCAATAGTTATCCCTTGTTCTAACAACTCTTTTTTAATTTCTCGTTCCCAATAGAATCTATCTCTGAATGGGATCGGTGCAACCTGTGAAATGTAGTCTTTGACCGTTTCCAAATCCAAGAGTGATGAAACGTCATCGACATCTTCCATCTTTACAATGAAATAATGTGCCGACGACTGTTCCTGCAAAACTTTTATTTCGGTGACGGCTTCAATGACACTTTGAAGATTGTGTTCCGAGCTTTGACCCGGAACTAAAAGGGCTTTCAATTTCTCGCAATCAAAAGTAATGAGCGTTTTTCCGTTTTCGCCCAATGCAGTGGTACAGAAACTGAGCTTTTTACAATACGAAAGACCTCCAAGACGACCTATGCCGCGAAAACCGCGATTTGTTGTATGTAGCTTAGTGGAATTACCAATATCAAGAAGCGTCTTTCTAACCAAGTCTTTTTTTATGCCTGTCCCATTGTCGCGGATACTGATTTCCCGTCTTGTTCCATCAACGATAATCTCAATACGGAAGTGCTCCGCCTGTATTAGTCCTTCTGCAAGCGCAACATCAAGCGAATCGACTGCGTTCTGAATATACTCTCGATAACAGGACTCTGGTTCACTGTACATCCCAGTAGTCAGCGATTCGAGAGTAAATTTACCAATTTCAATTTCCATCTAGAAGCCCTCCCAATAGCATGTTGGTGTCGGAATCCTTCTCACATTTTGCTCCGTCTGGTTCAACTTCCATGATGTCGCCGAAGTCAAACTTCAATACCATGCAAATCCTGAGCAAAACTTCCTTATTGACCTTTCCGCCGTTACCAAGGTTGGCGATAGACGTGGGGCAGCACCCACTCATCTCACGTATGGTCTTTTTGCTTATCCCTCTTTCTATCATCAATTCCCATAGTTTGTTGTAGCTGAACCTCATGTGATTATCCTCCCTGAATTGTATTCTCTTAGGCTTTGATAACATTCCATGTTCGGCCGAATAGAGCGCCGTCGCCTGTGGATAGTTGAGAATCTTTGCTTTCTCCATTATTTTCTGTTCTTCTTTGGTGTAGAAACCTTCTTGGCCATCGGCTTAGGTGTTTTAGAATAAAGAAGCAGAATCTTTTCTATGGCTTCATCTGCAATGTGCTTCAGCATAACGGAATCATGGGCCAACAATGGCAGAATAGCCAGATGGAGCATTGCCAAGTCGAAAAACCAGAAGACCTTTAAACTGAGACTCAGTGCCACCATCACGAGATTTTAAAAAAAGAGATGCATCGCTTATTACTAATGATGGTGCGGTTTTCTTGTGGTCACAAATCACCATAGAAATTTATGCAGGACAAACACCAAAAGTTTTTTTGAGATATATCTTGTCAGTATCTCGATTTCCTAAGTAATTCTAAAAAATTAACCGGTGATTTCAATTTCTGAATTCTCCATCTGTCGAAAATAGAAATTCAATAAACGTTATTCGAACAATACTCTCGCTTTTCCTGCAAAAAACATCATATTATTTCGAGATAAGAATATGGGAGAATATATTCAAGACAAAAAGAAGTAAGGTGTTCACAATTCATAAAGTGATCTCCTCTACCTAATACGAGCAAAGCTATTTGTTTCAAGAAAAATTATCTAACTGTTAATTTGAACCAATGGCAATATATAGTTCAAATATTATAATGTAGACACAATCATTTGAGCGAAGGCAACTCCTTGCCAAGAGAGTAAGACGAATCAAGTCAAGGAAAATTTGATTACAACGAGGAGTGGTATTCACTTATTGAAGAAATAAACTCAACAGAGGATTTGATTGAGGCCTTGCACATCAAGGAGATTCTAATCCAATGCGTAAATCACTATTAACCGGACAGCGGTCATCCTTGTTTCTGGATGTTAAGACAGCAAGAGGAAACTATAGATGACTACCTAGAGAAGTTCAGAGATTTAGACAAAACGATTCTAATCTACAACGTATCCCTCCTCTTAAAGAGATACGACATGCGAATGGGTGATTTAGAGCAAATACTTAGAATTAGTAGTGGCTATATATCTAGAACTGCTAAACCAGGGTCAGACAAGAAACTTAGTATCGATATTGTATGGAAGATTGCTAGAGTCTTTAATATAAACCTAATCGACTTGCTCGAAACCGACATCTCTATTCCAATGAACAATACTGATTTGATTACCAAATTTCTAGTCAAGTTATCTGCGCAAATAAAAGAGCATTCTATTAAATGGACGATAAATGGTGGGATTATAGCTGAACTGAGTGAAATCTTTCCGAAGTTAGGCCTTATAACCACTGATGAAGATAATCACTCTATGTATCATCCTCAACCTCAAAATCCCGAAATTCAGTGGGGTCTTGCTGACGACATTTATGTATGCAGGAACATTGATACCGATAAAGATTTAGCGGTCATTCCTTACACTTCCAAGGATCATAGACATCAAGGCGTTGACTTTATCTTCACTTGGTCTGAAGGGGACGATTGCACGTGGGGAAAAACCAACACCACAGAGAATCTTTGATGTTGTAATAGAGAATGACAAGATTGACCCGGATATTAAAGTCGAAAAGAAAAACTCATTAGGATTCCTTGGAATGAGGTTGTATCCCAGGTAATTGCAACAAAAACAGAATATAACTTCTGAGCAGTCCGAAATCTTTCAACTCTACTTGGCGGGTGATTCTCTCCTTACAATTGCAAAAAAGACTGGGGCTAAAGCATCACACCCGGGTATTGGCAAGATTCTTTGCAATAGAAGATATCTTGGGGACGGCTTCTATCCACCCCTCATTGATCCAGAGATATTTGCAGCTGTAGAATCAGAGCGCACTCAAAGAGCTGAAAAGTTAAAGAAGCACAAGATTTCTCCAAATAGAAAACAGGTCCCCTTCCCTACTAGCTTTCGACTTCTCGAAGGCAATCAGCAGTTTGCGGACCCATTCCAACAAGCAACTTATGCTTATAGTTTAATAGAACGGAGGTAAATAGTAAATGGCGTTAGGAACGAACGTAACCCTGATCCCTGCGAGGAAGCATGTCAGAAAGTCAAAGAATGATGAGAAACCTAAACTACGAGTTGCTGCATACTGTCGTGTATCGACCGATAGTGATGAACAAGCGACTAGCTATGAAGCTCAAATTGAACATTATACATCCTACATCAAGGGAAACCCTGATTGGGAATTAGCGGGCATCTTCGCAGATGATGGCATCTCTGGAACCAACACCAAAAAACGCGATGAGTTTAATCGCATGATCGAAGAATGTATGGCCGGCAATATTGAAATGGTAATAACCAAGTCCATCAGCCGCTTTGCTCGAAATACACTAGATTGCTTAAAGTTTATACGGCAATTGAAGGACAAGAACATTCCCGTTTTCTTTGAGAAAGAGAACATCAATTCCATGGATTCCAAAGGTGAGGTCATGCTTACCATCATGGCATCTATAATGGTCTGAGAAAAGTAAACAAAAAAAGTGCGTGAACTAAATGAACCTGCTATAATAAAAGAGACAAAAAGAAGGCAGGTAGAAAGCATGAAAAGAAGAAGATTCAGCGCAGAACTCAAAGCTAAAATCGTTTTGGAAGTCATCCGTGGTGAGAAAGAACTCAACCAAATTGCCAGTGAATATGAAATCGCACCAAATCAAATACGGAACTGGAAGAACGAATTTCTTAAAAACGCAGCAGCAGCTTTTGACGATAATCGAACGGAAGATCTTAAAGCCATCTTGCAAGAGAAAGAACGAGAATCAGATTCTCTGTATAAAAAGGTAGGTCAGTTAACCACACAGGTTGATTGGCTCAAAAAAAAATCTGAGGAACTGCTTGGACCTGAATGGGAAAGTAAGTTTACTCCGCGACCAAAAGGGCAGTAAGGACTTGCCCTTAAGCACGGTAGCGGACTTATTAGGGATTAGTCGAACGAGTATCTATAGAAAACCCCGTCAGCCAGACGAACAGGAGATCAAAGCGAAACGCTTTATTGATGAGTTACACACAGCACATCCGACTTGGGGATCGCGACAACTCTCGAAGCAATTAAAGGGTAACGGAATACCAGTGGGTAGATTGAAGACCCGAAACTACATGAATGAAATGGGAATCACCGCCATTTATCCGAAGCCAAATCTCTCAAAAGCTGCAAAAGGGCACAAGATTTACCCGTATCTGCTGCGAAATGCTGTCATAAGCAGACCGAATCAAGCTTGGTCTATTGATATCACCTACATTCGACTAAACCACGGTTTTGTTTATCTGACTGCGATTATTGATTGGTATAGCCGGTGTATCGTTGGCTGGGAGATCGATGACACTCTTTCGACAACTATGGTTTTGAGAGCGATGGATAAAGCACTTGAAGTAGCAAAACCTCTAATTTTGAACTCAGATCAAGGAAGCCAGTTTACCGGTCATGAATATGTTGAATTTCTCAAACAAGAGAAAATACAAATCAGTATGGACGGTAAAAGCCGCTGGGCCGATAATATTATGATTGAGCGGTGGTTCAGGACACTCAAATATGAAGAAGTCTATTTGAAAGATTACAGGAATATAAAGGAAGCTAGGAAAGAAATTGGAAGCTTCATCGACAACTACAATTTTAACCGGCTCCATTCTTCCCTTGATTACCGAACACCAGGTTCCCTGTATTACCCCCTGTTATTGGAGCGAACAGCCTAATTGACCGTCGGACTTGACACCAATCGAGCAAATGAGGCTTTTTGCTAACGGGCGAGACGAGGTTATGAAGATTCGATCTACAAACCCGAATTCGCAATTTTATCATTTGCTTCTCTTGGTTTCAAGTCAACCTCCCAAGGAGGCGACTGCTTTGGGGAAGTAAACATTCGAGCAAACAAGGTTATGTATCAGGTTCACTTAACAATACTCATTTTTTTGTCTTGATAATCGAGCCATTTTAACCTTTAGCGCAACAAGAAAGTCAATCCCTAAGCCAGAATGTAAAAATGGGCCTACAGTATCGTTACCAACAGGGTGAAATTCAAGTCAACTGCAAGTGGTTTCTGGGTTATACGAAAGATGAGAACAAGCGCTTGGTGATTGTTCCGGAAGAAGCAGAAACCGTAAAGCGCATCTATCGAGAATACCTCGAAGGCAATAGTCTTCTTAAAATCGCTCGGGGCTTGATGGCGGATGGCATCAAGAACGGATCTGGTCGAACCAAATGGCATACGAGTAATGTAAACCAGATTCTTCGAAACGAAAAATATATAGGCGATGCTCTTTTACAGAAAACATATACGACCGATTTCCTAACTAAAACTAGAGTAAGAAACCATGGTATCGTTCCTCAGTATTATGTAGAAAACAGCCATGAGGCAATTGTTCCGCGTGAAATCTTCATGCGAGTACAAGAGGAATTGATTAGACGCAGGATAATTCACACCAGCCCTAATGGCCAAATTCGAAAATTCAGTAGCAACCACACTTTTGCCAATAAGATTGTTTGTGGCAACTGCGGAGAGGTATTCAGAAGAGTTCATTGGAACAACCACGGTAAGAAGTCCATAGTCTGGCGGTGTGTCAGCCGGCTTGAAAACACTGGTCGATTCTGCGATGCAAGAACAATTTCTGAAACAGATCTTGAAGAGACGCTAGTGAAAGCAATTAATAAGGTGTTGTGCGATAAGGACGACTATCTCGTGATCTTGCAGGAGAATATTCAGAAAGCATTGGTTGGAGAGGAGAGTGTTGATCTATCTGAGATAGATAGACAACTAGGAGAGCTTCAAACTGAACTAGTGAAACGAGTTAACACAAAAGCAGATTATGATGATATTGCTGATGAGATAGCAAAACTAAAGGATGAAAAGCAAAATTCAGAGTTAAACAATATCAGGCAAGACGATTTGAAGAAACGCATCTCTGATATGAGTGCTTTTATGCAGCAGCAAACTTCTTTCTTGATTAACTATGACGAGGGGCTCGTCTGGCGATTAATTGAGAAGGTTATCGTCGATGTGGACAAACTCACTGTGGATTTCAAGTCAGGCGTGATGGTGAATGTTGATGAATAGAAAGCAAATCACACTACTAAAGGGGTAAGAATAGTTTACAAGAAAGTCGGAAATACAATCGTCTCCTACAACTTCTTGGGGTTTTCGGTTAATCAAACCCAAAAAAATTCTTCCAATCAATGTTAAGCATTTAAGCAATTTTCTTAAACCAGTTGAAAAAAACAGCATTACTGGTATAATGCTTTTATCGGGAGTCATTATTTAAAAGCAGGCAAACATATATTTAGTCGAAGGAAGTGGAGTAATGCCCGATTCCAATATAACAAAAAAGGCTTTAGCCACTGCACTCAAAGAACTCATGCACGAGGTTCCCTTTGAGAGGATAAATGTGGCTCATATTTGTGAGAAGTGTGACATGAATCGAAAAAGTTTCTATTATCATTTCAAAGATAAGTATGATCTAGTTAACTGGATTTTTGATACAGAGTTTCTTACATTGGCCAAGGATAGTGTTACCTCCGTTCATTATGACGAGCGCTGGGCTGTTATTGAGCGGGTTTGTATCTACTTTTACAACAATCGGTCATTCTACCGCAAAGCTCTAAAAATAAACGGTCAAAACTCCTTTTCCGATCATCTTAGGGAATACGCTTTTCCTTTGTTAAAAATCCAATTATCGACATTAATTGGCGATGATCACATAGATGATTTCGCTGTCAGCTTTTTTGCAGATGCAACCGTTTGTGCCATAGAGCGTTGGCTAATGGATAAGGAAAGCATGCCTCCAGAACAGTTTGTTGCAAAGCTGAAGGATCAATTTCAAAGAGGAACTGTAGCAGTCTACCAGCAAATGAATCCTGAAAAATAATCAAATTCCTGTTTGAAGCGTTTTCGGAAAGATCAGCTGCAAAATATCCCTAAGCGGGTGCTTAAACAAGTTGTAATCCGCTGTCACCCTTCCATTTTGAAAAACACTTAGACTACCATCGGGCTCAAAACCGATATTGCAACTGGCTCCCGATATGATATTATCTATATAGTAGCTATCATAAACTGCATCCCATGGAAGAGTCTGATACGCTTGCGCATTTCTTTCTCTCACCACATACTGGTAGACTGCAGCCTGAATATTGGGTCTACAATTTGGTTGCATCAAGAAAACTGTAAAAGCTGGGTGTAAAAGCTCTGCGTCACTGAGTAGATCTCCATTAAGAATGTGCTTTACATCTGGTTCGGAATAGGTATAACAAATCGAATACAATATTTGGCGTTCTCTTAAACGCTGGCAAACCTTTTCTACTCCACTCCCTACCCGAACAACAAACATTAGATTGTGTAAGGCTTCTACTTCATCTAAAACCTCCTCACTAAGGTCAGAAGGAGAACAGTACAAGACAAAGGCGTGATTTTGGAACGCTGCTATTAGTTCAAATAGAGATTGTGGACTGTGGAGGCAGTACAGCATCCAAGCATAAACACCCAACTCCTGTCCTTGATGTATGACTTTGTGATATCCCACCGCATTTGTTTTATAGTCGTTACCACTTAAAGTTAGAGAGACCGACCATGGTATATTGAAGCCTTCTTCAATTTCAGTTGTGCGAATAAGCTCTGCACCCACCGTACAACTTTGATAACCTAGATTGATACCAAACTTTATTAACCGCTCTGCGCTCACATGGGTTACGATGTCTTGAATCAGCCCATAATAATGGCTTCTCTGGTCTCTTAACATGGTTTGCGCGCTTTCAAAGAAATTACTTTGAAAGCGGCCCTCACAAAAATTTAGCGCCATATCAACAAGGTTTCTTGTGCTACGTTCGGGAGTTTCTTTAATGTCGCGCAACGCTTTTCTGACTACTGTTTCAATGAGTACACGATTGGTAACTATATCCATAATGTTCATTCCCTCCAAGCAAGCAAATAACTTGATACTATTAGAATACCGATTTTTTGCTTTGTGTTCAAGGGACATTTTTTTAGTTTTGTTCCAAAATGCAACAAAAGAGCCAGTGTGTCGCATAATACGACACACTGGCTCTTTTGTCCTGTGACTATTGTAATAAGTGAACTTATAATACAGACAGTAAACACGCCAAAGAGTATAAGAAAGGATGAAGCAACATGAGTATTGTCAAAGAAACTATGCAAAATTTTAGTATTAATCAAGCACTTAAGTACATTGAGAGCAATCCCAATGAAAACCTTCCCAAACTCATAGATATGGTAGATAGATTCTCTCCTAATGGGTGGTATGGGCCTCAACGTACCGCAGTGCGCAAGGTTATTACTGAAAAAAACAATTGGTATCAGCTTATTCTCAGCCTTTATGAGCTAGACCCGGGTGTTCGCAAAGTGTTTTTTCAAAATTTTCTTTTTAACGCTAGCTTAAAGGGCGGAGAGATTCAAGAAGAAGTAAAAACTAGAGAGAAATGCAATGTACCGTGGGCTATCTTGATGGATCCAACTTCCGCTTGTAATATGCATTGTACTGGATGTTGGGCCTCCGAATATGGCAATCATCTGAATCTATCTTTAGAGATCATGGATTCTATAATTCGCCAGGGTAAGGAACTTGGAATTTATATGTATATTTTCACCGGAGGCGAACCTTTAGTTCGGAAAGCAGATCTAATCAGAATCTGTGAATTACATCCGGACTGTGAATTTCTCTCCTTTACCAATGGAACATTAATTGACGAAGAATTCTGCCAAGAGATGCTTCGTATAAAGAATTTTGTACCAGCGATTTCTTTGGAAGGTTTTGAAGAAGCTAACGATTCTCGCCGTGGTGAAGGTGTCTTCGCCGAAGTAGCGCTTGCCATGAAGCTATTAAAGAAGCACAAACTCCCATTTGGTATTTCTACATGTTATACAAGTCGCAATTTCAACGACATAACTAGCGAAGAATTCTTTGATTATATCATTGAAGCAGGAGCATTGTTCGCCTGGTTTTTCCATTATATGCCAGTAGGCAACTCAGCTGTAACTGATTTATTACCAACACCCGAGCAGAGGGAAATGGTTTATCATCGCATTCGAGCCTTCCGCAAAACTAAATCTCTGTTCAGTATCGACTTCCAGAATGACGCTGAATATATAGGCGGTTGTATTGCGGGTGGCCGGAATTACTTACATATCAATGCAAAAGGCGATGCTGAACCTTGCGTTTTCATCCACTACTCAAATTGCAATATTCATAATACGAGTTTACTAGAAACACTGAAGAGTCCATTATTCATGGCTTATCACAATAACGCACCTTTCAATAAGAACATGCTTCAACCTTGTCCCATGCTAGAGAACCCAGAATGGCTTCGTCAAATGGTCAAGGAGACGGGAGCTTCTAATACTGATTACCAAAGTAACGAGAGCGTTGATCACCTATGCGACAAAACGACACAATACGCAGAGAACTGGAAGTCAACCGCAGATAAAATATGGGAAAGTAGTTCAGCAACCAACAAACGAATTAACGGAGGTTAAATAATATGTTCGATTATCAAATCTTCACAGATGCAACATCAGATATTAGCCGCGAAATGACGTTCGGATTGCCACAACCCGAAATCATCCCCATGCCGGTCGAGATTAAAGGTAAGGCTTATTCATACGGCCCTAACGGGAATCTTAGCATCCGCGATTTTTATCGTATGCAACGAGAAGGTTTCTTTGCGACTACTTCACAAATAAATCCAATAGTTTATCAGCAACATTTTGAGCCATGTTTGCGTGAAGGCCGTGATATTTTGTATCTTTGTCTTTCTTCTGGTCTAACCAAATCAATTGAATCAGCAGAGCATTGTGTGAATGAATTGAGAGAGAAATATCCTGATCGACAAATCCTATGCATTGATACTTTATGTGCCTCGGCTGGTGAAGGCTTCCTGGTATGTGAAGCTCTACGAAAACAGGCCGAGGGATTTTCTTTACTGGATCTAGCAAACTGGGTCACAGAACATAGAATGCAGGTTTGCCATTGGTTCACCGTTGATATTTTCGACCATCTTTTACACGGTGGACGCGTCTCCTCTACAGCAGCTTCCATTGGATCTTTATTTCGGATTAAGCCATTACTCCACGTAAATGAAATTGGTAAACTCGTGGTTTCTGAAAAATTGCGTGGTAGAGATCGTGCGATTCAAGCGCAGCTTGCACGAATGGAAGCGGGGTGGATGCCTGAAATTAGCAATCTTGTGGCGATTGGACATGGAGATTGCCCAGAAGGGCTAAAACAACTCGAAGAAGGTATATTAAACCAATTTCCCGAGGCAAATTTGATACACACCGAAATCGGACCAGTTATCGGAGCACACACTGGCCCAGGGATGTTAGTCGTAATCTATTGGGGAAACAATAGATAGAGCGTTCTTGAAGTTATTGTATGCTATGAAATTCTTTTTTGATATTGTATCAGATGAGTCAAAACAGGTAAAAATACAATAACCATTTAGAAATCACTTACACCTGCAGAAGAAGGTCAGAAAATTTGATAAAAACACACTTGGAAGAATATTGTCAATCTCTATCATGTGAGTTTTTAGTTAAGAAGTGTTTATAGAAAAGAGATACACTTAAATCATAAGGAACGAGGGAACATTATCAATGAATCTTAAAGAAAGAGCAAAGATACTTAAAGAAGATATCCCGGCTATATATTATAGTCTAAAAGATAACCAAACTCCACTCTTGGCAAAATTTATCGCCGGTATCACATTAGTCTACGCTCTTTCACCTATTGACCTGATTCCCGATTTTATACCTATACTCGGTTACCTTGATGACATAATAATTCTACCCACATTGCTAGCGCTGACAATTCGGTTGATTCCACATGATGTTTTTGAACGATGCCGTATTGAAGCTGAAGGGGTGTGGAGAAGTGGTAAACCAAAGAAGTGGTGTTACGCAATTCCGATTATATTGATTTGGTTGCTAATTATTTGGTTGATTGTATACTGATTGAAAGCACTGTTCGATTCTGCGATGCAAGAACAGTTTCTGAAACAGATCTTAAAGAGATACTAGTGAAAGCTATCAATAAGGTGTTGTGCGATAAGGACGATTATCTTGAGATCTTACAGGAAAATATTCAGAGAGCTTTGCTTGAAGAGCAGAATGTTGAGCTATCTGAAATAGCTAATCGATTAGAAATTCTCCAGGCTGAGCTCGTAAGGCGAGTTAACACAAAAGCAGATTATGATGATATTGCTGATGAGATAGCAAAACTGAAGGATGAAAAGAAACAGGCCGAGTTAACAGAAATTCGGCAAGAAGATTTGAAGTAACGCTTCTCTGACATATGTGCTTTTATGCAGCAACAAACCTATTTCTTGACTAACTTTGACGAGGTTCTCGTCCGACGATTAATTGAGAAGGTGATCGTCGGTGAGGACAAATTCTCTGTAGAATTCAAGTCCGGTGTGAAGTTGTATATAGATCAATGAACTATGAGAAACGGCCTCCTGAACTCGAGTCAGGAGGTCGCATTATTATAGTTCATTCAAAAGTTTTCTAGCCTTTTGTCTTGTTTCCTCATCAAGTCGGGAAGAGTCACAGATGATGGTCAGCGCTTCTCTTTCTTTACGCTTATCAAAAATCCATTTAGCCTTACTTATTTCTAGTCGACTGGACCCGAAGGGATGTTGCTTTTGGGTTATCCTGAAATAACTTCTTAGCTAGAAGAATATTGTTATTGCAGGATCTGAAGTCTTCATAATAGTCAATGAAGCATTTTTTGCCGATAGAATTTAATACTACTAACAGTCGCCATTTCTAACTCCTCTCACTTTTTGGCAATATTCTTCAATTTCAGCTCTGACCATTTCCTTATATATATTAATATTGGGTTCCCATAACTCTATATAATTACCAAATGGATCCGTAAAATGAGCAAACTTTCCATAATCATAGCTAACAATAGCATCGGTTTCAAGATTGAGTTTCTGAAGCGATTCCATCATTTCATCTAGGTTATCGACTCTGAAATTAACCAAGGGTGTCTTATCAGACTCTCTCTTAAAAGATAATAGCATCAACTGTTCTCCAGCAAGAAAACCCGATCCATAATCGCTCATCTCCAATTTAAGATGCTTCTGATAAAATTTGTGCAACTCTACCTTATCTCCTTTAAACTCGAGAAATAAGCCACCAATACCAATTGCTTTCGCCATTAAAACTACCTCCACACTCGATTTCTCCCACCTATGATACCTATACAACCTTCTTAATGTAATAGAGTCCGTAAAATTAAATACTTTCGTTAGTCGATTGGTTTTTCCTCAACACTTTTCATTCCCAAAGCGAACTTACTAAATCCCAATTTCTCGTAGAAATGGATCATATCTTCTTCACAAAAAAGTTGTATATGAAGGTTCGCTTTCCGGCAATAATCCACTAGTTGCTCAATTATTCGTGTTGCAATCCCCTGATGTCTATAATCGTTATGAACCCCTACTCCGCATATATAAGCATTTGTGATACTATCTGAAATCACTCTACCTGTAGCTACCAAAATTTCTCCTGAGTATGCATATACCGAGTAGTACGATTCAGACATTGCTCTCATTAGTGTTGTAGAATCTAATTTAAGAAACTGATTCCATCCCAACACTTGATAAAGTTCATAAAGGTCTTCTTCCCCAGGTAAAGCTGAGGTAATTGTAATCTCCACTTGCAACCTCCTTGTTCTTGCACTAAATAAACATTGGTGGAAATTAAAGTGATCCTTTAGTAATCATAACTGCATGTGCTTAGCTTCCACAAAGACGAGATATTAGTGATGAGATGGTTTTTTTTTAGAACGCAAAACCATAAGATCTTTATACGCAATGAAGATATCACCCCAACATCTAAAATCTGCTGACATCTAACTCGACTTCTTGCGAGTCCCCATAAGTGCTTCAAATCCATCTTACACTCTCAAAGATTACGAAACAGCATAGATGTACTCCAACGAGTGCTAAACACCCCTCTAAAAATCGTTGATTTTCACCCAAAAACGGCCAAATATCTGCGATTTTCAAGGCTTTTCTGCCCTATTTCCCCATCCTTGACATCAATACCACCGTCTCAACATGGTTCGGAGTCCTTAGATTGATGTCTTGGAAGTTTTTACTACACTTTTTACATTTTCTGCGTTTGAGGGAACATGTCCACTTTGTAGGGTTGAGAAGTCAAGATGGATGTGTTTCCATTAACTGAATGGAATATAGTTGCTAGATTGATGCTTTGTAGAATCCTACTCTTTCGTTAACGGAAATAACCGGCAAATTATCCCGAATTTGCCGGTTAAAGTGAAATGCCACCAAAATAGTTACGTACTATATATTCCCTTCTGCGAATTTAAAAAATTGTACCAGCGTGTTTACAATAATGTTTGTAGATTATTTTAATAATTCTGATCGTCAACTTTGCGATATATTTCTCCGCTCTTCCTCTTAATTGGGATAATGTCCGTTTCCATTTATTGAAATATAACTAGTAGATTCTCCGTAACTGTGCCGGAGTTATCGGATGATGTTGTTTATTCATTAAAATCTCGTCCATTGTATTTCTCCACTAAAGTCTAAATCTAATGTATCGAATAGAAATCCCAAATTTTAAAATACGCGATATTTTTTCCTTGTTGTTATTTCTAGAATTGTCTCTATTTAATGTCCCACTCACGCGCTATTGCAAATCCAAATTCTTTGTCAAATAGCTGAATAGCTGCTGCATTTACATCGCAAATCTCATTGAAATCTCGATCTTGTCCTTTAATACGTTCATTATGCAACCCGGTCAATAATTGAGCTGCCGTTTCCAGTTGAGCAAAATGGTAGTTCCTTGTTTCTATGTAGGTAAATTTGCTTGAAAATTCGCATTGTATACGAAGACAATGCAAATAATGCTTAAATGAATCACTTTCTTCGTAATTGGTTGATGAAGGAATTGCTCCGCCAAAAAGCATGTTGCTGAATTCGTTTTCCATCTGTGAAGGAGTTGCCATAACATTAAGAATACCTGAGCGATGGGCAACATCAAGGTAAGCTACCTTGAATTCAGATAGTGTTTGTGGGCAGTAAAACCATTTTGTGCGTTGACTTGGTTCTTTATTTTCTGATGTTTCAAAATGTTCTGCTTTAAACCAACGAGCATTTAGGAAGCTACCTGCAGCTATCGCATCGCATTTTGCCAACGATAGTGGAAGCATTTGATGATTGGCATACCCAACTACTACAAATTTTCCAAGCCTCTTAATTCCGGCAATGAGCGACATTAAGTTTGCTATCCATATTGGCTTGTCAACAAGATAATAATGTTCGGGATGTTCACTAACGATATAAACACCATCGATATCCCAGTGATGAGCATAATGAATAATGCTCTCAACCTGAATATCATTCATCAAAACATCTTTTCCCAGAGCAACTGTAAGTAATAACTGCTGCTCTTTTGCCACAATCCTAGCTTGACTAGCAATTGTATCTTGATCTTTTCCCCATTGATCATCGACTCTATCTATAATCCTCGAAGGGAGTATAAACATCTCTGTGTGAAGGTTTAAGTTGATATCAGCAAGCCGCTTAAGGACTTCGTTATATTCGCTCAATTCAATACTCGTAAAATCTTCCCGAGGCCAGTAGTCATGCTTTTGAAGGTTTTTTTGAAACTTGGACGGTGCATACAACTGCGGATCAAAAAGTACTGAACCGCCTAATTTGCGTATAGACTCGGAATAAGGCTTTAATTTTATGGTCGGGTAGATATTCTGCGGACTGAGAATAACAGTTGCTCCTCCCCACGTTCTACTTAGATCTAAGCACATTGACTTCATACCGTGACACATTTGCAAGTAAAATTTCATTTTGTCACCTCCTCGTATTCAAGTGTTGATATAGCCGCCGACAACCAGTTCAGAGCTTGTATAGAATCCTTTGGACGCCTTGAAGGATACTTACCCATCAGAGAACTTAGAAGTCCCATGAATTGATGCTGAGTGTCACCTTTTATTTGAAAGCTAACAGGAGTTATCGTCTCTGTTCGTTGAAGTATGTCAAGGTGGCTAATCGCCCCCTCACTGAAAGGATTCCTTCCCGTTAAGCATTCATATGTAACCACGCCAATAGAGAATAAGTCAGCTCGTGAGTCAATAGTGCTTTTCAGATTCTTAAACTGTTCAGGCGCAGCATAACCGGGCGTATGCGGTCCCAAAAGCGCCTCTGTTTTCGTAAGGGAAGGGGCATTTAGTATTCGAGCAATACCAAAATCCAGAAAGTACACTTTCCCATTATTTGTTAAAATGATGTTCTCGGGTTTGATGTCACGATGGACAATGTGCTTTTCTTCCAAAAGTTTTATGAACGCCAGTCCTTGCTCTAAAAAGCTTACAGCCTCTCTTAGAGTAAACCTTGTTCCCTTAATTAGTCGCTTCCGTAATTCCTCTCCGTTTACTCGCTGCTCAATGAGATATAAGGTATCCGTACCAATATAAGAAACATGTCCTGTTTCATATATTTTGGGAACACAATCAAAGTTATATCCTGAGCAAATCTCTATTTCGCGTTGAGACCGTGCATCAGTATTAAAGAATAACTTCAAGACCACTTCTCCAAAGCTTGAATGTGTTGCACTATAAACTACTTTTTGACCACCTCGAGCTAGTTGTTCCATGTTGGAGAGATTCTCCTCAAGTTGCTTGAAGTCAAGCATGCTGTATCCCTCCTTGATGAGCTAAAGATTTGCCTATCCACTCGTTAAACTGAAACGATAAATAACTTGACGGCAGAGAATGCTCTTTGGCTGCGACTATTTGCCTGAACTGCGAATCCTTTCCATACAAACCTAAACCAAAGCGCTTGAAAGTTTTCAACGTATCAACTTTTGGGTGCGTAGAATTGGTTAGTGCATATGAGTGTGAAGCAAAACGTGTATTTAAACGTGTTTGTTCAACAACTTTGTTAATATTGCTAATTTTTGCTTCCACAGCTATTAACTTTGTTAGACTAAAAACATTTCTTATCTCGCGAACTTGCCAACTGCTTTTTCGGTATGATACTAATTTTGCATCTAACAGCTTTTCCAGTGATATTAAAATTTGCTTTTCTGGAAAGCCAAGTGTAGACATTAACTTAGTTCCATTTGCTCCTTCGACAGAATATAAGTGCGCTAACAACTTAAGGTCATACACATCTAATTTTTCACGTTTATCAGACCAGTTATCAATTATTGATGGCAGGTAAGGTGCGAATACAATATCAGGGAAACCCGAATCTAAACGAGGTTCAACAAAGACCGCAAGTTGAGTCTTTTTGTTATTAAGTTTGAAAGAGTGGCAATAAAAATCTATGAACTGCTCTACGAGCTCATATTCACCACCTATAGTAACTTGCCTTGTGTACAAGCCAATATCCGGTCGGTTGCTATTTATCACCATTACTTGACTCATTATACAAACCTCCATATCAATAAAAAAGTGTAGTCACTCTAAAACTCTATTAAGTAACATATTCGATGTCCTACTCACCAACCCTTTAATCACAAGTAAAATTCTCAGCAGTTATGAAAAATCTCACGTGAAGTTGCTATTGTAATAGTCGACTCCTATTCCAATTTGTTCAGAAACAAAAACATCTATGGATATGTTCACCCCCCTTTACTCCAATTCGGAAAAAACACCAATCTTCAGTATAGTTTCTTTATCCGAATAACAACCCAATGTTACCATGAATAAGATCCATCTTCAAGTCAGCAGAGTTACAAAACCCCTAACTTGGAAAAGGAACTCGTAATCTCTTTCCGGAAGTTATATAGATAATACTTTATTAAGCATATTATTAGATTTTGCCACTTTACCTTTAGTATTCTTGAACAAACTATAATAAGTGCAAAATTTATTTTTGAACTCATAAAACCCCATACATATCGTGGCTCCCATCTGGTTCAAAGAAAATTTTTGAAAATAGCTATGCTTCAAGTACTATTTGCTTATTATTGGTATATACACTTGAGACATTATTTTAATGTCTGGTACTTCGGAATCCACTAACTGAGTATCTAATACCGTTTTCATTAAAGCCATGCAAAATTTCGCACCTACTTCTTCAGATACAATATCCTTTAGGTAAATGTTAGTATCATTATATATCTCAGGCAAGTGAATACTCAAATATGTCATTCTATTCTTTTTTTCTTCCCATATTCTATATTTCACAATGCCTTTACCATCAATTTTTTCCTGAATTCCTTTAATTAGAAACCTATCTATTTGCCCCGCTTTACTCCAAGTAGCTAGGTTCTTGTTTATATACACATCATTCCATGTATCAAAAATGGGAAAATGTGATAATAAATTTCTTATAAAGCTAAACAAGTCATCTGCAATTATGCCTTCAAAATGAGGTCTTCCACCTTTTTTCATCCAGCGAATATATTCTTTAATTGGCTCATAATCCAACAACTCTTTATATATTGAAAATGCCTCTCTTAGTTTGTAAAACCTTATTCTAGCATCCGAGAGCATAAACTCATCACTTACAACTTCTTCATATAGACCGTAAAATCTATTATAAAATAACGATAACGCTTCTTTTTCTTCTTCGTTTGGTTTTAACCCTTCTATTTTGAACACCTCACAATCTAAATTTGTTGAAACGTCAAAATCATAATCCCTCTCAAGGAGGCCACTTTAATTTTCCTATTTTCTCATGTTGAACGGTTCACATCTATCTTGAGCTCTCGTAATCTAAGGTAAATCGAAAGATGTCTACTTAGCTAGGCTTGAAATTAAAATGCTCATTTTTACATTTTCATGTCTTCAAGAAGAAACCCCATATACCAAGTACAAATAAAAAAACTCTTCCCTCTTGAAACCATTTTGCCACCTCCTGCTTTCAATCACAATCAACAACAAGCATCACATCAGTCCCAAATACTTCTCAAAGAACCTCATCAACTTTTCTATAACCCCCTGCTTCTTTTCGGTGCGGTTACCACTACCAAAACGCGAAACCGGCGGCATGATTTTGTCAATATCGGTTCCCGTCGTCTTCAAGACTCCATCTCGGAAAGAGTTATCTACAAATCTCTGGGTAGCTTCGGGCTTCAGTCTTTCTTCATGTATCAAAACAGATAGATCACTTTCCTTCTGCTCCAAGACGAACTTCCTCCAGTCCTCCTCTACTTTTGTAGAAGCATTGACTGTCGCAATAAAATGCTCGATGAGCTCTTTCTTGCTTCGCAGTTGCAAGCTCGAACCTATAGCTTTATCAATGGAAATCAGGATATTCTTATCTTCACAGTTGGAAGCATGATATTTCGCAACCAGCATTAGAATGTAATCGATGTCGATTTCTACCTGGCGAATCAGTTCCATTTCAAAGACAATGTCATCGTTGATCTTTTCCTTGTCCTTAGCTCCAGGTTTATTGATCTCCTGATACATATCAATATAAACACTCTGGTAATCCTGGAAATCGCGCAGGGGTAGGATTTCTTTACCAGCAAACTGATCAAAGGCTGTTAAGATGTTCCTTAAGCGCAGAATGCTTCCGAACAAACGAATAAAGTCCTTCTGATTCTGCTCACCAATAATTGCTTGTCCCAAAGGAAATTTCCCGATTAACTCATCAATCCGGTCTTTATACCCGGGTTGATACTTGTCATTTTCCTCATAGCCATTGTAGTAAGATTCAAAGCTCTTTAAAAGTACAATACTGCCGGCTTCTTTGTCTCCAAACAAAGCAATTGCTTCATCGGTTTCTTTCTGCAAGTCTCTGAAACAAACGATATTGCCAAAGGTTTTCACGGAGTTCAAAATCCGGTTGGTACGAGAGAAAGCTTGAATCAACCCATGTTGTTTTAAGTTCTTATCAACCCACAGCGTATTCAGTGTGGTGGCATCGAAACCGGTTTGGAACATATTCACCACAATAAGCAAATCAATCTCTCGCCTCTTCATCCTAAACGATAGGTCTTTGTAATAGTTCTGGAATTTGTCTGAGGATGTATCAAAGTTGGTGTTGAAATCAGCATTATAATCTGTAATGGCGGATTCCAAGAAATCGCGAGAAGTGGTATCTAATCCTTGGGTATCCAAATCTTCATCTGCAATATTATCTTCTGGGTCGATCTCATTAGCGCTAAAACTGAAAATAGTAGCAACATTGAGTTTTCGATTCCGTTCGTTCAGCTGACGTTTGATCTCTGTATAGTATTTCATTGCCATAGGTATGGAACTAACTGCAAAGAGAGAATTAAAGCCAAAGACACGTTGCCCTTTTAAAGAATAAGCACTGTTCCGCATCGTTTTCTGATCGAAATGGTCAAGAATATAACCCACGACTTCGCGAATACGTTGAGGGTCTGCCATAGCTTTTTCTGTATCAATGGCCGAGACCTCTTTGTCTTTCACATTGTCTTTCATCTTGATGGTATTGATATAATCAATGCGGAAAGGCAACACGTTACCATCGTTAATCGCATCGACAATGGTATAGGTATGAAGCTTTTCTCCGAATGCCTGGGGTGTTGTTCTCATGAGAGGATTTCCACCACTTCCGGCATTGGTTGCAAATATTGGCGTTCCGGTAAAACCAAACAGGTGGTAATGCTTAAACGATTTTGTGATCTTGCTGTGCATTTCTCCAAATTGAGAGCGGTGACATTCGTCAAAGATGATGACTATGTGTTTCTTAAAAACACTATGCCCTCTGTTTCGCGAAACAAAGATATCTAACTTTTGTATGGTGGTTATGATAATTTTTGAGCTTTGACCTTCCAGTTGTTTTTGCAGAATCCGGGTGGAGGTGTTGCTGTTGGCAGCACCTTTTTGGAAGCGATCATACTCTTTCATGGTTTGGTAATCTAAGTCTTTACGATCCACTACAAACAACACTTTATCGATATATGGCAAAGCTGATGCGATTTGAGCCGTCTTAAAAGAGGTCAGTGTCTTTCCACTTCCGGTTGTATGCCATATGTATCCGCCTGCATCCAATGTTCCTGTTTTCTTATAGTTGCTGGAGATTTCTATGCGAGAAAGGATGCGTTCCGTGGCTGCGATTTGATATGGTCGCATGGCTAACAATGAATCCTCTGAGGTAAATACACAATATTTTGTTAGGACATTTAGTAATGTATGCTTTGCTAAGAATGTCCTAGTGAAATCTACCAGATCAGCAATGGCTTTATTGGTTGCATCGGCCCAATAGGAGGTAAACTCAAAGCTGTTACTGGTCTTTTTGCTATTCTTTCGGTCGCCTTCAATATTCTCTTTCACATGGCTCGATCGTGTCGTATTGGAGTAGTACTTGGTATGAGTACCGTTTGAAATGATAAATATTTGTACATACTCAAATAAGCCGCTGGCTGCCCAGAAGCTATCTCTTTGGTAGCGTTTGATTTGGTTAAATGCTTCTCTAATGGCAACACCCCTGCGTTTTAATTCAACATGAACCATAGGAAAACCATTGACAAGAATAGTGACATCGTAGCGGGTATTGTGAGCACCCGAACCTTCCTCATATTGATTGATGACTTGCAGCCGATTGTTATGAATGTTCTTTTTATCCAAAAGATAGATGTTTTTGGTGGAGCCGTCATCTCTTTTTAGAATTTGAACATGATCGGTTTGAATCTTACGAGTTTTCTCAACGATGCCTTCGTTACTGCTGGTAATGCATTTTTCAAAAAACCAATTCCACTCGGTATCTGAGAACATATAATTGTTGAGCAACTGCAGTTGGTTTCGCATATTGGAAATCAGATGACCCTCGCTAGCAATTCTTACATACTCATACCCTTGTGATTGAAGAAAATCAATGAACTCCCGTTCTAAATCTGCTTCACTTTGGTAGGCAGTAACTCGGCCATATTCCGATACATATTCTGCTACAACAGTGGTTTCATTGGATGTAGCAACGATGTTGTAAGTACTCATTTGCTTAGCTCCTTGAAAGTTAGTAACTTGTCTCGGTAATATTCATATTGCTTTCGTCGGGCTTCGATTTCAGCGGGAAGACCACTGGTTAGGTCGTTGCAGAGAGTATCGAACCGGTCAAGAATGGGAACGATGCGGTTTTGTTCTTCAAGGGACGGTACAGGTGCTAAAAAATCTTTAATCATCTTTAAGTTTAGTCCTCCTCGTGTACCATCACCGGAAGAAATAGTCCTTAGGTTCTGATATTGAGTTTTTAAAAAGTAGTATAAGTAATTGCTACTAACTCGTTCGTCAGTAACTATAGAGCATAGAGATTGATTGGTACACAAAGGTATTCTAGTGATTGCTACCATTCCACGAGTCTTTCCTTGCCCAGCAAGTGCAACAACAACCGAATTCGCAGGAACTAATTTTGTGCTACATTTATCAAACCCCAACTGTGAAATCTTCTTTTCTGTCGTATGGATTTGTCCTAGATTCACTTCTCCTGAACTCATCCAAGGTATAGTTCCATTTTCCCAAAATTCTTTTTGTGTTGTTTTTGGAGTGGCACCTGCATAGCATTCTGCAAATTCCCCAATACGCATCCATTTTATTGGGTTCCCTTGATTATCATTCCTTAGCAGAATATCCCTATAATACTCATATTGTTTTTTACGTGCTGTAAGCTCCGCTGTAAGCTCCGCTGTAAGCTCCGCTGTAAGCTCCGTGAAATTGTCCAGTATCCGGACAATTTCTTGTTGTACTGGTAAGGGTGGGAGGGGGATTTTAAGTGTTTCAACTATGTTTGCATCTAAAGTGGGTATTCCTGCTACCCTCACTTTCGATTGTAATAATGATTCTTGTGTTAAAAGAAAGTGAAACATAAAACGACTATCAAATTTATCTGAGAGCTCGATACAGTAACAACCATCCGAAGACCAGAAATCAACATAACTATATCCAACTGTTCCAGCTGAAGCCCCAACGTTTATTATCATTACACTATTAGCGTTGCGGTTATATAAGTCATAAAATCCTAATGGTTCAAGGCCGCCATGAAAAACCGGATAACTTCCAACATCCGAAAGTTGACTTCTGGTAAGCCTTTTACCACGTAAAACAGTAGCAACATCGCAAAGTTTTACGTATTCCACCCCATCAGGACAAAGCTCATTTATCAGATGATATATATAGGCCATTTGAAACACCTCCTTAATCATTCCAACCTAATGAGCCAATAGCAGTCATCAATTCTTTGTTGTTTTTTACATTATCTAGAATCCCAATGATTAGTCGGCATAAAGCATCATACTTTTGTAAGCCTAACTGCTCGTCAGTATCCCCATGAATGACGTCGCTTAATTCACCAAATAGCCTATATCCGTTTTCTGTAAACTCCTTTGGTATAATCGAACATTGTGTATCGACTTCTCTAAGTAATTCTTTGAACGATTTACGGTGCCCGTTAGGCTTCTTAGTATTAATATTTGAAACTTCTGCTGTCTGCATAGTGGTACGTTCAAGAATTTTTCTCAGATAAACTAAAGAGCCAGCTCCCAATCCATCCCGGTATGCCTTCTGTGCTTTTTCTAGCAAATCTGAGAAATCATCATATCTCTCATTGTATACCAATACCATTTCAGATAATCTTTCACTTCGCTTAGCAATGCGAACTTCGGGAGCAATTCCAGCTATGTCTCCATTACTTTCTACTAAAAACCAAGTTTGTACTGTTGAGTCACAGCGAGAACAAGTAAGCACAGTATCAATACTTATCAAATGTTTATTCACACCAATGCAATATAAATTCTCATCAGAGATAAAAGTTCTTGCATCATGGCAGTTTTTGCAATAGAAATTCAAGGCTATTTTACCGACTGAGATTTTCCTCAGTTGGCCCGATCTAGGTGTTCGATTACTCAAAAATCCTTCAATTTGCTCATACTCACTCGATATTTGACTCGACAAAACATCTGAAAGTCGCATTATTAGTTCACCTCGATTTCTGCTATGATCTTTGCTATCTCATCTCGCAGAATCTGCTCACGTACAACTATTTTTTCAATTTCAGCATTGAGTTTCTTAATATCGATGACTTCCCTTGTGTCTTCTTGTTCCACATAAGTTGAGACCGAAAGATTATAATCTTGTTCAGCAATTTGGCCGTTATCAACTTTCGTAGCAAAGTGATCTTGATTCTCTCGTTTCGAATATACTTCAAGAATGGTATCAATGTTTTGTTGTGTTAGCTTATTGCTGTTGGTTACTTTGATACACTCTTTAGTAGCATCTATAAACAGTGTATTGTTCTCTGATTTAGATTTCTTTAGCACCATAATACAAGTAGCGATGCTGGTTCCGAAAAAGAGGTTAGTTGGTAGCTGAATTATACAGTCGATATAATTGTTATCAATTAAGTATTTTCTTATCTTTTGTTCTGCTCCTCCCCGATACATCACTCCGGGGAAACAGACAATCGCTGCTGTGCCATTCGTCGCTAACCAAGACAAAGCATGTAAAACAAATGCAAGGTCGGCTTTCGATTTTGGTGCTAACACTCCTGCTGGTGAAAACCTAGGATCATTGATCATCAATTGGTTACTGTCGCCATCCCACTTAATGGAATAAGGGGGATTAGAAACAATAGCTTCAAAGGGTTCTTCATTCCAATGTCTTGGTTCTGTTAAGGTATCCCCATGAGCAATATCAAACTTATCATAGTCAATATCGTGCAAGAACATATTGATTCGGCAAAGGTTATATGTGGTAATGTTGATCTCCTGACCAAAGAAACCCTGCCTTACATTTTCCTTCCCGAGTATTTTAGCGAATTTCAATAGCAATGAACCCGAGCCACAAGCTGGGTCGTAGACTTTATTGACTTCCGTTTTTCCTACCAAGGCGATGCGAGTGAGTAATTCGCTGACTTCCTGAGGGGTATAATACTCACCACCACTCTTCCCAGCATTAGAAGCATACATACCCATGAGATATTCATAGGCATCACCGAAAGCGTCAATGGTGTTATCCTGGTAATCTCCCAGTTTCATCTCCCCCACACCATTCATAAGCTTAACAATCTTTTCATTACGCTTCGCTACTGTAGAACCCAACTTATTGCTGTTAACATCGATATCATCAAAAAGGCCCTTAAAGTCATCTTCGCTGGGAGCTCCTTGAGCAGAATTTTCTATATTACGAAACACTTTCTCCAGGGTTTCGTTAAGATTATCATCGTTCTCCGCTCTTAAATGGACATTGACAAATAGCTCACTGGGTAGAATAAAGAACCCTTTGGTTTGTACAAGATCCTCACGAGCCTCTTCGGCTTCATCATCGCTGAGTTTAGCATAATCGAAATTTAGATTCCCTGTAGCATGTTCATCTCGATTTATATAATCGGTTAGGTTTTCTGATATATAGCGATAAAACAGCATACCAAGGACATATTGCTTAAAATCCCAGCCATCTACGCTTCCGCGGAGATCATTGGCGATGCTCCAAATGGTGCGATGAAGTTCTGACCGTTCTTGTTCTTTTTTGTTATCTGCCATTGTTGTATTCTCCTCATAATATGTTTATACGAAGTTCTTTAGACCAATATTCTAATTTCAGTTAAGATATTCCTGCAAAAAACGCCATATTATGTCACAAACAAGAATTTTAAATTAATATACAAATCAAATATAGAGGACGGCTTCTGCTTCCGTTGTAATCAATAGCACGAACCATGCTTTCAATCTACGTCAATATTTAGTTCAATAAAAAGCTTACATCAATTTTCATTTGAACTATTGACAACATCTCGTTCAAATCTTATAATCTACTTAGAATCATTTGAACGGAGGTCTATTTTATGTCACGTCAATTCGATGAATCGATCCAAGGAAAGTTTGATTATAATGGTGAATGGTATTCTCTTGTTGAAGAGATCAATACCACAGAAGATTTACTAGAAGCAATCCATATCAAAGACCTCTTACTCCAGTGCGTAAACCACTTTGAGCCGGACAGCGGTCATCCTTGCTTTTGGATGTTACCCCAACAAGAAGAATGTATTGATGAATACTTAGAGAAGTTTCGTGATTTCGATAAAACTATACTCAATAGCAACATTGCTTTTCTCCTAAAGAAGAACGACATGCGTATGGGTGATTTGGAGCAAATACTCAAAATCAGCAGTGGTTATATATCAAGAACTTCCAAGCCAGGTTCGGATAAAAAGCTCAGCATCGATATTGTATGGAAGATCGCGAGAATTTTTAGTATAAACCTTATCGACCTGCTTGAAACAGACTTAACTATACCAACGAGCAATACCACTTTGGTTTCTAAGTTTCTAATGAAGCTGTGCGACCAGACCAGAGAGAATAGTATTGACTGGGAATCACACGGTGGAGTTGTCGCCGAACTCAAAGAAATCTATTCGAAGTTGGGCCTTGTCACCGAAGGTAGTGATCCTCAAGCAGTATATCATCCACAACATTTGAATTCCGAATATCGATGGATTCTTTCAGATGACATTTATGTTTACAAAAATATTGATGCAGGAAGAGACTTGGCCATAATCCCTTACACCACGAATAACGAGAGATATCAGGGGTATGATTTCATCTTTATTGGGTCAGAGGGAGAAGACTTCTATTGGGAAAAAGCCTTCTACACCTCGGAAGACTACACAGGAACACTAAAGAAACAGGCATCTCGCCTCTATAAAAGCATCAAAGAAATGGAGCTTGACGCAAAGGTTGCACCAAGAACCCGGAATCTAATTAACAAATATCTGAATGGGGGATTTGAATGATAAGACGTCCTATCTTGTTTTTCAGCACCGAAAAACCAACTCCTCAAAGAGTCTTTGATGTTGTAATCGAGAATGACAAGATTGACCTGGAAATCAAAATTGAAAAGAAGAAACTTATTAAAATCCCCTGGGAAGAAGTTGTTTCCCAGGTCAAAGCTGCAAAGGCAGCTTATAAATAATAGAAGCTACCGCAACCTGCCCCGTAACCACTCGAGGAGCTAAAAGACGGAGTTATCTACAAACCCTATCAAGGGTGAATAGATAACTCCGTCTTCTTTTTATCTTACTTCAGCAGAATAGGGTTATTTTTCTACCTAAAAAGAGTTATAGGTTATTGAGAAGCTCAATAATTTGTAATAAATCTCAAAGCCTGAGATGCGCATGAAGGCGGCGGGATACATAAGAAGTTCCAAACAAAGCAATTTGCTTTGCTCGGAGCACTCGATGTACCCACCGTGCCTTGTTATGCCCATTTTAGGCATCTGTGGCCGTTATACATCCTTTTTATGTGTCCTTGTCGCCTTGTACCACACAGGCGGAAAGGACACATCATGTCAAAACAAAACAATTTTAGCCACCCATCAGAAAGAAAAATCTATATCAAACACCTGCATCAATGGATTCCTGTAAGCAAAGAATTCTACGACGACTATTATCGCGATATTACTGCCTATCGCAAAAAGCAGCAAAGCCATGGTTGTTGTAGCTGTCCCGCAAGTAAACGATTCCTCTGTGACATGGACTGCTGGACCTGCCCTTATCAAACATCGGGTGAAGTATTATCTCTGAACCATCCCATTGTAGACGACGAAGGGAACGTCATTGAGAATATTGATTTGCTCCCGGATTATGGTATCAGTGTGGAGTCTATCGTTGAAAACCGCGAGCTGCTTTCTCGCTTATTTGAAGCGCTTCAGAAAATTAGTCCCACCTACGCTACGATATGTTTGCTCTCGGCACAAGGTAAATCTCAAAGAGAAATCGCCAAAATCTTGGGTGTTAAATCACAAAGCACTCTCAATTATCAGTTGAAGCAAGCTTTAACTCAGCTTCATGAACTCATGAAAGACCTAAGGTGACATTCAAAAAAATATTTTTTCAAACTTTTCGTTCAAACAGCTTACTCACCTCCATTAAGTAGTGGAAGGGATAAAACAAAACTCTCCTTCCAAGGAGGTGAAACCAATGAACAAACAACGCAACCGAGAACACACAACACAAGATGACCTTCTGGATGTTCTCACTGCCATCAGTGTGGTATCCATGCGGTTAGCAAGGAAGCTAACCCTGTTATCAAATCAACGTCAATCAACGAAAGGAGTGAATAGAAATGAGCGAATTAGCCAAAATCATAGAAGATTTGCGCAATATCGCAGAGACAATTCACCAGATTGTTAACACTTTAGAAGAGCAGTTTAGCTCTCCTCCAGCAACTCAACCTACACAGGTTAGTGAACCTACCCTCACTTTGGAAGAAGTTCGAGCAATTCTTGCTAACAAATCACGAGCTGGATTCACTTCTCAGATTCGAGCTCTACTACAGAAATATGGATCAGATCGGTTATCCAATGTCGATCCTGCACACTACAAAGCGCTTCTTGCTGATGCGGAGGAACTGACTCATGCCACCTAAAGGCCATGCTCTTCTTTCTGCATCCAGCTCAAAACGTTGGTTATCTTGTCCTCCGTCCGCTCGCCTTAACGATAGTCACGAGGATGTAATAAGCGACTATGCTGCTGAAGGCACAGATGCCCATATGCTCTTCGAACATAGATTACGTGAAGCTTTAGGCATGGAGACAACTGACCCAACAGAACATCTGACCTGGTTCAATGAAGAGATGAATGATTATGCTGCTGATTATGTATCCTTCATTCTTGAGCAAATCGAAGCCGCTAAACAATCTTTCTCGAACCAAATTGTCCTGATTGAACAACATGTAGACTTCTCTCGGTGGGTTGAATCCGGGTTTGGAACAGCCGATTGCATTATTGTTTCAGATGGAGTGCTACAGATTTATGATCTGAAATACGGACGTGGAATCGAGGTTTCAGCAAAAAACAATCCCCAATTGAAGTGTTATGCGCTAGGAGCGTTGGATCTCTTTGATGGCATCTACGATATCGAAACTGTTCGAATGGGAATCTACCAACCTAGGCTCAACAACATTAGCATTTCCGAAGTTTCCAAAAATGATCTTTACGAGTGGGCTGAAAAGATTCTCAAACCAACAGCAGCGCTAGCTTATGTAGGAGAAGGAACCTTTCGAAGTGGCAGCTGGTGCACGTTTTGCAAGGTGAAAAACACCTGTCGAGCTCGAGCAGAAGCAAATCTAGAACTCGCCCGTCTCGAATTCGAACTCCCTCCCCTGCTCACCGATGAAGAAGTCGAAGAAATCCTTTCTCGCTTAGATGATCTTATCACCTGGGCTTCAGACATCAAGGAGTACGCACTACAACAAGCTCTACTTGGAAAAGAGTGGCATGGCTATAAGATTGTCGAAGGTCGTTCCAATCGGCACTACACCAACGAAACCTCAGTCGCCGAAACCGTCAAGCAAGCTGGTTTTGACCCCTATGAACACAAGGTTCTCGGCATCACAGCAATGCAGAAACTCTTGGGTAAGTCTCGTTTCGAAGAGCTACTCTCAGCTTATATTGAAAAACCCTTAGGTAAACCCACTCTCGTTCCGGAGAGCGACAAGCGTCCGGTTATGAATACAGTCAAAAATGATTTTACGGAGGTATCTGAAAATGAGTAACAATGTCAATCAATCGATGAAAGTGATCACCGGTCCTAACACCCGGTGGAGTTATGCCAATGTCTGGGAACCAAAAAGCATTAATGGCGGAACCCCAAAATATTCTGCTTCCCTCATCATCCCCAAGAGTGATACGAAAACTGTAGCCAAAATCAAAGCTGCCATCGAAGCTGCGTATCATGAAGGGGAATCCAAACTCAAAGGAAACGGAAAGTCCATTCCTCCCCTTGCCACACTCAAGACCCCTCTGCGAGATGGAGATGTGGAACGTCCAGATGATCCTGCCTATGTGAATTGCTATTTCATTAATGCTAATTCTGCTACAGCTCCTGGTATTGTAGATGCCGACTGCAATCCCATTCTCGTTCGTTCCGAGGTCTACTCTGGTGTCTATGGAAGGGCTAGCATTACTCTTTATGCATTCAACAGCAATGGCAGCAAAGGCATCGCTTGCGGATTAAACAACCTGCAGAAAATACGTGATGGTGAACCTCTTGGAGGGAAAGCTAGCGCTGAATCAGATTTTACCACCGAAGAAGATGAAGATTTCTTGGTGTAGACAGGAAGAAAGGGTGGCAGACTATTCTGCCACCCTGCCTACAGAATGAAAGGTTTATTAATATGAAAACCCTCAGCATAGACACAGAAACTTTTTCCAGCGTTAACCTCTCTAAGGCTGGTGTATATCGGTATGTCGAGTCCCCCGATTTCGAGATATTGCTTTTCGGTTATAGCATGAATGGTTCCGAAGTGCAGGTCGTTAATCTTACTTGTGGAGAGACGATCCCAGTCAACATAATCGCTGCTCTAACAGATGATTCTGTTACAAAATGGGCATTCAACGCGAGCTTTGAACGTATCTGCCTCTCTCGTTTTCTTGGACTCCCTACTGGCAAATATCTTTCTCCTGCTTCATGGAAATGCTCCATGGTATGGGCAGCATCATTTGGGTTACCCCTTTCGCTAGAAGGGGTCGGCGCTGTTCTAAAACTCGATAAACAGAAATTGTCAGAAGGCAAAGAACTCATTCGCTACTTTTGTCTACCCTGTTCTCCCACCCAAGCCAATGGCCAGAGAACCCGAAATACTCCTGAACATGCATCCGATAAATGGTCAGCATTTAAAAACTACAATGCTCGAGATGTAGAAGTGGAGATGTCCATTCAACAGAAACTCTCAAAGTTTCCAGTGCCGGAAAGCCTCTGGTCTGAATACCATATTTCCGAAGAAATCAATGATCGGGGAGTAGCTTTGGATTTGGACTTTGTGACTTCTGCAATTCAGTTAGACTCCCGTTCTCGTTCAGAGCTTATAGACGCCATGCAGAGCTTGACGGATATTGAGAACCCAAACTCAGTAATGCAGATGAAAGAATGGCTAGCAGTAAACGGGCTGGAGACGGACACGCTTGGCAAAAAGGTCGTCGCAGATCTACTAAAGACTGCACCTCCAGAATTATCTAAGGTTTTATCCCTTCGGCAACAGCTCGCAAAATCATCGATTAGAAAGTATCAAGCTATGCAAAATTGTGTTTGTGAAGATGGTCGTGCTCGTGGAATGTTTCAATTCTATGGTGCGAATCGCACTGGCCGCTGGGCAGGCCGTCTCATACAAGTACAGAACCTTCCACAAAACCATCTTCCTGATTTGTCCGAAGCTCGCTCGCTCGTTAGCTGTGGTGAATATGAAACACTTGAAATGCTCTATGAAGATGTGCCAGATACTCTCTCACAGCTGATACGAACAGCCTTCGTTCCCAAAAACGGGGCCAAGTTTATTGTTTGCGACTTTAGTGCTATCGAGGCCCGTGTCATCGCTTGGCTTGCTGGAGAAAAATGGCGGCAAGAAGTGTTTGAAGGCGGTGGTGACATTTACTGTGCCTCCGCATCTCAGATGTTTAAAGTGCCAGTCGAAAAGCATGGTGTGAATAGTCATTTACGGCAAAAAGGTAAAATAGCTGAACTGGCGCTTGGCTATGGCGGGTCAGTCGGTGCTCTAAAGGCAATGGGTACTCTGGACATGGGCTTGACCGAAGAGGAGCTCCAACCGCTGGTGACATCGTGGAGGCAGTCCAATCCGAATATCGTCCAGTTCTGGTGGGATGTGGACCGCGCTGCTATGGAGGCTGTTCGGGAGAAAAGCAGCCGCATCACACACGGAATCAAGTTCTACTATCAAAGCGCTATGCTGTTCATTGTGCTCCCATCCGGTAGACAACTCGCTTATGTGAAACCCCGTATCGGAGAAAACCAGTTCGGTGGTCAGTGCATTACCTACGAAGGTGTCGGCTCTACAAAGAAATGGGAACGCTTGAATACCTACGGGCCAAAATTCGTGGAAAACATCGTTCAAGCTACTTCTCGTGACTTACTCTGCTATGCCTTACAAAACCTAAGGCATTATCCCATCGTCATGCATGTCCATGATGAGATTGTTATCGAAGCAGACTCGCAACCCACTCTGCAAGAAATCTGCGAACGTATGGCACAACCACCATCCTGGGCAAAAGGTTTATTACTGAGGGCAGATGGCTTTGAGACCACCTTTTATAAAAAGGATTGAGTCTATTCGTTCAAATCAGTCCCTTACGTCCACTAAACAAAAGGGTGGTCTTAGTATCACCCAGATCGGAGGTCAATTTGAGTATCGATATATATAACAAAGAAAGTTACTATGATCTCACTCCTTATGAAGCATTATCTAACATCGAAAAGGAAGAACAAGCACATCGTGTGTTTCGTCCCCTCGTGTATATCTGCTCACCTTACTCAGGAGATGTGGGGAGTAACACAAAGGCCGCACAGCGTTACTGCCGATTCGCTGTAAATAATGGCTACCTCCCCATTGCACCTCACTTGCTATTCCCTCAGTTTCTTGATGACAAGAACCCTATCGAACGCGATCTCGGGATGCTCTTTGGCAATGTGCTGATGTGCAAGTGCTCGGAAGTCTGGGTATTTGGAAAACGCATCTCTTCCGGAATGGAAGCTGAAATCAAGCGGGCTAAGTGGAAGAACTATCGGTTGCGTTACTATAATGAAAACTGTGAGGAGGTTAGCGGGAATGATTGATCAAGAGAAAATATTATTAGTGGAAGGAGTCGCTTTCAGCGATAAAGACGATCGTGTTCTGAAAGCTCTTGAGCATTGGGAACATGGTACACAGTGGCAAAGACTTGACCGTATTCAAGCGACGGAAGAAGAACTCAATGAGATTATTGATAAAATGTGCTCTGCAACAGATAGTAGTTCCGACCTGATTGTTAACCCGGCACTCGAGGAATTTACAGTTATTTGCACCGATGGTAGTTTTGTGACTACCATATGTTTCCGTCGTTCAATCATGTATGGACAGAAGTTCGTGACGCGTCTCGGGAATAGCACTGTATCAATTCTTGTTCCCTATATAGATGCTTATGTTTATATGAACAATAACGGTACAAGACAAGATGTGGTGATCGCACTCGGTAAATCGACCATAACAAATGGAGAACACACCATAACCTGTTCTACTCAGCAGGCAGTTTGGGCTCGGAAAAACGGTTTATACCTTTCTATGTGTGAAACCGATAATAGAAGCGAAATAGAATTCCCACGCGATGTCAAGCTAATTTACATGGCGGTTCAACATGCTTTTCGGAATCGTCCTGAAGTTTTTCTGCATTCAGAGGTACGAACGCCCGTAGTAAATTCGAAGAGCAAAAACAAAAAGGCTCGTCATGAAACAAAAAAATTCCATACGGTTAAAATTATCCATATCAACTATGAAGAACTTATCCGCGTACCGAGCACTACCCATTATCAAATGACATGCCCCTGCTGGGGAGTAGCTGGTCATTGGAGAAATTATCAATCCGGTAAACGCATCTGGATTAAGCCCTATCGGAAAGGCGCTGAAAGGGATAATGCCGAAAAATACTTACCCAAAAGCTATGCCATTTACGAGGAGGTAAGCGCTCATGCGTGAATTGAAGATCGCCCTCGGTAATTCCCGCCAGGCAAAATTCTGGTCCAATAAGACCCTATCCTTCGAAGCAATCTGCGAAAGGCTGAAAACACCGATACGCACGAGTGAAACTGCAGAGGAATATGCCAAGCTCCCAAAACCAAAGCGTGATGAAATTAAGGATAAGGGTGGCTTTGTCGGAGGTCACTTGAGAGACAATCTACGCAAGATAGGGAATGTTGCTTGTCGGTCCCTGTGGACCCCCGATCTTGACAATGCTACTCCGGAGTTCGTTACAGCCTTAGAGGAAAAGATTCACTTCAAATGTGCTATGTATTCCACACACGGTCATACACCAGAAGCACCTCGACTTCGCATCATTGCTCCCTTCACACGTGAGATCTCTGCGGATGAGTATGTAGCGGTGTCGCGCTATATGGCAGCTGAGATTGGTATCGACATGTTCGATGAATGTTCCTTTATTCCCAACCAGCTCATGTATTGGCCAACCTGTCCCTCGAATGGTGAATACCTCATTAAGTTCTTTGATGGTGAGCCTCTTGATCCGGATAAAATCCTTGCAATACACCCAGATTGGCAGGATTGCTCTCTGCTGCCCACTACTTCGCGGGAAAGCAAGGTGCACAAACCTAGTCAGAAACCCCAGGAAGACCCGCTTACAAAGTCCGGTGTCGTAGGAGCTTTCTGTCGCACCTACTCCATCACTGCGGCTATAGAGATGTTCCTCTCAGACATCTATGCTCCATCCGACTCGGAAGGTCGCTACGACTACATAGCGGGTGCAAGCACTGCGGGTGTTGTGGTTTATGAGGACAAATTCGCTTATAGCCATCACGCTACAGATCCCGCTAACGGAAAGTTGCTCAACGCTTTTGACCTCGTTCGCATCCACAAATTCGGCGATGATGATGAGAAAGAGTCCTATCAGGCCATGTCCGAGTTTGCCTCAAAAGATGATAATGTGAAACTGCTCGTAGTCGAAGAGCGAAAAGCACAAGCGTCCTATGATTTCGCAGCCGGTGATAGTGATCCCGAATGGCAGAAAAAGCTACAATACGAACCTCGCTCAACGGTACTAAAAAATAATCTTCATAACTTAACTTTGATTCTTCAAAACGACGAAAACTTGAAATCACTTTGTTTCAACCAGCTCGCCGATGGCATGGAGATTACGGGTTCTGTACCATGGAAGCATCCCGCACGGTTTTGGCGCGATGCTGACGATGCACAACTCATCTGTTATGTCGATGCGAATTATGGGACCTTCTCGGCCCGGAACTATCAGATCGCTGTTGCAAAAGTGGTGGATGACCGAGCTTACCATCCCATTCGAGAGTATTTGGATTCCCTGCCACCCTGGGACGGTGTTACTCGTGCAGAGTGCATTCTCATCGACTATCTCGGAGCAGAGGACAACGCTTATACTCGCGCGGTTACTCGAAAAACACTCTGCGCTGCAGTGGCACGAGTACAGAATCCGGGTATCAAATTCGATTATATCCTCGTACTCAATGGGGATCAGGGGATTGGGAAGTCCACTCTCATTGCAAAACTCGGTAGAGAGTGGTACTCCGATAGTGTGAACCTGACCGATATGAATGACAAGACCGCTGCAGAAAAACTGCAGGGTTATTGGATCATCGAGATTGGTGAATTGGCCGGCATGAAGAAAGCCGACCTCGATAAGGTCAAAGCGTTTATCTCTCGTCAGGATGATAAGTATCGTGCTTCTTTCGGACGTCGAGTTACACCCCATCCCAGGCAGTGTATCTTCTTTGGCACGACCAATTCGCAAAATGGATATCTCCGAGACATCACAGGCAATCGCCGATTCTGGACAGTCAAAACTCCCGGTACAAGTGAGATGAAGCCGTGGCAACTCTCCCTAGAGGATGTCAACCAAATATGGGCTGAAGTGCTGGTGCTCGTCGAGCGCGGTGAAGACATTTATCTCGACCCGTATCTGGAAAAACTATCTCAAATCGAGCAGTCTGAAGCGATGGAACAGGACGACCGCGAAGGTCTGGTCCTCTCTTATCTCAATCTTCTACTGCCGGAGAAATGGGATGAGATGGACATCTATGTAAGGCAGGAATACATCCGTGATCCGGACAGTCCTACCCAATCGAAAGGTAGGATTCTACGTAGCAACGTCAGCAATTTGGAGATCTGGTGTGAATGTTTCGGTAAAAGGAAAGAGGACATCAAGCCCTCCGACTCTTATGCGATAGCGGCCATCATGCTTCGCATCCCAGGTTGGAAAAAAGTTGACGAACGCAAGATACTGCCCATCTATGGTAGGCAACGGTTGTATAAGCGTGTTTAGGCATCTCTGGACAGCCTCTCAGAACAACAGGCACAGCTTGTCCCTGTCCTTGAGACTGTCCAGAGCCAATTCCCTGTAAAATGGGGGTAAAAATGGTAGATTCGGACAAATGGACAAAGATTTCTATATAGTACAAATAAATAGAAATATTATAGAAAAAGGAGCCGTGTCCGAGCGCATATACGCGCGTAGAGAAAATCTGGACCACTTGTCCGTGGAGGGTAAGCAATGAGAGAAAAACAAATCGAACAAAAACTGACGATGTCGGTTAAAGCGATGGGAGGTATTGCACCAAAGCTTGTATGCCCTAGTTTTGACGGAATGCCTGACCGACTCGTACTTTTACCGGGGGGTCATATTGGCTTTGTGGAAGTCAAGGCTCCCGGAAGAAAGCCTTTCCCCTTGCAGCTAGCAAGGCATGGGTTGCTCCAGCGACTTGGATTCCAAGTATTTGTCCTGGATGATGAGCAGCAGATTGGAGGGATTCTTGATGAAATACGAACCTCATAACTATCAAGTCCATGCTACTCGCTACATCGAAGAACATCCCAACTGTGCTGTCTGGCTTGATATGGGTCTTGGAAAAACTAGCATTGCAATGACAGCACTGAACAATCTACTGTTTGACAGTTTCGAGGCACATCGCATCTTAGTCATTGCACCTTTGCGAGTTGCACGGTATACATGGCCTGTTGAAGCAGATAAGTGGGATCATCTTCAGAACCTCATCTGCTCCGTGGCTGTTGGGACTGAAGCAGACCGCAGAAGAGCCCTACTGCAACAAGCCGATATCTATATCATCAATCGCGAGAATGTCCAGTGGCTGATCGAAGAAAGTAACCTCCCTTTCAACTTTGATACCCTCGTCGTCGATGAGCTCTCTTCTTTCAAGAATTATCAAGCAAAGCGATTCCGTGCGCTGATGAGAGTTAGGCCAAGAGTAAAACGAGTTATTGGCTTAACGGGAACGCCATCGACAAATGGTCTCATGGACCTGTGGGCTGAGTTTCGGTTATTAGATATGGGCCAGCGGCTTGGACGATTCATCGGTCGCTACCGACTGGATTACTTTCAACCAGATAAACGAAATGGCCACATTGTTTTCAACTACAAGCCTCTCCCAGGAGCTGAGGAAAGAATCTATGACAAGATATCCGATATAACCATCTCCATGAAATCAACGGACCATCTCAAAATGCCTGAGCTTATTAGCAGTGAATATACAGTTTATCTTTCAGAAAGTGAGAAACAACGATATGAGGAGCTTAAGACCGATCTGATTCTACAACTACCAAGTGGTGACATCACAGCCGCTAATGCAGCAGCGCTCACCGGTAAGCTTTGCCAGATGGCGAATGGAGCAATCTATAGCAATGATGGTCAAGTCTCCCCTATCCATGAGCGAAAGCTGGATGCCTTGGAAGATATGATCGAGGCTGCAGGAGGAAACCCTGTGCTGGTTGCTTATTGGTTCAAACACGACCTAGTCTGCATCGCTCAAAGATTACGAAAGCTGGGTGTGGCTTATGCCAAGTTAGATACCAAAGGTAGTTTTGAGAAATGGAACACAGGCGAACTACCTGTTGCACTCATCCATCCAGCTTCAGCTGGACATGGCCTGAATCTACAAAGTGGAGGTTCGACGTTGATCTGGTTTGGATTAACCTGGTCTTTGGAATTGTATCAACAAACTATCGCGCGCATATGGCGGCAAGGGCAACGTGCAAAAACCGTCGTGGTGCACCACATTATCACCAATGGAACCATCGACGAGCGCATTCTAAAGGTATTATCCAAGAAGGATAGTACACAAGCAGCTTTAATCGAAGCGGTTAAGGCAGATATGAAAATCTAAGACAATCCGTGCCAATCCGAGGGAATAAAAACATCGGAGGTACGAAGATGAAACATTATGAATCTCTCTCAAATACAACATTAGTTCAAGCCATGGAGGATAAAGGAATAGTAGTCCGATTTCCAAAAAGCTCACACTCCCCTGTTCTTGATAAAAGAGATACAAGAAGCGGAGGTGAGCTGATATGACCACACTAGAATTTTTGAGTCAAGCTTATCGCCTTGATCTTAGGATCGATAGTAAACTAGCGCAAATTGCATCTCTCAACGAGCTAGCTACTAAATGCACCTCTACATTTTCAGATACCCCGCATACCCCCAATAACCGTGTTTCTGTGATGGCTGATGCCATTTCTAAAATCGTTGACTTACAAAAGGAAATCGATGAAGATCTAAACCAACTGATTAATGTTAAGCAACAAATCGTTAGTTGCATCAAAGCTGTGGAAAACAAAGAGTGCCAGACTCTATTGGAGCTCCGCTTTCTTTGTGGCTGGACTTGGGAGGAAATTGCTTTCAAGATGGGATACAGCATTCAACATACCTTTCGGATGCGTGAAAGGGCTTTAAAGCAAGTTGTGATTTAGAAAAGTGGAGAGTAAATGAGAGTTGAAATCCTGTGTCAACGTAGTATAATGGTATTGATGAAAGTGTAGCAAAACGACCGCCAGGGATAAAACCCTCAGGCGGTCGTTGTTATTTATCCTGTGTGAGGTGAACCGATGCCATACAAACCAAAGCGTCCTTGTGCTTACCCGGGTTGTAGCCGATTAGCCGAGAAAGGACAATACTGTGCTGAACATCAGAAAGCAAAGAACAAGCTATACGACAAGTACGAGCGTGATCCTGAGTCCAACAAACGATACGGTCGTGCTTGGAAACGGATTCGCGATCGATTCATCAAAGCGCATCCCTTGTGTGATGAGTGTAGGAGAAATGGAGTCTTAACTCCTGCAGAAGAGGTTCATCACATCAAACCACTTTCAAAAGGTGGTGGTAATGAGTGGAGTAACCTCATGGCTTTATGCAAGTCTTGTCACTCTCGGATTACCGCTGAGAGTGGTGACCGGTGGGGGTAATTAAATCTCTAAATAAATCAATTAAGGACAGCGGTGTGGGCCCTCACGCTAAAAAACGCAGAATCAAACGAGGGAATAACCCTCCTAACGAAAGCGAGGTGAATCTATGGCGAAGGACGGCACAAATCGTGGTGGTGCTCGTGTAGGTGCAGGAGCAAAAAAGAAACCCCTTGCCGAGAAGATAGTTGAGGGTAATCCCGGCGGAAGAAAACTAACTGTCATTGAGTTTAACGAAACGGCTGACCTCAAAGGGTTATCCATGCCAGAACCAAATAGAATGCTCGAAGCCATACAAAAAGATGGTAAGGCACTCATCGCCGGTGAGATCTACAAAAGCACCTGGCAATGGTTAAACGAACGAGGATGTGCAGCTTTAGTTTCACCACAACTGCTGGAACGCTATGCAATGAGTGTGGCTCGCTGGATTCAGTGCGAGGAAGCAGTAACCGAATATGGATTTTTAGCAAAGCATCCCACAACGGGAAATGCAATTCAAAGTCCATATGTGGCCATGGGTCAAAACTATATGAGCCAAACCAATCGGCTCTGGATGGAGATCTTTCAAATCGTAAAAGAGAACAGTGTTGGAGAATACAACGGAGTAAATCCACAAGATGATGTCATGGAGCGCTTACTTACAGCAAGGCGTGGAAAATAAAAAAAGCAACCTCTAACGAGATTGCAAATAATCGAAGGAGCAAGTGTGACATTAATGAACGGTAGTTTGAAAGTAACACTAACTTTTACTTTATTAATGATATTTCGCCCAAATCTTTTAATTTCGCTCATAAGCATCCCTCCTCTTATTTTGCATTCTGGCACAATTGCTTTTTCCCTTTTCGGGCCCTTTGGGTCTGGTGAGTCAATGAGGAGGAGACCTTGACTCAGTTATATTATACTCGAAGTGGATAGATTATGCAATATGGAGGTAATTATGCTAACTTATAAAACAGCAGAGTGTGTGTGCATGGGTCATCCCGATAAACTTTGTGACTTCGTCGCAGACAGTATTCTGGATGCCTGTTTACGCGAAGACAGAGCTTCTCGCGTGGCATGCGAAGTGCTTGCGACCAAAGGTAAAATTATCGTAGCGGGTGAAATCACCTGTAGCACAAAAGTGGATATCCGATCCATTACGAGAAGCGTTTTACGTGATGTTGGAAATAACCCAAGTGAATATGACATTCTAATTTTCATACATCAGCAAAGTGCAGATATCTCTGCTGGAGTCAATCAAGCATTGGAAGTAAGGCAAGGTATCAGTGAACCCTATAGCTCTTTGGGTGCCGGGGACCAAGGAACTGTGTATGGCTATGCTTGCAAAGAAACCCAGGAGTATCTACCTCTCCCAATCGTCTTAGCTCATCGGATTGTTAAGAGAATCGACAGTTGCCGTAAGGGGAAGCTGATCAAGGGAATCCAACCAGATGGAAAGTCGCAAGTCACGATTGAATATGAAGATGACAAACCAAAGCGAGTTAAGACGATCGTCATTTCGATTCAGCACGATAAAGATAAAACTCTACCCGAATTGAAATCAGATATCTTGACGCAGGTGTTGTGGCAGTGCTTTGAGGACTTCCCCCTTGACGACAATACAGAAGTTTTCATCAACCCCGCTGGAAGATTCGTTGAGGGTGGACCCGCTGCAGATACGGGACTCACCGGTAGAAAGATCATGGTAGATACTTACGGCGGCTTGGCATCCCATGGGGGAGGAGCACTCTGCGGCAAAGACCCTACCAAGGTTGACCGATCCGGAGCTTATATGGCTCGATACATAGCGAAAAACATCGTCGGGAGCGATCTGGCAGAACGTTGCGAGGTCGCTCTTTCTTATGCCATCGGTAAAGCCAGCCCGGTGGCAGTTAACGTAACTTCTTTTGGGACGAGTATGCTCACGGACGAACAGCTTGCAGAGATTGTCAAAGAGGTGTTCAACCTGCGTCCGGCTGCCATGATAGAAAAGCTACGATTGAGAACACCCTTCTATGCGGATACCGCAACCTATGGTCATTTCAACTCCATCTTGTTTCCCTGGGAGCAAGTCGATATGCAAGTCGAGTTGAGAAAGGCGGCAAAGAACTATGTTAATTGAGAAACTCAAAATTACACAACTGATTCCAGCTGATTACAATCCCAGAAAAGACTTAAAGCCGGGAGATGCCGAATACGAAAAGTTAAAACGATCCATCCATGAATTTGGATATGTAGAACCCATAATCTGGAATAAGACCACCTCTCATATCGTGGGGGGTCACCAAAGATTAAAAATCCTACTCGATTTGGGTTTCCAAGAAATCGAATGTGTAATCATCGAAATGGATGAGGAGAAAGAAAAAGCACTCAACATCGCACTCAACAAGATTAATGGTGATTGGGATAAAGAGAAACTGACATTATTAATAACCAAGCTGCAAGGAGCCGATTTTGATGTCACCCTCACCGGTTTCGATGCAGCCGAGTTAGATGACTTATTCAAAGACTCCCTTAAAGACGGCATTCATGATGACGACTTTGATGTCGATGCAGAGTTGCAGAAGCCGCCCATCACGAAACTGGGTGACCTTTGGAAACTAGGACCACACCGGTTGGTATGCGGTGATTCCACGAAACAAGAAACGTTCACTAAGCTGATGGAGGGAAAACAAGCGAACCTCGTAGTAACCGATCCACCTTACAATGTCAACTATGAAGGCACAGCTGGAAAAATCAAAAATGACAACATGGGAAACGTTGCCTTCTATCAGTTTCTTTTGGAATCGTTTCAGAACATGGAATCAGTAATGACAAAGGATGCCTCTATCTATGTATTCCACTCTGATACCGAAGGATTGAATTTTAGAAAAGCGTTCTCGGATGCTGGTTTCTACCTTTCCGGAACCTGCATATGGAAGAAACAATCCTTAGTGCTTGGTCGGTCTCCCTATCAATGGCAACATGAACCGGTGCTCTTCGGTTGGAAGAAAAGCGGAAAGCACAACTGGTATGCTGACCGAAAACAAACCACCATCTGGGAGTTCGAGAAACCCAAGAAGAATATCGATCACCCCACCATGAAACCGGTGGCTTTAATTGCTCACCCTATCCTGAACAGCAGCTTATCCAACTGTATCGTCCTCGACCCCTTCGGTGGTAGCGGCTCTACCTTGATTGCCAGTGAGCAGACTGGTCGCATCTGTTATACCATAGAGCTGGATGAAAAATACTGTGACGTCATCGTCAAGCGATACATCGAGCAAGCGGGAGGTTCTGTAGATGTGTTTCTTCGAAGAGATGACGTTGAATACAGTTACAACGATATGATGAAAACGGATGCTGAAATCATGTAATTAGGACTTGCTATTTACAGCGTTTAGAGTGATAGATGTAGTAATCAAAAATGAAAGGTGTGAAGAACATGAAGATTGATTACCATCTAACTGGCGCTAAACGCAAAGCACTTGTTACATCCATCGGTTTTGAATTAAACCAAACCCCAAAGTATCTAGGTGCTCCCTCCTTCGCTTACGAAATCGGTGCGTATCGGATTGACAAAGACGGTACTCTTGCGGGACCAGATAACCCTGGACTCGTAGCTGACCTCTGTGGAATACACGACTTTGAAGCAATCGCTATTTCATACGACGATCCGGCGATTATAGCCGATCAGAAATCAGAAGATATTTCTATTCCCTTTGAAGCAGAACTTGGCGGTAGGGTTAGTCCTTATTGCGATTACAAGGAACCACCTGCCTATCTTACTCCGACCCGATTGACGATTGAAATTCCGAGTGAGGGTTTTACCGACGAGTCATTATTCAACCTCAAAAAGCTAGTTTCGAGCAAAGAGCAACTTATCAAGAAAGCTCTTGGAACAAGTGAGTTACCCATTGAACAAAAAGAAAGCACTTTGAGCTTTCCTTGGTTCACTCTTGAATCTGGAAATGAAGCTGTTTCTACCAATGCGTATAGCCATTTTATTTTCGGACTTTGCAAACTTGCGAAAACACAAAAGTGGGTGAAAGCCAATGAAAAGACAGTAGAAAATAAAAAATATGCATTTCGTTGCTTCCTTCTTCGTTTAGGGTTCATTGGTAACGAGTTCAAAGCAGAACGAAAGCTTCTGCTTTCACGATTGTCAGGAAATTCAGCTTTTAAGAATAAATCTCAGGAGGTAGAGGAAGATGAATAGATTCCCATCAAGAGAAGTAGTTGAACATCTGAAAAAGAGCTATCCGCCCGGCACCAGAGTGGAGCTTCTGAAAATGGGCGACGTACAAGCTCCACCGATAGGTTCCCTTGGAAACGTAGTGGGAGTCGATGACATTGGTAGCATTTTAGTGAAGTGGGATTGTGGGAGTTCCTTGAATGTTGTCTATGGAGAGGATTTATGCAGAAAGGTTGGAGCTTGAATGGAAAATAAAGTGAAGGAGCAAATCTTAGCTATTCGCGACACAGGTGAAACCAACATGTTCGACTTAACAAGAGTTCGGGAGATTGCACTTCGCAAAGGATTTTATGAGCTACTAAACTACCTCGATCATGACCCCAATGCTTATGTTCGATTTATTCTCGTTGGTAGTAAGAAGCTATGAATGCTTAACATCAAAAAAACGGACTGCAACCAAGGTGGTGCAGTCCGTTTAAAAAATTATATGCTGTTACTGGGCTCCTAAAAGTCTAGATAAGCAGGGTCTATTTGCTTCCTTTTTTTGCTGTATAGTAGCCTTCCCCTATTTCTTTTCCGCTAGAATAATACCGATTGTTTAATCCATAAAGTATCGTGTTTAACGAACCAAGATTTTCTATAGTGACATCTGATCTCAACAGCATCTCATCCACTTCCACAACAAATATTACTCGTTTGTCAACTTGAATTCTCTCTCTCACCCTGCAAAGCAAGTTGATAGGGAAATCGTCAATGACAACAAAACCTCGGTACACCCGAAAGGGGAATACACTCGATTTATCCATATCATGCCCCGAATGAACTCCGCAGTAATCAATTTGATCTAACCATTTAACTTCTGGAATATGTACTGTAAGCTTTTTCTTATCATCGATTATTTGCCTAGATAAATGTCTTTCGTGCAAACTTAACATTAGTAATGGAGGATTTAAACCAGCAATTGCTATATCACCAATCGTTGTAAAATTAACCCTTGAACCTTCTATACCATCTAGAACTCCAACAACAACAATGGGAACCGGGTGAATGAGCGGACGAGTATTATTCATAAAACCACCTCAAAGCTAAGTCGGGCCGTTCTTCTCCCAACCATTCTTTCATAAACTCAGGTACTTTATTTTTAGCAAAAAAATTATCATAGCGAATACTCTTTGCATGCATCAGCTTTTTTTCTTCAACATGTCCCGCTAAAAGATGCAAAGGCAAGTTGCATCCTTGTGGTAATATAGAACGTTCTTGCTCTGTAAAGATCTGACACACACAAATGCTAAATATCATTTGATGCAAAAATATGCGGTTTACATAGGCTTGGCTCAGGTGTTTTTGAATCTCTACATCATTCAACACCTTGGTCATGTAATCAGTAGCTTTTTGAAATAGTTTCCTTTCGGTATTCACATATACCATACCCATATTGAAATATGCATAGATCTTTTCTTCCGAAACTGATGTGTAGACCGTATAACGTTTATAATTCTCTTCGCATAAATCGGTTAACTCCATAAGCCTATACCACATCGGGGTGAGCTCATATCCAACAGGTACTCCAACATTACGATGATCCACCGGATTGACCCTTAACCCGATATCTTTTTGTGTGAAATCGACTTGTTCAAGAAAAAGGCTATCGATGTCAACCCAAAGAAAGGGAGCCTTTCTTGTTCGTTCAAAAAATGCTGCAGCTTGTAATTTATCATAAAATGGAAATAATCGATGCTCAACGAGGATTGGTATTTTTTCAATTATAACGGATGGAATTTCAATTTCAAAGCTGCAATCTTTTGGTGTTAAGACAGTTAAAGTACAATTCAATCCACTTCGAATTATTGAATCTGTCAAAACTTCAACTTGTGAAGTAAGACTATCATGTCCGACAAATGTTGCAATCTGCATAATACACCTCCTTTTTTAAGTTTATTTCGATAGATGTAAAATATTTCCTGCTTGAGTCATGAGAAAATAAAACAACATAAACTCTGAATTTCACATTAATATGATTGGTTCTCTCGGCTTGAAAGGAGTTGACGGCAATACGTAAGCTGAAAAGATATAAGCCGACCCGCTTTAAAGCAGCGGACTCAGTCTATAATAAGTCTGCTGCAGATTATGCTGTCTCCTTTGTTCAAGCATTGTCGCACACCAAGGGAACCTGGGCCGGAAAGCCATTTGAGCTGATCGATTGGCAGGAGCAGATCATTCGAGATGTGTTTGGAACCTTAAAGCCGAATGGTTACCGTCAATTCAATACAGCCTATGTGGAAATTCCAAAAAAAATGGGTAAGTCTGAGCTAGCCGCAGCAGTAGCTTTGCTGCTCACCTGTGGGGACAACGAAGAACGGGCCGAGGTCTATGGATGTGCAGCGGACCGCAACCAAGCTTCCATCGTGTTCAACGTGGCTGCAGACATGGTACGCATGTCTCCTGCTCTTTCTAAACGAGTGAAAATTCTCGACTCTATGAAGCGATTGATCTATCAGCCAACAGGGAGTATCTATCAGGTGCTATCAGCCGATGTCAGTAACAAGCATGGTTTCAATACACATGGTGTAGTTTTTGACGAACTTCATACTCAACCTAATCGAAAGCTCTTTGATGTGATGACCAAAGGTTCCGGGGATGCACGAATGCAACCTTTGTATTTTTTGATTACTACCGCGGGAGATAACCAAAACAGCATTTGTTGGGAAGTTCACCAAAAGGCAGTGGACATTATCAATGGTAGAAAGAGTGACCCTACCTTCTATCCGGTAATCTATGGCGCTGCCATGGAGGATGATTGGACCGACCAGAAGGTATGGAAGAAAGCAAACCCTTCTCTTGGGATTACAGTGACAATCGACAAGGTGAAAGCAGCATTTGAATCGGCCAGGCAGAACCCAGCTGAGGAGAATAGTTTCAGACAGCTGAGATTGAATCAATGGGTTAAGCAAGCAGTGCGTTGGATGCCTATGGAGAAATGGGATGCTTGTGCATTTACCGTCGATTCAGATGCATTGCAAGGCAGGGTTTGCTATGGAGGATTGGACCTCTCAAGTAGCACAGATATCACCGCATTTGTTTTGGTGTTTCCTCCCATAGATGAGGGGGATAAATATCATATCTTGCCATACTTTTGGATGCCGGAAGATAACATTGATCTACGTGTTAAGCGGGATCATGTGAACTATGATGTTTGGAAGAAGCAAGGCTATCTTTTGACCACCGAAGGAAATGTTGTTCACTACGGCTTTATAGAAGCCTTTATTGAAGAGTTAGGGACAAAGTATAACATTCGGGAGATTGCTTTCGACCGTTGGGGAGCGGTGCAGATGACCCAAAACTTAGAAAACCTTGGCTTCACGGTAGTTCCGTTCGGTCAAGGTTTTAAAGATATGTCTCCCCCCACAAAGGAGCTAATGAAGCTGACATATGAGCAGAAGATTGCGCATGGTGGTCACCCGATTCTACGTTGGATGATGGATAACATCTTCGTTCGAACAGATCCCGCAGGCAACATAAAAGCGGATAAGGAGAAATCTTCTGAGAAGATCGATGGAGCTGTAGCTACCATTATGGCTTTGGATAGAGCGATACGGTGTGATAATTCCCTATATAGAAGTGTATATGACACAAGGGGATTATTGCTACTTTAGTAATCGGAGCGGCAACAGCTACCTAGGGCATATGATATTTTGCGCAATCCATCACACTTCTTAAAACCAAAAGCCATCGACATTTCGATTGCAAACCAACTCTATCCATGTGCATTGTGTAGTTTGTTTGAATAGAAATATAGAGGAATTGCGGCTAATTGCGTACCAACGGAAACAATGATCATCGTAGTCAAGCTAAAATCATATAATACACCAAGGAGCCAACTTCCAAGGAACCAAAAGATACCGAATGCGAATTCAAAAATTCCATATCCCGTAGCTCGGCTCATTTTAGGAACCATTGTCGAAACAGCTGCTTTCAAAATTGATTCCTGGGCCCCCATCCCAATGCCCCATAAGCCGATTCCAAAAAGAACCATCGGTAATGAATTAGAAGAAAAAATGAAAAAGGCAAATGGTGCAGATATGAGTGTAGAAAGCACAAGTGCTTTGACCCCTTTTCTGTCATACATATAGCCAAAGTAGAGTGCCGACACGGCATCGATAAGCATGGCCCCTGCATAGAGAAGCGGAAGAGTACCACTATTAACGATTGAAGATGTTTCGGCCAATCCGGAAGCAATTCCAGTAAATGTTCTGGCAATATGCATAATTATAAGAGAATAATCTATGAAACCAAAAGCAAACAAGCTTATCCCCGAAATATAGAGAACAAATTCTTTCTTCAATTTGAATGGAATGTATTCTTTTGGCTCAGGCTCAAAATGTTCCGGATTAGGGAATTTGTGTTTCGTGACAAACAAAAGAATAATCGTTATAGCTCCTGGAATTGCTAGGAAGGCAAAGCAAGTAGAGTAAATCTGAAAGGTGGTTCCTTCGGTTTTGAATAACATTACAATGTAGAGTAGAACCGGTCCGAGGAAAGCACCAATTTGGTCCAGCATTTCTTGTATTCCGAAGCTTTTCCCTACGCCTTCTTGTGAAGCAGCAAAGGACATGATGGTATCTTTTGCCGGCTTTTTAATTGCTTTTCCCATTCGCTGAATTACAAGAAGCATCGCTGCCATTACCCATCCGTTTTCACCTACAAGTGCAAGTGCCGGAACAGCGAGGATATCTAATAAGTAGCCCGCAATCGTCATAGGCCAGTATTTCTTTGTCTTATCGGTGATTCTACCGAAAACATATCGCATAGAATACCCTATCAGCTCACCAAGCCCTGAAATGAAGCCGATGGTTCCAGCGGAAGCCCCTAGTAGTGATAGATAGGAACCCCGAATGCTTGAAGCACCTTCATGTGTCATATCAGAAAAAAGACTAACGATACCAAACAAGATAATAAACATCATCGCTTGTGAAAGCCTTGGCCTATTCTTGGTATTATTCATTTTGATTCGCCTCCATCACAAGCGCGCTAATCGTCACAAAATCTGCTTTGCTCTCACTTTTACACCGTTGATATAGAATATCAAGTAACTTTACAAATTCCTCTTGTTCATTCCGGCCTAATCCAGCTAACAGCCATTCATAAAATTGAGCTTCAACATGTGCTTTTGATGTTTTTAGACTTTCGGATTTCAGCGTAGCATATAAGAGTTGGCTCCGACCATCGGCCGGATTGATCTTTCTGATGAGATACCCTTTTGCTTCGAGGCTCGCTGTTTGACGTGCCACTGCACTTTTATCGATTCCGAGTTTTTTGCAGATTTCTGCTTGAGTAATGCCTGGATTCTTACGAACAGCATGGATAAAGTCGAATTCAGAAGTCCCAATTCCTTCCGCCCTCAAAGTCCGTGTAGTAAACTTACTAACTTCTCGAGCAATCTTTGTGATTTTCCTTTGAGTAATGTCCAAAGTGTTCCCTCCAATATTCGTTGATGTGTCAACTATTGTAGATGATACATCAACGAATATTGGAATGCAATAGTAGATACAAATTCTATTTATAAACTCCTAAACTATCCACTTATTTGAACTGTTTGTTCAACGATCTTGCTCCGCTACTTTTCTTCAGTTATAACAAGGAGTGATGCCCATGGGAATCTTGCAAGACCTATTTCGTTCAAGAGATAAACCTCAAAATGCCCTAGGTGGTAGCAGATACAGCTTCTTTTATGGCAATACCAGCTCTGGAAAACCCGTCAATGAGCAATCCGCCATGCAAATGACCGCTGTCTATTCCTGTGTTAGAATCCTTGCAGAAACCGTAGCCGGTCTTCCGTTACATGTTTATCGTTATACCGATAACGGCGGAAAAGAAAAATACTGGCAGCATTCCCTCTACCGACTCCTCCATGATGAGCCTAACTCAGAAATGACTTCTTTTGCTTTTCGAGAAACCCTCATGAGCCATCTTCTACTCTGGGGTAATGCCTATGCACAAATCATCCGAAATGCCAGAGGCGAAGTCATTGCTCTCTACCCATTAATGCCTAACAAAATGACAGTTGATCGCGATTCAAGCGGTCGACTTTTCTATTTGTATTGCAGAAACCCAGAGGACTTTTCGTCCAAAAGAAACCAAAGTGAAGTCTATCTCCAACCCTCAGATGTTTTGCACATCCCTGGGTTAGGCTTTGATGGTCTAGTTGGCTACTCCCCCATTGCTATGGCGAAGAATGCAGTGGGGTTAGCCATTGCTACAGAAGAATACGGAGCCAAGTTCTTTGCCAATGGTGCAGCACCGGGTGGTGTACTGGAGCATCCAGGAGTGATCAAAGATCCACAGAAGGTCAAAGACAGTTGGAATACGGTCTATCAGGGAAGCGGGAATTCCCACAAGGTAGCTGTCTTGGAAGAAGGGATGAAATACCAGCCCATCGGTATCTCACCGGAACAAGCTCAGTTTCTAGAAACGAGGAAATTCCAGATCAATGAAATTGCACGCATCTTCCGAGTGCCGCCCCACATGCTTGCCGATTTGGAGAAGTCCTCTTTTTCCAACATCGAGCAGCAGTCCTTGGAGTTTGTGAAATACACTCTAGACCCTTGGGTAGTTCGCTGGGAACAAGCCATGTGCCGATCTCTATTATCGGAAAGTGAAAAGTCAAAGATTTTCATTAAATTCAACGTAGACGGACTGCTTCGAGGGGACTACGTCAGTCGTATGAGTGGATATGCAACAGCTCGACAAAATGGCTGGATGAGTGCTAATGATATTCGTGAATTAGAAAACCTCGATCGCATCCCGGCCGAACTTGGAGGAGATTTATACCTGATCAACGGAGCCATGACCAAGCTACAAGATGCCGGTGCTTTTGCTAAACCAAATGAAACGGAGGAAAACAAATGAAGAAATTCTGGAACTGGATCAAAAATGAGAATACTCAAGAAAGAACCCTATATTTGGATGGAGTCATCGCAGAAGAATCCTGGTTCGATGATGATATCACTCCACGCGCTTTCAAAGCCGAGTTACACTCGGGAGAAGGAGACATCACCATCTGGTTAAACTCACCGGGAGGGGATTGTATTGCAGCCAGTCAGATCTATGCTATGCTCATGGACTACAAAGGTAAGATCACCGTCAAGATTGATGGCATCGCAGCTTCGGCCGCATCGGTTATCGCCATGGCCGGAACGAATGTGCAAATGGCTCCGACCGCCTTAATGATGATTCACAACCCTTTAACCGTAGCCATTGGGGACAGTGAAGAAATGCAGAAAGCCATCTCTATGTTATCCGAAGTCAAAGAAAGTATCATCAATGCCTATGAAATCAAGACCGGTCAATCCCGAACCAAACTCTCCCATATGATGGATGCTGAAACCTGGTTAAATGCTAATAAGGCCATTGAATTGGGTTTTGCAGATCAGATCATGGAAGACGAGAAAAAACGAGTCAACCTTGAAGATTTTACGTATGCCTTTAGTCGTAGAGCTGTCACCAACTCACTCTATATGAAACTGAAACCAAAACATAATAGTATCCCAACTGAGTCGCTTGAGAAGCGGCTTTTTTTATTGCCACACTAAATATTTGGAGGGACAAAAACATGAATCAAATTTTGACGTTACGCGAAAAACGCACCAAGACCTGGGAAGCTGCGAAAGCATTTTTGGAAGGGAAACGCGGCACAGATGGCTTGCTGCTTGCCGAAGATGTTGCAACCTACGAAAAGATGGAAAACGAAGTGGTTGCGCTGGGCAAAGAAATCGAGCGATTAGAAAAGCAGGAAACCATGGACCGGGAATTAGCCAAACCGCTCAATACTCCCCTGACCAATCGACCTTTTACTCAAGGAGCCGAAAATAAAACCGGACGTGCATCCAACGAATATAAAAGTGCTTTCTGGAATGCCATGCGCACCCGCGCCGGTGAAGGGCTAGATCCGACCATTCGTAATGCACTGCAAGTCGGAACGGATACCGAAGGTGGTTACTTAGTGCCGGATGAGTTCGAACGGACCTTGATTGAAGCATTGACGGAAGAAAACATCTTCCGCAGTCTAGCCAAAGTCATCACGACCTCTTCCGGAGATCGCAAAATCCCTGTGGTGGCTTCTAAAGGTACCGCCGCTTGGATTGACGAGGAAGGAACCATCACTGATACGGATGATGCCTTTAACCAAGTTTCCATTGGGGCTTACAAACTCGCCACCATGATCAAAGTCTCAGAAGAGCTTCTTAACGACAGTGTCTTCAACTTAGAAGCCTATATCGCGAAAGAATTCGGACGCCGTATTGGTAACAAAGAGGAAGAAGCATTCTTTATCGGAGATGGTTCCGGTAAGCCTACTGGTCTGTTGGCAGCCACCGGTGGTGCTCAACTGGGGGTGACCGCTGCTAGCGCTACCGCCATTACCGTAGATGAAGTCCTCGACTTGTTCTATGCATTGAAAGCACCCTATCGTAAGAAAGCAGTTTTCATCATGAACGATTCAACGGTGAAAGCGATTCGCAAGCTGAAAGACGGTCAAGGTCAGTATTTATGGCAGCCTTCCCTACAAGCAGGGACTCCGGATACCATCTTGAATCGACCCATCTACACTTCAGCCTATTTGCCGACCATCGCCTCAGCAGCTAAAAGTATCATCTTCGGTGACCTAGGGTATTACTGGGTTGCCGACCGCCAGGGACGTGTCTTCAAGCGACTCAATGAATTGTTCGCTGTCACCGGTCAGGTTGGCTTTGTTGCCACGCAACGGGTGGATGGTAAGCTGATCCTTCCGGAAGCGGTCAAGATCTTACAACAGAAAGCTTAGGGGGTGAATACTCATGAGCTATAACACCAAAAACTATACCGAACAAGGTGGAGAGAAAACTGTAATCGGTGGTGCCTTGGAAATCAAAGAGGGGGCCTCTGTTACGGGGCTCCCTACTCCTATTCTTCAAGTCGCCACAGAAACGGTTCTAGGTGGTATCCTTGCAGCTAGCAAATCTGAAGCCGATACTGTTCCGGTCAAGATCGACGAAACAGGCCTTTTGTATGTGCCAACCTATCCGAGTATTCCGGAAGCTCCCGTTATGGCCAACCAAGCCAATAGCGAAGCTACAGAGATTGCTGCACTCGTAGCAGATTTCAATGCATTGTTGCTCAAGCTGAAAACGAGTGGATTCATGGCAGCAGATCAACCTTAAGACAAGATAGGAGGTGGCAATAGTGAGTATCTTGTTAGAAAAAGTCAAAGCGAACTTAGTACTGCAACACTCTGAGGATGATGCATTACTGGAGAGCTATATCTCTGCAGCAGTTTCTTACGCGGAGAGCTATCAGCACAAGCTAGCGGGGCACTATGCCGGAGCACTAATGCCACCGACTACTGAACAAGCTGTGATTATGTTAGCCAGCCACTTTTATGAAAGTAGAGATGGGAGCACGGCTGGATTCTTTGCAGACAATGTACAAGCTGGGCAGCAAGTGTGGAATACGGTAAACTTGCTGCTCCGGCTTGACCGAGATTGGGAGGTGTAGCATGAGCCTTGGAAAGATGAAAACCTCCATCGAGATTGTTCAAAGCACCTATGTGAAAGATATAGAAGGCTTTGTTAAGCAGGTAGATCAGATCATAGCTACAATTAAAGCATATCGCGAAGGAAGACACGGTAGTGAAAAGTGGGCGAATCGAGCGACCTTCAGTGAAGCCACCGAACTCTTTCGTTTCCGCAGCATCCCCGGCATAAAGATTACCACAGAGATGACCATTCTCTGTGATCAAGAACGATATGAAATCATTTCTGCAGAAAATGTGCGTGGTCGAGGGATGTATTGGGAAGTACTCGCAAAAAAGGTGGTGCCTTCCAGTGGCTAGAGTCGATTTCAAATTACCGGAAGAGTTCTTGAAGCGCCTTTCCCGGTTAGGAAGTAAAACGGATAGCATCCTCCCCAACGTTCTAGCTGCCGGAGCAGAAGTCGTCGAGAGAAAAGTTCGCAGTAATTTGCAAGGGGTCCTAGGAAATCAAACCAAAACGGAATCGCGTTCTACCGGTGAGCTCTTGGAGTCCTTGGGTACAACTCCGGCAAGAATCGATCGGGATGGCAACTACAACGTGAAGATTGGATTTTCAGAGCCTCGCAAAGATGGTACGAGTAATGCCAAGATTGCCAACATCTTAGAGTATGGCAGGAGCAATCAACCCGCTAAGCCTTTTCTGAAGCCAGCCAAAACGAACAGCAAGCAAGAATGTCTGGCAGCGATGCAGCAGCAATTCAGTAAGGAGTTGGAGCAGATATGAGTTTATTGGAAACACTCCACACCCTGCTATCCCCGTTGTTACCCATCGAAACAGGAACTTTTTCTGAAACCCCTCCAGCTCGTTATCTGGTTCTGACTCCTTTAGTTGAAAGCTTTCACCTTTATGCGGACAACTATCCGCAACACGAAATCCAAGAAGTGCGGTTATCCCTCTTCGATAAGGGGAACTATAACACTATCAAAAATCAGATCATCCAAACTCTGCTTCAAGCAGAAATCACCATCACCGACAGACGCTACCTTGGTTACGAGGCAGATACAGGTTATCATCACTTCGTCATCGATGTAGCAAAAGACTATCCATGGGAGGTATAACAAATGGCCACAATCGGCTTAGATCAACTTTTCTATGCCAAGATCACCGAAGATATAAACGGCAATGAAACCTATGCAACCCCAATCACCTTGGCAAAAGCCTTGACTGCAAATTTACAAATTAACACCATTGAAGGAAAACTTTATGCAGACGATGTCCTAGACACCCTCTTGAGAGAGTTTAGTGATGGCACGATCACATTTGGCATTAAAGACATCGGCCCAAGCATCGCTGCAGACTTAACTGGAGCCGTTTTGGATTCCAATGGTGTCTTGGTTTCCACGAATGATCAGCAAGCGAAGCCAGTAGCAATTGGTTTTCGCTCCAAGAAAACCAGCGGCAAGTATCTCTATCTTTGGCTCTACCGGGTCTTGTTTGGAATCCCCGCTGAATCGTACGAAACTAAGGGCAATGCCATAAACTTCCAAACACCCACGATTGAGGGGGCCATTTTACGACGCAATAAGCTGGATGGTTTAAATAAGCACCCTTGGCGAGCCCAAGCTGATCAAGATAATCCAGCGATTCCAAGTCTTGTTTTCAGTCAATGGTTTGCATCTGTATATGAGCCGGACTATACCACAGCACCTGTCATCCAAATCACGAACCAACCTGTAGCATTGACGGAGCTCATCGAAGGTTCTATCAGTGGAAGCCTGTCTGTAACTGCTACCAGTACTGCTGGAGCCTTGACCTATCAATGGCATGTGAATACCGCTAACAGCAATTCGGGAGGAAGTGCGATCCCATCAGCAAACCAAGCGAGCTTTCCGATTCCAACCAGTCTAATTGCAGGCAACTATTTCTACTATTGTGTGTTAACCGCCGGGGTTCGACAAGTAACTTCCAATGTGGCTCAAGTGACTGTGACGGGTGATTAAGATGATGGATGATTCAAGAGTCACCTATCTCGTTTTAGGGAAAGAAAGAATCCCCCTGTTATTGACCTTAAAAGCCACGAGGGAGATTGCTACACGCTATGGAGGCTTGGAAGAGCTGGGAAACAAGATGTTGGAAAGCATGGATTGGGCTGGCATGATCGATGAGATTGTCTGGCTGATTGCTATCCTGGCTAATCAATGCATCCTCATTGAGAACTTGGAGAACAAAGCCAACAAACCGTTGATAACCCCAGGCGAACTGGAACTAAAGATGGACCCATATGAAATCACCAGTTACCGGGAAGCGATTTTAGCTGCATTACAAGCGGGTCAAAAGCAGCACGTGCAAAGTGAAGATGAATCAAAAAACGTGTAAGCCGAGTAAGCGATCAAGAATCGTTTGCTCGGCTCATCTTTTGTGGGGTAACTCAATTGCTACGTCCGGAACAGGGAGTATGGCTTATGCCCTTAGGACATTTACTGGATCAGCGTGAGATTTTTGAGCAGCTCCAGGGGTGGAAGAAACCAAAACAGGAACTCTATATCGATAGTATCTTACATGACGTGTTGTAAGGAGGTGAAGGGATGAGTGATCAATTCGGGCTAAAAATCGGTATTGAAGGCGAGAAAGAATTTAAGTCTGCTCTGCGGGAAATCGATGCCAATTTCAAAGTCCTCAGTTCTGAAATGAAATTGACCCAATCTCAGTTTGAGAAAAACGATCAGTCCATGGCTGCGCTTACCGCCAGAAACCAAGTCCTCAATAAAGAGATCGATGCCCAAAAGGAACGATTGAAGCTACTTAAAGATGCACTACAAAACTCAGCAACCTCCTTTGGCGAAAACGATATCCGCACCCAGAACTGGACCATTAAGCTGAACAATGCGCAAGCTGTGCTGAATGGCATGGAACGAGAAGTCAAACAAAACGAATCTACCTTAAATGAACTAGGAAACCAAACCTCGGAAACGAGCAGCCTCATGAATCGCTTTAAGTCCTCCCTCGCATCGGTTGCAGAAGCAGCTTCAGATAGTGACTCGAAATGGAACAAGTTAGGTGGAACCTTGAAGGCTGTAAGTGCAACCCTCGCTGCAACTTCAACAGCGATAACCACAGTAGCGGTGGCTGCCGGGAAAGCCATCTTCGACATGGCCATGGAAACCACTCAAGCCGGAGATGAAGTCGATAAGATGAGCCAGCGCTTAGGCTTATCCCGCGAGGGTTACCAAAAATGGAATTATGCCATGAAGCAATCTGGAATTGACATCAATTCCACGCGAGCCGGAATGAAGAATCTCACAAATCTCCTGGATGACGCTTCCAAAGGTAGTAAAACCGCTACGGAGATGTTTACCAGATTGGGTTACTCTCTTAACGATATTCAGGGGAAAAGCCAAGAAGAAATTTTTGAAATGTCAATTCGGGCTTTGCAGAATATGAGCAGTGAAACCGAACGGGCAGCTTTAGCCAATGACCTGTTTGGTAGAAGCGGCCAAGAAATGCTGCCATTGTTAAATACAACTGCTGAAGCAACCCAACAACTGCTCGATCGAGCCAGTCGTTTAGGTTTTGTGATGAGCGATGAAGCGGTTAGTGCCGCTGTGGTCTTTGGAGATTCCTTGGATGATTTGAAGTCTGCTTTTGCAGGAGTCAAGAACAGCATTATGGGAGACCTGCTGCCTGGGTTCAATTTGGTGGTCGAAGGCTTAATTGGTTTATTGACCGGTGGCGAGAACGCCAGAGAAAAAATCAAGACAGGGGTAGCTGAAACGATTGATTCCGTACGAGAAGTTCTCCCACAAATCAAAGAGGTGCTCTTAACGATTATCGATGTTGCTGCTGAAGTCATACCAGAGATTGTTCAAGCCATTGTAAGTTTCATCGTTGAGAATTTACCAGAGATCCTAAAAACAGGAACTGAGATTCTATTGAAGCTGATAGGCGGTATTTTACAGGCGATCCCAGAGATTACAAAGCAACTACCTGCCGTAGTGACAGCCATTGTGGAAGCCATGAAAGCGGCAGCTCCCGAGTTTAAGGAAATTGGCAAAGAAATCGTGAGAGGGATTTGGCAAGGTATTTTAGGATTAGGGGCTTGGCTGAAAGAAAAGATGAACGATTTCTTTACGGGGATTGTTGGTGGTATTAAAGGTCTCCTAGGTATCCGCTCTCCGTCCAAAGTCTTTGCCGGAATCGGTGAAAACATGGCATCCGGTTTAGGCGTAGGGTTTAGTGAACAGATGAAGCAAGTCAAGAAGCAATTGCAAAATGCCATCCCACAAAGCAACAGAGACTTGAATTGGAATACTACTCAATCGGAAAGAACAGATACTCTCAGTGAACCCATGATTATGGTCAATGTACCCTTAACCTTAGATGGAAAACTCCTGACCAGCAGCACCGGCAAAGTGCAGTTTGGTCGCAATCAATCCTATGCTAGGGCTTTGGGGGTGTTACCAGTATGAGTAAACTGATTTTTTGTGATGCTTCTCTTACACCATTAGCCACCTTACGAGCAGCGATTTCAGCCAAGCGCACAGAGCGGTTGAATGGAGAAAACACCCTAGATTTTGTTTGTCCAGCAAGAGATTCTGCCGTTGAAATTCTAAACGAAAACACAGTAGTCTCTTTAGATGGAGATTACTTCGATGTCGTTTTCTTACGTCGGGAGCAGTTGAACAATGGTTGGATGCAAATCTCAGCGGAATGTGAACAGGTGAGTTATCGACTAAACAATCCTGAATTCAACTTACAATATTTTACCATGTCAAATACGCCACAAGCCATTCTGACAGCACTCTTAACCGGAACAGGATTCTCAGTTGGATCGGTAGAGTTTAGCACTGTGGTTACTTTCTCCCTACAAGAAGCCAGTTCCAGAAGAGCTGCTTTGAGATTGTTTGCCGAATATTTGCAAGCCGAACTGGTTTTTCAAGGGTTTCAAATCAACCTTGTTAAACAGCGAGGTTCAACAACTCCCAAAACTCTCAGAGTCGGTAAAGACATCACCGTCATTTCTCAAAGCATCGACAAACGTCAGAGAGATGATTTAGGAAATCCGCTTGTTTCCATCGATTGTGGCGTGTATCAAGGATCAAGCTTGTCCTTAGGGGATGCTGTGGATTTAGATTATCCTGCTTTGAAGATTCAATCCATTTTGCGAGTTGTTAGTCTGAGTTATGATCCTTACAATCCTGCCAATCTCTCCATAGAAGTGGGAAACTTGGCAGCAAGATTAGAGAACGACCTTTATCGGATTGAGACCCAGACCGTCACCAAGGAAAAAGTATATAACGGAACCCGCATTGGCCCTTCAGAAGGATTTGTCGTAGAACGCAGCGATGGCAAAGCTCGTACCGTGATGAATGCGACAGAGGGTATCAGTATCTACAGCGACGACGGGCCGGGATTAGAACGCCAGTTCTATGTCGATACCAATGGCCGTATCATTGCCAAAGCCTTAGATATCGCGGGAGACTCCACCTTCGGTGGAACGGTTAAAGCAAGTCAGCTCCTGATTGGTGGCACCAATGGCAACATTTCCTTTAACCAATTAACCGACACACCGATCTATCCGGATGATGCCTACATTACTCAAATCACCCGTAACACGATCACTACTGGATATGTCAATGCCCTTCAGGTCACAGCGGGTTCGGTTGCAGCAGAGAACCTTACAGGCAGCACCATAACGGGTAAACTAATCAATGGGGGAATCGTCACTGGAGCGTTAGTGCGCACTTCATCCAGCGGTGAGCGAATTGAAGTGGACAGCTATAATCGCATCCAATTCTATGATACAACCGGAATCGTGGTTGGCACGATACGATTGGAGAATGGCTACTTGAAGTTCTATACCAACAATGGTCAAAAGATTAAAATTGAGTCGACGGGCGCGAATATGTCCATCGGTGCTTATGGTACCGGTTTTAAGGTCTATATCGACAGCACCATGGATTTAGGTGGGAACAGCATCCTCAATGTCGGCAATATGCTGAACGCCACTCAAGTGAATACCGCCATCGCCAATGCCATTGCTGCTCATGTCAGCCAGTATCATTCTTAGTGTAAGGGGGATATTCCATGATCATTCATTATTATAACATCTCCCTGACACGCGGAGATACGGCTTCCTTGATTGTTAAAATGAGAGACCCGGATGGTAATCAAATCCCCTTTCAACTTGGGGATGTTGTTTATTTTACCGTTAAGAAATCCACCGATACGATTGAGAAAGTCTTACAGAAAGTAATAACAGAATTTGTGGATGGGAATGCTGAAATCTATCTTCTCCATGACGATACCAAGGGTTTAGCAACCGGGGATTATGTCTATGATATTCAAGTCAATCGAGGTGTGGATCAATCGGTGACAACCATCATCCCTCCCAGTCGCTTTAGCTTGAGCAAAGAGGTGACCTATGAGTGAGGTAAACATTATCGGAATTATTGAGTCCAAGACATTGGAAATCCAAGTAGAAGTACAAGGAACAGGTCCTAGGGGGCCACAAGGTCCACCGGGTGAAACCTATATTCATCCAGATACCCATCCTGCTGCTATGATCATGGAATCCGAAGAGCGCGTCTTCTTGAGCAATCAAGAAAAGACTGCGCTCTTAAATTTTACTGAGTCCTATGTGCATGATCAGTTATCCTCTAGTGCAGTTTGGATTGTTATGCACAATTTAAATAAATACCCCAACGTAACCATCTTAGATTCAGCAGGTACGCTGGTCATCGGTGAGATTGAGTATATCAGTAAGAACAGCCTGATTCTCCGCTTTGCTGCAGAGTTTTCTGGCAAAGCTTACTTAAGCTAAAAGGGAGTGTGTGAACCCATGAGATATGAAACCAATATTGATCTCAATAAAAACGAACTACAGAATGCTGCTCTGCAGAAATTGACCGCTGCACCGGCAACTCCGGTCAAGGGGCAGATGTATTTTAATACCACAGATAATCGTGCTTATGCTTACAATGGCACAGCTTGGGTGGCAATGGATGCGGTAGATGCGCCTAGCGAGACACCAACAACTTTAGGAACGATCATCAATGGAGCAGATGCCAAGACTACCCCAGTGGATGCGGATCTGATTCCCTTAGTGGATAGTGCAGCTTCCAATCTACTCAAAAAGCTTTCCTGGGCCAACCTAAAGGCTACAGCGAAAGCTTACTTTGATACTCTCTATGCTGCCATAACTCATAACCATGATGCTTCTGCCATCAATGCAGGGACTTTACCCGTAGCTAGAGGCGGAACCGGAGTTACCAGTGTAGGCGCATTAATGGCCAGCTTGGGGATTATCGAGGGAATTTGCTCTACATCCTATGGAACCAATCCAAAAGTGGTTTCTTTCGCAGTGAACCCCATTACCTTAAACTCAGGTTCAGTTTTTGCTGTAAAATTCGAAGCGGGTGGTATTCCGGGTGGATCGGCATTACGAATCAACTCCATGGACTATCCCATTCTCACTTCCTCCAATGGGTATACTTCGATTGCGAATGGGGAAGCACCCAGTCCTGGAACTTATCTTTTTGCCTATATCCCAACCCCCACTGCTCACGTTGCCTTACTGAATCCGTTTCCCACTCTTGCAGAAACCAAGTCGGTGGGTAATAACACCAGCGCAATTGCAACTACCTCATTTGTTAATGCGGAGATTGCCAACGATGCAGCTCCCATTGCTCACGTAGGCGCAACCGGAACCGCTCATGGTGTGGCTACAGGATCAGTGAATGGTTTCATGGCTTCTGCCGATAAAACCAAGCTAGATGGAATAGCCACCAGCGCAAACAATTATATCCATCCAAACCATTCCGGTGATGTAACATCTACAGGAGATGGAGCAACTGCCATTTCAGAAAATGCCGTCAGTAATGCTAAATTAGCCGATATGGCGGTGAACACCCTAAAGGGTAGAAGCACGACCGGCACAGGCGATCCTGAGGACCTTACGGCGGCAAATGTCCGCACTATCCTCAACGTGGCCGATGGAGCGAACAACTATAGCCATCCCAACCACACCGGTGACGTAACTTCTACCGGTGACGGTGCTACGTTGATTGCCGCGAAATCCGTGACGCTTGCCAAGATGGCAGATATGGCTACAGCCAGTATTTTAGGCCGTAAAACTGCAGCGACTGGGGTTCCTGAAGTCTTATCCAAAGCAGATGTCTTGACCCTGTTAAACGTTGCCGATGGAGCTCAAGTAAACACAGTAACCAGTGTTGCCGGGAAAACCGGAGCAGTCACGCTGGTCAAAGGGGATGTCGGCTTAGGCAATGTAACCAACGACGCTCAAGTGAAAAAGCTCGCGTCTTCGACCAGCGGCAATATTCCGACTTGGAATGGAACGACAGGAGATGCATTAGCTGCAGGATATTCTGTGGAGACCACACTCAGCGGAGCAAGCACAGCCATTCCCAGAGCAGATGCAGTAAAAACCTATGTTGACGGTCTTTTGAGTGCTTCGGATGCTATGGTGTTCAAAGGAACCGTAGGTACGGGTGGAACCTACGAAATCGCAGCCTTTAACTCCCTAGTCGTCTATAATGCCGGTTGGAGTTTTAAAGTTACAAATAATGGAACCATTAAGGGCAAAGTTTGTGAGATTGGAGATTTACTCATCGCCACAGTAGACCGAGCTAGTGGTGGGGTTGATACGGACTGGATTGTGGTTCAAACCAATCTCGATGGGGCAGTCATCGGACCAGCCTCCTCGACTTCTGGAAACATCCCTCTGTTTAACGGTACATCTGGAAAACTGCTTCAAAACAGCTCCTATAGTCCTGCTTCCTTTGCAACAGCCACACATGATCATATTGGTTCTTATACCCGTAAATATAGTTTGGCATTTGGGAATGGGAGTATGAGCACGTACGTTCTGACCCATAACTTAAACACGCGGGATTTAACTGTCACCTTACGCGAGACAGCTTCTCCCTATGCTGTTGTCATGTGTGATATGGAATTTGATACCGTAAACTCGATTACGCTAAAGTTTGCTACACCTCCTTCAACGAACCAATATACAATTACGGTTGTTGGTTAGGAGGGATGACATGCCAAAAGATCTATCTCCTGGAATGATTAGTAAAAGATTGACCGCTGAACAAATGCTTACTTTGTCAGCGGTCAATGAAAAAATCAACATTGATTCCTCGGCCTTTTCATCCAACATCGTAATCCCCTGTGATACGGGAGCAGGAACGGTCTATTACAAAACAGCAGCCGCGAATGCTCATTTCGATATCTCCCCTAATATGGTGTATGGACCTATCGATGATCTATTAGCGATCGGTGAAATCAAGACGATTACCGCTATCATTACTCTAGGTGCCTCTCCCTATAACTTTGCTGCTTTTCGAATCAATGGAGTGTCTCAAACGGTGAAATGGGCAGGCGGTTCGGCTCCAACCCTAGCCCAAAACGCATTGAACATTTTTACTTTCTCGATTATCAAGACAGCGGCGTCTACTTACACAGTGCTTGGTACGATGACAAAATTTGCTTAAAAAGGAGTGAGCACATGAGCTTGCTATCTAGCTTCAATGGAGCGAGACGTTTCACTCCTCCCAGCTCAGGGCTGTATCCTTTTACAAGTCATGTCTTCACGAATTGTGGTGTGTCAGGGAGAACAGGCCCCACCTTAGCTCAAATGCAAGCCGCCTATACTGGTGTTGCTTGGGCACAGAATACAGCATTCTTGAGTCAAGGAGCGTATCAAGGGTACCAGAAATGGACCGTGCCGGAAACTGGGGTTTACCGCATCACAGTTCTAGGAGCAGCTGGAGGTGCTAGTCTTGCTTATCCTCCTTCATATTATGGCAGAGGCGTTCAGGCACAAGCAGATATCCTTCTAACACTGGGGGAATTCATCATCCTCGTGGTTGGACAAGCAGGTGTCTCCGCACCTTATTTTGGAGGTGGTGGAGGTGGCACGTTTGTAGTCCGAGTGAGCAACGGGGCTCCTTTGGTGATCGCGGGTGGAGGTGGCGGAGCGAGACAAAATCAAAACTATCGTACTGCCAATAGCGATGCTTCTATTAACATCAATGCTAAGCCATATTCCAACTATCCCGATGTAAGAGGGTGTCCTGGAGCGGGTGGGTTTAGTGGCAACGGTATGAATAGTCAATATAACGGTGTTGGTGCTGGTGGCTATCCATCTGGCTTGATTGGATGCAATTCTCCAAGTGGAGATGCGGGTGCGGGAGGTTTTGGTGGAGGTAGCTGTGGCGACGGTATTTACTGGGGGGGAGCCGGTCATGGTGGAGGTTACTCAGGTGGTGCTTTATACAACTCATATGGTGCGAACGGGGCGGGTGGAAGCTGCTCTGCATACGCAGGGGCAGGTGGAGGCTCGTATGCAACCGGTGCAAATATCATATTAACAGAAGGAATCGGGACAGGTCATGGTTCAGTCACGATTTCTAAGCAATAAGAAAGCGAGGCGGAATATGACCATTGAAGTAACACTTCTCATATCTGCTTTGGGATTAGCATTTGCGGTCTACTCTGGACTAGCCAATATGCGGAGAAACCAAAGTGCGGATGACCGTAATGCTGCATCTCAGCTAACGACCGTGATAGTGAAGCTCGAGCACATCAGTGCGGGTATCAATGAGATTAAAGCAGAGATGTCCGGGGTGAAAGCAGATATTAAAGAGGACCGAGAGAAGATCATCCGCATTGAAGAAATAGCAAAGCAAGCGCATACAAGGATTGACACTCTGGAGAAGAATCGTTCCAACAGAGAAGGTGAATTCAGTGAGTAAGGGACTTTTCTCAAAAGCGATTGTAGCTTTAGTGGTGTGCATCAATATCTTATTCTCAGCTTCTGTATTGGTGATTTTCTATAAGACATCCTCCGAACCAGTAACCTTAATCGGTTGCTGGTTTGCTTTTACCACTGGGGAGCTCTGGCTGTTGGCTACGATAAAAAAGGCTAAAGTACGAAAGGAGTCTCAAGATGGATAAAATTGATTGGGTAACAAAGCTTTCATCCCGTAAATTCTGGGCAGCTGTAACAGGCTTTCTGACAGCTCTCCTTACCATTTTTGAGGTGGACAATTTAACGATTGAGCAGATTATAGGATTAGTATCTGCCTTGTCAGTCCTAATTGCTTATATCATTGGAGAAGGGATGGTGGACGCGGCTCGTGCTTCTGCCGGAAACGAATCCACTATAACAAAGGTGGATAAAGTATGAACCTCAAGCAGTACTTTTTGACAGAGAATGATTGTTATAAGGCTGGTCAGAAGATTACCGTGAAGGGCATTATGATCCATTCGACCGGAGCAAATAATCCATGTTTGAATCGCTACATCGCTCCGGATGACGGCTTGCTAGGACAGAATCTTTATGGTAATCACTGGAATCAAGCCAAACCAGGAGGAATAGAAGTTTGTGCGCATGCTTTCATTGGCAAGCTGAAAAATGGAAGTGTAGCAACCTATCAGACACTTCCTTGGAATCAAAAAGGCTGGCATGCCGGTGGTAAAGCCAATGACTCTCACATCGGGGTTGAGATTTGCGAAGACGGAATGATGGATTCTGACTATTTCAATAAAATCTATACTGAAGCATTAGAACTTTGTGTGTATCTTTGCAAGATGTATGGCTTAACTGAAAAGGATATCCTTGGTCACTATGAAGGCTTTATGAAAAGAATAGCCAGCAATCATGCAGATCCTAAGCATTGGTTTGCCATCCAAGGTACGAGTATGGATGCATTCCGGTCTGATGTTTCGAAAAGGCTTTCTGCAGTAAATGCTACCGACACGAAGAAAGTATACCGAGTTCAGGTGGGTGCGTTCAGCGATAAAGCGAATGCAGAGACAATGCTATCTAGGCTAAAAGCAGCCGGTTATACTGAGGCCTATATAAAAAGTGAATAGTATATGTTGAAACCCATCCGGCAATTATTTTTGCTTGATGGGTCTCTTTTTTTCGTTCAAAACGATGTTTCACCTCCATTGATTAGTAAGAGAGACTATTTCGATGGAGGGAAATGCTATGGAGAATAAACAACCCATCAACACGATCGATCATCAAGAATCTGGTCTAATCACGCATGAACAATTACAGAACGAGGTAGATTACCATCGGGCACAACAGCTCCTTGATTCATTACTGAAAAACGACCTCATCACTAAAGATGAATACTGGAAAATTACCCTGCTAAATCGAGAATCTTTCTCTCCCCTTCTGGCCAAAATTATGCCAAATATAAGTTGATATAACTTTGCATTAGAGGTAATATGACACACTAACAAGGGGGTGAAAAGATTGAGAAAAGTAACTAAGCTCGAACCGAGTGCTGAGAACCTCACCGAACCTACAAAACTAAGAGTCGCTGCATATTGTCGGGTTTCGACCGATGAAGATGATCAACTTGAAAGCCTAGATGCTCAGATGAAGCACTATGAGTCAACCATACAACAGAATCCTAATTGGACTTTCGCTGGTATCTATTATGATCGAGGGATCACAGGAACAAAAAAAGAAAAGCGACCGGATTTTTTACGAATGATCACTGATTGTGAGAACAAACAAATCGATCTGATTCTTACAAAGTCTATCAGCCGTTTCTCCAGAAATACCACGGATTGCTTGGAATTGGTGAGAAAGCTCATTGGGCTTGGGGTTTATATTCTCTTCGAGAAAGAAAACATTCATACAGGTTCCCTGGATAGTGAATTGATGCTATCTATTCTTTCCGGTTTGGCCGAAAGCGAGTCGGTCTCGATCGCTGAAAATAGCAAATGGTCGGTTAAGAGCAGATTCCGGAATGGAACCTATAAAATATCGAGTCCACCTCTGGGCTACGATTCGGTTGATGGCCAGCTGATGATCAACGAAATCCAAGCAGAAATTGTGCGTTTCATCTTCTCAAAAAGCTTGTCTGGACTGGGAGCGGGTAAGATCGTGAAAGAGCTTAATCGGCTAGAAATACCCAGTAAAAAAGGTGGAGAATGGATGGCATCCGCCGTTCTAGGAATTCTGAAGAACGAACGATATACGGGAAAAGCGTTATTACAAAAGACCTATACCGATGACCGCTTTAAACGGCATATCAACTATGGTGAACGAGATTTCTTTTTGATTGAGGATCATCATCCGGCAATTATCAGTCAGGAAGACTTCGATGCTGTACAATCATTGATAAACCAGCACCGTTTAGAGAAAAATTCCGAGATGAAGTCGGCCAAATATTCGAATCGATATGCCTTTTCCGGAAAAATCCTCTGTGCTGAATGCGGAGCAAAATTCAAGCGACGAATTCATACCAAGGGCGAAGGTATGATTGCTTGGTGCTGTTCTACGCACATCACAAATGCCAATCTATGTTCTATAAAATTCATCCCGGAAACACACATTGAATATACCTTCATTGTCATGATGAATAAGCTCATCTTCGGCTATACATCTGTTCTGAAACCGCTTCTATTGAGCCTTCGAGGTATGAACTCCAAAGATGAGAAGGCTAGCTTACGAGATCTTGAGAAAAAGCTGGATGAAAATAAGAAGCAGCGTGAAACATTGCTTGCTCTTACAAGTAAGGGTTATCTAGAAACTGCAGCCTTCAATAAAGGCAATAATGAGCTGTTACAGGAAGCCAGCCGATTAGAACGTCAGAAAGAATCAACCGCTTACTATCTGAACAGCGAGCACAAAAGCATCAATGCTTTGCTGGCCTTAATCAAATATACGGTTAAAGCATCCATGTTAGAGCGTTTTGATGCTGACCTTTTCGAACAATTCGTAGCTAAGATTCATGTTTACTCTAGGTTCGAAATCGGATTTGAGTTAAAGTGCGGTCTGACTCTGAGAGAAAGGTTGGTGGAGTAATGAGTTACATTCCTTATGGGTATAAGATTGAGAATGCGAGAGCGGTAATTGAAGAGAGCACTGCCGCACAGGTTCGGATGCTTTTTATTTGCTACTTATCTGGAGACTCCTTATCTTCAGCTGCGAAAAAAGCGGAAATGAATGCAACTCATTCTGCAGTTGGCTTGTTTCTTCAGAACAAACGATATCTGGGTGATGATTTCTACCCACCGATTATTGATGAGGAATTGTTCATGAAAGTTCAGGAAGAACGAGAACGGCGCGCTTTGAAACTTGGTAGAACTAAGTCCCTCAAAAATAAAAAAGAAGTCGTCTTCCCTACCTCCTTCCGAATGAACGAAGGTCTAAAGCATTTTGACGACCCATTTCAACAAGCAGAGTATGCTTATAGTTTAATCGAAAGGAAGTGACGGGAATGAATGTAACCCTTATCCCCGCAAGGAAACACACCCGAAAGGTCAAAGGTGAAGAAAAGCCAAGACTAAGAGTAGCAGCTTATTGCCGAGTTTCTACCGATAGCGAGGAACAAGCAACCAGTTATGAAGCCCAAATAGATCACTATACAGCTTATATTACAGGACACCCAGATTGGGAATTGGCCGGTATCTTCGCTGATGACGGTATTTCCGGTACCAACACCAAAAAGCGTGAAGAGTTTAACCGCATGATTGACGAGTGTATGGCTGGGAATATTGACATGGTCATTACCAAGTCAATCAGCCGATTTGCCCGAAACACATTGGATTGTCTAAAGTTTATCCGCCAGTTGAAAGAAAAAAGTATTCCGGTTTTCTTTGAGAAAGAGAACATAAACTCCATGGATTCTAAAGGTGAAGTCATGCTTACCATTATGGCTTCCCTGGCCCAGCAAGAAAGTCAATCCTTAAGTCAGAATGTGAAAATGGGTTTGCAATATCGCTACCAGCAAGGTGAGATTCAGGTGAACTGCAAGTGGTTTCTCGGTTACACCAAAGATGAGAACAAGCGCTTAGTGATTGTTCCAGAAGAAGCAGAAACCGTAAAGCGCATCTATAGAGAATACCTCGAAGGTAATAGTCTTCTTAAAATCGCTCGAGGTCTGATGGCGGATGGCATCAAGAACGGTTCGGGTCGTACCAAGTGGCATACAGGTAACATTAATCAGATCTTAAGAAATGAGAAGTATATCGGTGATGCCCTTTTGCAAAAGACTTATACCACAGATTTTTTAAATAAAACTAGAGTGAAAAACCACGGTATCGTTCCTCAGTATTATGTAGAAAATAGCCATGAAGCCATTATCCCGCGTGAAATCTTCATGCGAGTACAAGAGGAATTGATTAGGCGTCGGATCATTCACACCAGTCCTAATGGCCAGAATCGTAAATTCAGCAGCAATCACACCTTAGCGAACAAGATCATTTGTGGAAATTGTGGCGAGGTCTTTAGACGCGTTCATTGGAACAACCATGGCAAAAAGTCAGTTGTCTGGCGATGTGTAAGTCGGCTTGAAAATACCGGGGTATTCTGCGATGCAAGAACAGTGAGTGAACCAAATCTTGAGGAGACTCTAGTGAAAGCGATTAACAAGGTGTTGTGCGAGAAGAATGACTATCTTAAGATCTTGCAGGAAAATATACAGAAAGCCTTACAAGAAGAGCAAAGCCCCGATCTAACAGAAGTTGCTAATCAATTAGAGATTCTTCAGGCTAAGCTCGTGAAACGGGTGAACTCCAAAGCAGATTATGATGATGTTGCTGATGAGATTGCAAGGCTGAAGGAAGAAAAGCAAAAGGCAGAGCTAAATAATATGAGGCAAGAAGATTTGAAGAAACGCATTTCCGATATGAGTAATTTTATGCAGCAACAAACTTCTTTCTTGATTAACTATGACGATGGGATCGTCCGGCATTTAATTGAGAAGGTTATTGTTTATGAGGACAAATATACTGTGGAATTCAAGTCCGGTGTGATTATAGAATAAAATGGAAGGCCCAATTGGTTGAGATTTTGCCGAATGGCAAATTTTGAAGTTTTTGTGAACTCTCTTGACAAGAAAGCCATCCAGTGGTATAAAATAGTTAGCACTCGTCAAGAGAGAGTGCTAACAAAAAAACACAAAAAGGAGTTGTTGATCATGTCAGGACTGATTCCCTTTAACAGAAGGAACACCGGTCTCGCACGCTCAAGTTCAAGTTTTGATGATTTTTACAACATGCTTGACGACTTTTTCAGCGATAATCTGCTGTCAGGCCGAAGCTTGGTAAGTGATACCTTCAAAATTGACATTGAAGAGACCGATTCCGAGTACCGCATTGAGGCAGAGTTACCGGGTGTGAAAAAAGAAGAAATTGAAGTAGGTATGGAAAACGACAGCCTCTGCATTGTTGTCCGCCGGAACGAAGAAGTGAATAAAGACGAAAAGAACTTTATCCACCGCGAACGCCGCTATGGTTCTATGAGCCGCAGTATCCGTTTAGCCAATGTCAAGACCAGCGACATTAAAGCCAAATTGGAAGAAGGTGTACTCTTCATCTCGGTTCCCAAAGAAACCCAAACTGTTTCCAACCGCAAAATTGAAATTGAATAAGGTAGATTGTTAGATAAGGTAATAAAAACCCCTCGAGTTCTTGCTCGAGGGGTTTTTATTGGCTCAACTAGAACAGCAATCTTGGAGTGCTCCTTAAAAGTAGAGTCTGAAACGCGAGATTATGCTACACTAAAAAATACCAGTATCAAGTTCACAACTGAACTGATATTTGCAACTACAACGGCGCCAATATTCGCTTTCGCTGACAATTATAATAGGTGATACGATTACAGCAATCTGAACTAGAAATCATAATTTTTGTTATTGACAAAATCATCAAAATACAATAAAATTAAATCGGACGAATGACCGAATTGTGAGGTGAAGTTATAGTGATTATTGGAACAAATGTAAGAACTCAATCAGAGAAAATATTACTAGCAGCTTATGCCTGTATATCAACTAGAGGTTATGCAAATGTTTCAATGAGAGATATTGCCGATGAGGCAGGAGTAGTTTTAAGTCAATTGAATTATTATTTTAAAAATAAGGAGGGTTTGTTTAAAGAGGTTGTAGGGATGATGACATCAAGATATTTAAAAGAGATTGAAGCGTCATTAAAGCAGGAAATCTCGCCTAGAAAAAGAGTAATTGGCTTGATTAATTACTTCGAAAACATGCTGCAGAATAATCCAGAGCTTTTCAGATTGCTCTATGATTTTACTGGTTTAGCCATTTGGTCTCCAGTATTCAGTAGTCTACTGAGTGAATTGTTTAAAGATTTATCGAACATGATTGAAACGTATATTTTTAATGACCTTCAATTAAAGGAATTAAAAGGCTATGCTACTAAGGATTTGTCTCGTTTGATTTTGGGGTCGATGTTTGGAACGGGTATTCAGGTTTTACTTGACCAAGATAAAAAATTACCAGAAGCTTTAAACGCTATGCTAATTCTATTTGATTAAATATATGAAAGTGAGGTATTTTATTATGTCCGGATTAATCGAAAAGTCGCTCAATTTAGGGTTAGGGTTATTCTCTTACTCAAGAGAAAAAATCGAAGATATAGTTGACGAATTGGTGAATAAAGGGGAAGTCGCTAGGAAAGACGCTAAAGACCTGGTTAATGACTTAGTCAAAAAAGGCGAAGAGCAACAAGAAGATTTTAAGAAAATGGTCAAGGATGAAATTTTAGAAGCACTGGAAGCAAAAGATATTGCTCGCAAAGAGGATATTATAGAGAAAGAGGACTTAAAAAGGATTATAAGAGAAGTTTTAACCGATGTTTTAAAAGAGAAAGAAATAGCGACAAAAAAGGATATTAGTGAGCTCAGAAAATAGACATTTGATTGGTTAGTTAAAATCCCTTATTTTAGGAGTGGTTGAAATGGGAATAGTTATAGTTACTGATTCGAATTGTGATTTACCCGTCGAATATATCTACCAAAACAATATACATATTATCCCATTTACCTTTGAACTAAATGGGATTAACTACACAGATGATTTTGGAAAATCCTTAAGCCATAAAGATTTTTACGATAAAATTCGAAAGGGCGGTATGCCGGTAACTGCACAAATTACTGCTTTTACCTTTGTTAATGAATTTAGTAGGTTTGTTTCAAAAGGAGATTCAATTATCTATATAGGTTTTTCATCTGCTCTAAGTGAAACCTTTAATGGTTCGGTTCTGGCTAGAAATGAGCTTATGGAAATGAATCCAGAAGCGGATATAACTGTAATCGATTCGAAAAGCGCTTCGATTGGTCAGGGCTTATTGGTATCTTATGCATGCGAAATGTTAAAACAAGGAAAATCTAAACAAGAAATCGTAGACTGGATTGAGTTTAACAAACTAAAAGTAAATCATTGGTTTACTATAGATAACCTGGAGCATCTAAAGAGAGGGGGGCGCATTTCAACAGCCAGCGCAGCTATAGGGGGGTTGTTAGAAGTTAAACCGGTTTTAATTGTTTCTAATGATGGGAGTCTAATCGTTGCAAAAAAAATCAGAGGTAGAAAGAAGTCAATTAGAGCTTTATTTGATGAATATAAAACTCGGGCAGTTAACCCAGAAGAACAGCGGATATTTATTGCCCATGGAGATTGCCTAGAAGATGCGGAGTATCTAAAATCACTGATTCTAAGCGAGACAACACCCCATGACGTAGTTATAAATATTCTGGGGCCAATTATTGGAACCCATACCGGGCCGGGACTAGTGGGTTTGTTTTTTCTAGGAAAAGAAAGGTAACTCTGCTGTCTGGTTCACTGAAATTTCAATAGGATTATTTAGCTTTAAAACGCTGAAGCAGATATAGATGAAAGATCTTCTATCAATCTATATCTGCTTTTTTTAACAGAGAATGAGATTAGATTGTGTGGTGATTAATGATGGCGGTTAGCAGATATAGAAAGCTTAAGAGGTCGAAGCAGATTGTTAGGACTTTTGCAAACCATGGATTTAGCGCTTTAATGGATAAATTGGGTATCTTAAAACATCTTAAAATTGAGGAGGAACCCAAAGAATATAATGAAAGGGAACTTATAAAATCATCAGTAGGTGAAAGACTTAGATTATCCTTCGAAGAGTTGGGACCGACATTTATAAAAATCGGACAAATTATGAGCACTAGACCGGATTTATTACCTCGCGAAATTGTACACGAGATGGAAAAACTACAAGATGCGGTCGCCCCATTTCCAATTAGTGATGTAAAGAAAGTAATAGAATATGAATTGGGAGATAAACTTGAAAACATATTTAGAGAATTTATTGCGGAGCCTATAGCTGCAGCTTCAATTGGGCAAGTTCATCGTGCTAAATTATTATCGGGGAAAGATGTGGTAGTAAAAGTTCAAAGGCCAAATATAGAGAAAAATATCGAACTTGATTTGGGGATACTAAAAGATTTAGCTGATTTTGTCGATAATCGAACTAGGTTTGGAAAACTATATAGCTTCAGCAAAATGGCGGAAGAGTTTGAGACCACCATAACAAATGAATTAGACTTCAGATTGGAAGGAGAAAATGCTGAGAAGTTTAAAGTGAATTTTAAGGATGATGCTAATGTAATTGTTCCGAACATTAGCTGGATTCATACTACGAGTCGTGTTCTAACAATGGAAGAAATCAAAGGAACCTCGTTAAAGAATTTTGAAGCGTTAGATCAATTAGGGTTAAATAGGACAATAATAGCAAAAAACTTAGCTAACTCTATTTTATATCAGATATTGAGAGATGGTTTCTTTCACGGGGACCCTCATCCCGGTAATATAATGGTGCTTGAGAATAATACCATAGCTTTTTTAGATTTAGGTATGGTAGGGCAATTAAGCCCTCATGGAAAAAACCAATTCCTGAAAATGCTGGTCGGAATAACTTTAAAAAATAGTAAACTAATCATACAAGCAATTATTGAACTTGATGCAACATCAGAAAGTATCAATATGAGGAAACTAGAAAAAGATATTGACCGATTAAGAGATCAAGTCTTGTCTCTCCCATTGAGTGAAATAAATATCGGTGAAATTTTCAACGATATCTTCGATTTAGCATATACTTACAATATTAAAATCCCAGGGGAATTTACTATGCTTGCTAAATCCCTTATTACTTTGGAAGGGTTAGTTGAGAAACTTGATCCAGATCTAAATATTCTGGAAATTGCTGAACCAATCGCAGGTAAATTAATTTTCAATTTAATTTCCCCCGAGAAAATCAGCAAGGAAATCTTGAGTGGGGCAATGGATTATGGTAATCTAGTTAGAAAGCTCCCGTCTGTTTTGCTAAATTTTCTTGGGAAGATAGAACAGGATAACTTTACATTACAATTTAAAATGGAAGAGGCAGAACGGTATGTGCTGAAATTTGACAGGGCTTTTACGCGGTTAACAATCAGCCTAATTTTACTATCTTTAAGTATTGTAATTGCAGGAACATTCGTTGGATTGAGTTTAACTGGTCTGGAAAAAACTGATTTTATAACTGTCGGAAGCATAACACTAAGCATCAGCCTAGTCCTGGCAGCAATTACTTTAGTGGCATTGATTATTGCGACTTTTAGATCAAAACGAGCATAAAGAGTCTGTCGGGTCTGTCAAGAGTTTTGTGCCTAGTTAATAAAAATTTCCCATCCCTTTGATTCAGCAATTTTTTTCATTGTTTCTGTCGGGTTAACAACAACTGCCTTATCTGCAAATTCCAGTAGAGGAATATCTGATTCGCTATCTGCATATGCCCAAAGCGGTTCTCCGCTGGCATCATTTTCCTCTATCCAAAGCTTCAATTTTTCTACTTTATCAGTTCCACGGTTTATTCTACCGATTTCACCTGTACAGATTCCACTCTCATCATAAAGTAAAGAGGTCCCAATTGCATCTGCCCGAATTCCCAGCTGCCGTATAACTTCTTCAAGAAAAGGTTGCAAGGCTCCCGATAAAATGATCACGCGATCTCCCATTTCCAAATGATTCTTTATTCTTAACACCAAGTTATAATTAATATTCTGACGATCCGTATTGAGTATGGCCCCAAAAAACGCATGCATTTCTTCAACGCTTTTTCCTTTCATTTGGTAAAAAAACGATTTTAGTAAAATAACTCGAAGGTCTATTTTATCTCCTTTATCTCTATTTACACAACCGGAAAGAAAATTTATGGCTATTAAACTCCATTGCTTTAAAGTAAATACTTTCTTTCCGGCTTTAAGCATCGCCTTTACAGAATTATGCTTATATAAAGTTCCATCGAAATCTACAGTAACAATTGACATATTTTACCTCTTTCTATACCTCTTTTAATACAAATAATCAACATTGTGAATATGTTGGAAGACGATTTTCGCTTCCTTATCTCCTATCGAATTTACTCCATGCACACAATGTTCCGCCCCGAGCGTTTTGCTGTATACGCGGCATTGTCCGCTCGCTCTATTACCTTTTCGTAATTTGCAACTTGCTCTTCGCCGCAGTATGCAACACCGATACTAACGGTAGTGCTATACCCTTCCATGTCTGCTCTTTGAACAGCCACACGAAGACTTTCAGCTATGGAGTATAACTCATCTTTATCATAACCATAAGCTATTGCGACGAATTCCTCACCGCCAAAACGATAAAAATGCCAACGAAAAACCTTTGTGAAATTGGTTAATACTTCGGCAAAGAACCTCAAGTATCTATCACCAGGAACATGTCCGTATTGATCGTTGAAGTCTTTAAAGTGATCAATATCGAGCATCATGATTCCAGTAGGCTTTTCAACATCAGAACCCTCCAACATCGTCAGAGTCTCATATAGTTTGCGTCGATTAGGTAACCCTGTTAACTCATCGGTTCCTTTTTCTATAATGAGTAAGCGTCTTGCCTCAAGGCTTTCCAACCGCACCCGCATCAATGTGTTGCCGAGAAAACATCCTAGAATAGCTGCCATAAGGCAATTAATCGTATCATCAAGTACCAATAATGGTTTCAGATAGTAAGCCAATAAGGTATGAACCCCTAACCAGAGAGCTAGAAACAGTATTTTCCGATGTAGTCGGTCAATAAAACTAAGTGGCATGAGAATGAAACCACCAAGTAAAACGGTCGCACGCATATTGGGTGAGTGAATAACGCTAAGGTAAATCCCTAAAAGGAACAAAACCGAGAAGCCGAGATACAATCCCACTAGAGTATACTTTTTCATGCTTGGAACTTTATATAATAGAAACAAAGCAAGAAATGCTGCGAATGCTAGCAGATATGCAGGGATAACACCCTCCTTCGTGTTGCTAAAGGGAACCGCCAACAACGGCAGTAAAATTAGCACCCACCCCATTAGAAGTAGTGTGGATAACATCGTTTCATTAAAGTCCTCATTCCCCTTGCGATTGTTCGACATTAGTTTTTCAATCGTGTTTTCTTTGCTAAAAAGGATATTCTGTTCATCAATCATGCTATAACCCCTCAATCAGACCTTTTTTGTATAACATTCTTCTCACAAAAACGGTTCACATCTAACTTGACCTCTCGCGCCCGCTAAAAACCATTAAATATCTAACTTGACTACTCGTGAACCCTCAAAAATGCAAAACATCTATCTTGATCTGTCAAACAAAAATCACTAAATTGGATGTGTTCCCACTTACTCGGAAACCATGCAATATTTTTCATGAATTTCCACTCAAAATGGTTCTTTTTCAGCGATTATCAGCACCTTTTTGCTCTACTTCACCACCCTTGACATCCAGACTACCGTCTCAACATGGAACGATAGGCTCATCCCGATGTCTGGTCTGTATTTTTCATTTTGCACGTTCGCGGGAATAGGTCGAGCATGGTTTTTATGGGTATTATCTGTTCGCGGAAACAGGTCAACGTTTTTTGCTCGTTCGCGGGAATATGTCAACATTATTGTTTTAGCTCTTAAACGTCAAAGAAAATCGCTATAAATTGCTCCCTATTTCACTCCCATAATTTTAATTGTTCTCTATGTATGATGTCCACCGATTATAGACATCTCTCAACGGTGCGTCCAGATAACTCAAAGCCTTGTCCCTTATCCAATCTGGCACACCATAGGCGGCTTCTGCAATGCTACCGGTAATAGCAGCAAGCGTGTCGCTGTCACCTCCGAGGGAGATAGCATTTCGGATTGCATCCTCAAAGTCCATACTTTCAAGGAAAGCAATAATCGCCTGTGGTACCGTATCCTGACAGCTTTCATTGAAGCGGTAAATTGGACGAATTTCGTCAAGCGTCCGGGATAGATCATATCCAAAATTAGATTCTATCAGTTTTTTTATTTCATCTTTCAATTCTTCAACCGACCACGGCTGGCAATAATCGAAGGCGTGACCTCCGGCGTAGAACCGGCTCAAAAATATCGCTACTGCGGTAGCTTGTGCGCCTTTGACTCCTTCAGGGTGGTTATGCGTCACCTCAGCAGATTTTGTTACACATTCCCAACCGTTTGATGGCCAACAACCTGTACGCCCATAGAATCCGCAATTCATCACCCAAGCGCAAGGTGATACTCTCATCGCCGAACCATTACCCCAAGAGTTGTAGGGTTTACGGTCATTAGAATGTATCCAACTGCCGAAGCGACCACCGTACCCGGCATCTGGGTAGAATCGCCCCCACTTTTTATAGGCATTAATGAAATCGTCGGCTTTAACGCCGCTCATTAGAGCGTCTGCTGTAGCAATGGTCATCACGGTGTCATCCGTGAAAAAGCAGTCGTCGCGGAACAGCGGGAAGTCTTTTGTTTTAATGTTATGCCATTCGTAGACCGAGCCTACGATATCTCCTATAATCGCTCCGAGCATTATTTACGACCTCCTCGACGCTTCACATCCTTGCGGATTTCCTCAAAGCAAGTCTCGTCAACCGTTCCCGACTCGCGAAATGTCGCCACAGCACTTGCCATTACCTTAAAGTTCAGTTCCGTACCTTCGCTATCAGCTAGATAGTCAATTGCCCTGTCAGGAGCAATTCCATACCTCCCGGCGGTCTGAACCGCATCGATATTAGCCCCAAGGAAGATAAACTCCCAACCATACTTTTCTTTTTGCCGCTCAATCTGTGCTTTGATCTTTTCGGCAGTATATTCACGACTAGAGTTTTCCTCGCCATCTGTGATAATTACAAACATTACCTTTTCGGCGCGGTAATCTTCGGCAGTGTGCTTTTGAGCGTTACCAATTTTGTGAATCGTTCTGCCGATTGCATCAAGAAGTGCTGTCGATCCGCCAACCTGATATTCTTTGTCAGTAATCGGGCTGACTGCTTTAATGTCAATACGGTCATGGAGTAGCTCATAGTTGTTATCAAACAACACCGTTGTAATGTAGCACTCACCATCTACTGCCTTCTGCTTTGCGAGCATTGAATTGTAACCACCAATAGTGTCAGCTTCCAGTCCGCTCATTGAGCCACTTTTGTCGAGTATGAATACCAGTTCAGTTAATCCCTTTTTCATTTTGGTAGCCTCCTAAGATTTATTGTAATCTTAGAATACTACTTTACTTGAGACCGGCGGTCGCTTCAGAAGCGACAAATTACCTTTGAGATGCAAAACCCTCATATCTGGGTTCATATTTATAATGCATTATCCCCTCAATCAATTCCAAAGCAAAAACACCTAAGTCTGCATCAATAATTATGTCGATTCGTCGGCAATTCGTTTTAATCCAATTTTTTATATTTGAAGAAGTAATGTTTAAGCTGCGCATCTCACTATCCGAAAGCAGTGATTTTGCAAGTGTTGATGGTGCATTCAAACCATAATGTTGACTGCAGAATCTTGCATTACTTCTATAATTAGCTTTTCCGATTTTTAGAAATTCGTCACCGAGCAAAAACATGTAGATTGCCATCTTCCCATCAGGCAATCGAGTAGGTGGAATATGCGGTAAACCTCTATCAACGATTTCATACTTGTCCTTAAAAATTGGTTTACCAATTGCTAATGTAGCTTTTTGAATTAGTGAATCTATTTCATAAACATAATCCATAATCAGCACCCTCCCAACAGCGGCTGGTCGTATTCAAACAGCACTTCATTGATCGCAAAAACATCGTACTTACCGTTTGCGATGAAGTACTCCACAATAACATCGAATTTGACGGCGTGAGATAGTGCATAGCCCGCTCGTTCCAAGAGGTCGTCGGTTTCGTCGAGAGATAACTTCAGCGCTACAGCAAGAGCAATAGCTGTGCGCTTGCTTGGCATATATCCTTTGTTGCTTCTGATCTTAGAGAATAATTTTCGGTCAAGGTTGGCACGTTTGTATACTTCAACATCCGTCATTCCTTTGGCATCAATCAGACGCAGGAGCATCTGAGAGAATGGCTCATCAAGATTGCCAACTAAATCATCAAGCGGGGCAGGAGCGCCAATAGGAGCGAGCATATCTTCAAGAATAGGCTCGTTGAGTATACTAGCACGCTCATCAGCTTCGGATATGGCTTGGCGTTCTACATCAAGCAGCTTCCGACGCTTTATTTGGTGTATATCAACGTAATGCTCATCTATGTAGCTTTCGACTTCACCGAGCAGCTCGCGGCTTACAGTAAATGCCGATTTATCAAACACTACAAGTGTTATATCAATATCGTTGTTGATGAGAAAATCTTGAATTGCAGCAGTAGCCACTTGAAGGGCTTCGTCTTTTGGGTATCCGTAAATCCCGCTTGAAATCAATGGGAACGCAATACTTTCACAGTTGTTTTCGATGGCAAGCCGGAGCGACTCCATGTATGCGGAACGTAGTAGTTTTTCACTCTGCTCGGTATTCTGATATCTATAAACGGGGCCTGCCGCGTGAATAACAAACTTAGCGGGCAGGTCGAATCCTGATGTAATAACCGCCTCACCCGTTTTAATCGGGGAGAGTTTATCACAGGCAGCTTGAAGCTGTGCCGCTCCCGCCGCTTTGAAGATAGCTCCACAAACCCCACCGCCCATTTGCAGGTCGGTGTTGGCAGCGTTGACTATAGCGTCAACTTTCATTTTTGTTATGTCCTGACGGACGATGGTAAATGGCATTAGCACACCTCCCCTAATAGTTTCGAAATACTGTTATCCGCATTCTTAAGGTCAATGAAGGTAACATCGACCTTTACATTGTCATCTGAGGCATACCTGATATCAGTTTTGCGCACAGCATCGGAATAGGGATACAGCAAGACAATTTTGTCTGCTTCATACTTTTTGCCGTAAGCATACATCTGGTACATATCAGTTTGTGAAATACCGCTGTTTCTGGCATTGTCTGAGAGCAGCTTCCATTTGGTATCCAGAACTACTGTACGGCCGTCAAATTCTAACACAATGTCAGGACGAAGGGAAAAAGCTCGGGCCGGACTATCAAACAGACTGTATCTGGCATCCTGTGTCCGCAAGGTAACACCACTACCAATGTGCTTGCGAAACTTCGCAGCAACAAAACTCTCGAACACCTTTTCCATTGGAAAAAGAAGAGCAAGAGCAACCTCGCTTCCTGCAAAGGCGGTGAAGCTATTTCCTCGCAAGAAAACGCGACACCACGAAAGAGCCTTGTCGTAGTGGCTCATGCTGCGGTCGACAATACACTTTGAAAAGTCCAAATCATAGTTTTTGGAATATTCCACACCATCAAAGAAATTTATTAATCGGGTTGCGTTCTGTCGGTTACGCCCGTCATTTGAAGTATTGCGCAGGAAACGTAGTGTGGACTTGATCAGACGGTTCTCCGGTCTGTTTATATTGAAATCGTCGTAGCGAACAAAAAATCGTTCCTTGTTAACCAGATTATATTTAATATTCTGTGAAGCCAGCAGCTTCCCTTTATAGAACCGTTCATTTGCTTCGACGGGTGTATATGCCGCTTTTATTCCTTGCTTTGTTAGAATAGTGACCTCGTCGAGAAACATTTTTATAAAAATATCGAGAAGGCTCAGGTTGTCAGCATGAAGATTTGAAACATTGAAGTCTTTAAATGTCACGTCCTTTAGCGTTTTTAGCATCTCGAGAAAAATTCGCTTCGTCTCTTCCTCGGTAATATCGCCGCCCATAACTTTAGGGAGAATCTCTATGACAGTACCGTCAGCCATCGTTATCAGCCCGACGTAATTTCTGGCGGTGATAATCTTGCCAATGCCTCGGCGAACAGAAAGAGACAGCAGCTCGACTGCCTCGGTTCCCGTATCAGTATTGTTGGCGAGGATAAAAGCTTCAAGCGCATCAAATGTTTTTTCCGGCAATGCCTGATAACCGTAAGACGCTATGCCGCGCGTAAACCCACCGTATTCTGTTATAGTGAAGGTTTTATTACAGGAACGCATAGGCATCAATCCTCATGAAAGCTTCGCTGTTAACCTCATAATACTCCGGGAAATCAACGTCCGCGTTTCCAAACAGCTTAACAGCATCTGTCTTTTTCACGATAAAGCGAGTGCTATCATCCGGCTTCTGATTGTCACCCAATACAAGCTGAATCTTCTCGTAATCGTCGTAGAAGTACTCTTGCAAAAGCGGGATTATTCTGTTTTCAAAAATCGCCGCAAGATTTTCAATCGTCGGGTCTGTTTTAAGCGGCAGTAAATAGGAATGTCCTATGGTGTGCTCACGGTCGAGCAATACGGTTATACGCTTGTTGATGGTGTCGAGCATCTCAGCAATATCTATACCGTCAACAAGAACATCTTTAAGCGTAGCAGAATCAGGTTGCATCTCGATAAATTCAAATCTACGGCGCAACGCGGTGTCTATCATCGCGATAGAGCGGTCGGCGGTGTTCATGGTGCCAATGATGTAGACGTTATCGGGCACACCAAAATTTTGGCCCGAGTATGGCAAAAGAGCGCGTAGCTGTTCGCTTGCTCCTATGCGCTTTGACGGCTCGATTAGGGTAATTAATTCACCAAATATTTTTGAGATATTCCCTCGATTGATCTCATCAATGATAAATACACGGTTTGGAATTTTTACCTTTTGTGTGAATAGGCTTGGCTTCACTTTCCTAAGTATTTGCAATGCATCTGACACTGAAACTGATAACTTGTATACAGATGAAAGCGTCATAGCTTTTCCGGCATTGAAATCGACGATATCTTCGTTAATACCCTTTACAAGCCATTTCACATTACGCAACCGTTTGTAGTTCTGATACTCATCGTGCCATTCTGGTTCGCCAGTAATAACACCAATCGCGTCTATTGTTTTGCTGGAATAACAAGACATAACAATATCGCCGATTTGCATCCTGTTGTAAAATGCGTTGAGAACGGTTCTGCCTCCATCCTTGCTGTAATCTGTAGCATCAGATATGGTTTCGCCATAGCTGTCCCATCCGATGCGGATATGATTATTCTCCATACATTCGGCTCTTGTAGGATTGTCACCTGTACCTTCAAGTGAAACCTTCCAGACGGTAGGGCTTTTACCAATTCCTAAGTCTACACTTGTTCCGCCGCCAATAGGTGTTCCAGCTTTATCGCAAAATGCCTTGAAAATTCCATCATGTACTTCGTATTCAATTTCGCGTACCGATTCTGCTTTTTCCTCCGAAGACACGACCGGGCGTATACCCTCAATAAATTCTTCGTAGCCAAACGATTGGTGAAATGTGGTAAAAGCGACCAGTCCGTCATCTTTATATTTTAAGTAACGATTGAATACTTCTCCGTAATCTTCAGATTTTACCTCCGCGATCGACTTCTCCTCAATAATGGCAACAGCATACTGCACTGTACTATAGGTTTTTCCTGTTCCAGGAGTACCATAGAGAATTATGTTTTTTGCCATTTTTGCCCCGCCAGTCTGCCGTGATGCTATATTCGGCGGGACAATTGTTCCGCTTGATGAACTTAATTCTCCTATGCTTTTAAGAAAACTGAGATAGTGCTTGATTCCACTTTTCAAGTCATCACGTTGGGTAGTTGGATCAATGTCAAAAACTATATCCATCTTTGAGTAATCGCCACCGCTGGCTTGAAAATACCCTTCAAGGCCGCTGCTCTTGATCGCAGAATCAAGTTCATTAAAATCAGCAATAGCAAACACTGCTCGTCCGCTTTTAAGCCGTGCTTTACCGATAGCAACCGCGATGGTATTAGCAGAATTAGACGAACCAACATTATTCGTATACCATTGTATAAATGCCGCCCGCTGCCGTTTCTCATCAACGACTGCGGTAGTTGTGCTTGTACCGTCGAGCGAATTGGCATCCTTCTTCGTCCAAGCAGTATACGAAATTTCAGGTAATGTCAGGTCAGGCGCCTGCTCATGGATTTTCGTTTTGAGTGTATTCAAAAAAGTTACGTATTCTTCACCACTACAGTTTCCGCTTGGTGCAGATACACCGAAATGTGTAGAAATATAAGCACGCGAATTGCCATCAAGAGGCATAAAAACATGTGGCCGAATCCAATACAAGCCCATCGTAATATAAGCCAGTCCATTTCCAGATACTGCAATGGCGTCATCGAATGCTTTTTTAAATTTGTCTGAAAACTCACCGGTTTCAGCGGATTTTATTGCAAGGCAAAACAGCTCCCATAATTCATTTGTTCCATTAAAAAATGAGTTCATGTTATTGAGTACAGGTATACCCGCAAACTGCGTAGGCGAAGGAATCTGTATGTCAAATGCGTTTGCGAGTACCTTGGCTAAGACAATACGGTTTGCATCTGTTGTTCCGCGATTCATAACTCCAATCACAGAAAACGGATCGATTTGATGATGGCGGGGTTCCCACCAGTCTTCACGCTCGAAGTGGAGATATTTCATCAGCGGCTGCTCCGATGAAAGCTTTTTCATTAAAGCAAAGAGTTCATCCCGTTTATCGCTGTATGTAAGCAATTTATCGGCGAGTGCCTCATAAAATGGCACCCATTGATATGCTTTATCCATTTTAGTTTATCCTCCTGCTATATTTCTATATCGCAGCCATCTGCGACAAATAATTCGGGCATATTATATTGTATATCCCGTGCCTCATTACAGGCATTGATATTACTGCATGATAGCAATGCTCGGCTTAGCCGTAATTCACCGGATGGTATGGTTACGACAAAATCAGCCTGATGTGACTTAATATAAGTTGAAACCTCGCGAGAAAAACCGTTTCGTTGCAGCAGGATTGTTAGCGGGTTTGTCGTGCCATACTCAACAAATTCGTACCAATTGTTTTCAAACTCCGTGAGTTGGTGTATACGCTTATACTCATTTGAAAAGCGAAGGAAATAATTGGAAATACTAAAAAGGATCGTATTCTCAATTACCTCCAAGGTATCTGCAAAGACGATATTCTTATGTTCTGTTGTACCGTTATATCGGGTTTTCTGGTACTTGTTGATCCAGAAATTATCAGGATGTGTCTCTCGGTATTCAATGGCCTTTTTCATGATACTGCTCAAACCGGTACCTTCCATCCACTGAATAAGGATTACTGCATACCAGCGAAGCAATGCAAACTGGCCATTTTCACTAACTTTTCCAAGAGACGTATACTCATACTTTTTCCATTTAAAAATTCTGCACAGCTTCTCAAGGAAGGCAAGCACATCATCATAAACGAAATGCCCGTCCACACGTTCCGGGTACTTAAGACCGAATTCAATAGCCGCGGACAGGTTTTGTGCCTGGTCCACAGATATATTTATATCATCATCGAGCAGGGAAGCGGATTCTTGGAAATTCTCTCTAATTTTATTCTCATCCGCTGTAGTTAATAAAGCAGAAAATTCACGTCTTACCAAGCTGTTTCTGTTTTCTAAAATATCACGAAGTAATATAAGCGCAAATTTCCGCATCATTGTATGTGCTTCTTCCGATTGGCTGGTATTACGCTTTTCAATTTCAATATCACCGGCAAGCAGCTTGGATACTATGTATTTTTTCTCGGCTTCCTGCAGGCCCGTTTTTCCGGATTCAATTGACAGCTTTTGATCCGGGATTGGAGCCTGCAACAGTTCAACATAATCCTTCTCTGTAATTTTGTCGCCTTGAGCAACAAAGAACACATTTCCATATAAGTTGAACCGTATGCGTCCAACACGGCCGATCAGATTTCTGAAGTCAACGGGCGTCATGATTGACCGATTTATCTTGAAATCGGTGATGAATAGATTATCTGCAGGAAGGTTAACGCCTTCTAAAAGGGTGCTTGTACAAAACATGATGGTTATCTTGCCCTTGCGGAACATGTCCTCGATTCGCATACGAATAGCTGAAGGTAAATACCCTATGTGGTAGGCAACACCCTTTTTTATTACTTCTGTTAAATAGTACTCCCCGTGAACCTCGTTGCGGATATCCCGTGATAAATCATCAAGCTCTTTATCTCCGCTTTCTGGAAGAAATTTTGAAAACTCACGCGCCAATTCAATTGCTTTGCTTTTTCCATTACAGTACACAATAGTCTGCTGGCGATTTTCCGGTATTTGCTTTATATTAACCACTTCGAACATTCTGAGAAAATCAATCAGCGTAGCATCTGATTTCTGAATGGTTGCAAGGTGCATCAGTTCCTCGGCGTAATCGTTGTATGCGCTGATAGTATGGGTATTTAGGTCAATTAAAAACTTGATTTGCGCAACCGGTGAAAATGTCGACCGCAACCTATTATTAGCATTTGTCTTTTCTGAAAGAAGCCTCAGATACACCTCAGGATTAGGAATATTAGGTGATGCAAAAATAATATGCGGCTTATGTTGTCGCTTAATCAGCATATCAACAACTTTATAGTAGAAAGGACCTCTGCTGTTTTTACCGGATAGTTTATGCGCTTCATCGATAAATACATAATCGATCTGCAAATCCGGCTTGCTGATAAGAAGATACAACAATCTTTCCGGTGTAAGCACAAGAATAAAGTTGTGTCGCCCCTCAAGAGCCAAATCGCCAGCAGCAGTAATCACACGATAATTACGCTGCTGCAGGTATTCTTTCAAATCATTAATAATTTGGCTTCTATTTTCATTTATCAACGCTTTTGTAGGAACAATCAATGCAAAGTTTTTAGTTGCGCCTTGCTTGACCTGCTCCTTCATGAACATCCGCATAATAAAAGATTTACCCATAGAAGTCGGACCAGAATAGCTGAAATAGGGGTCGTCCAAGTGATCATATACATTCTTCTGCGCGCCAAAAAAACGCAAGTCCGGTTCAGCGGGTATTGTAAGATAATGACTCTGAAATTCTGTAAATACTCTTTCAAGTGCAGAAGGGGCTTGATAGTTGCTCTTGATAATTTTTTGTCCTTGATAATTCCCGGTGTATGAAAGGACAGATCCGGCAACCATACTCACGTCTTCATTTTCCGGGTAAAGCTCATGCAAGAGTACTACTATTTCCTGCGCCCACATTTTGTGTTTGTCTTTATTTTGGGGACACGTTGATTTAGAAAGCAAATCGGCAAACCTAAGGGCTGAAGCAATATCAACCTCTCTGGACTGCCTGCTGGATGTCAGTTCGAATTTTTTCAGCGCATAATTATAGAGTATGTTATCATAGAGTTCATTCAGAAATGGATTCTCCTCAATACCATTAAAGATGGCATCACCAAGATTTATCTTTGCTGAAGCACTCATAACATAACATCCCCCTTCATTACATTCTCCATAATGGCCTTTTTCTCGGCTTCTGCATCGTCAAAGGGCAGGATGTAAAAATAAAACGAGTGTGAGTCAAGGTGGTTCGCGTGAATCTTCTCGGCTATGTACTTAGCGTGCTGCTTTATATCGTATGCCATTTTTTGCATTACTAAGTTCTCGTATTCTTCTGATGTGCGTCCCTCGGAAGACAGACCGATAGAGTATCCAAGGAAAACGCCATACGCAGTGTTATAGCTTGGAGTTTTTCCTGGAGACGGCAAAATAATATCTTTGATAAGTTCGATTTCACCCGGGTCAAATGCGCGGTCAAGAATTGTTTTCTCGACCATTTTGATCTCGCGAGCTTCATGCTTTTCAATACGGAGAATAGTTTCAAATGAACGGTCAATAGCATCCTTAATTTCACCGACGACATTGGACGCGCCGAACACCATCTGGCAACGCTGCTCTAAACCCGGAGTAAATAGATGAATGCTTTCACATTCGCTGCCGAACTGTGATAATTCAGTCGATAATTCCACTCTACTCATTAGTTTTGGGGCACCGAGCATGTCCTCCAAGAAAGTATAAACAAGCATTTCGCCGAGTTCGTTGCCACAGCCCTTTGTATCTGCGGCTCCGTTTTCGCGCATAATCCTCAAGGCTTGTGCAGTGACGGAATCGAGGTCGTCTTCAAGCTTAAAATCTTCAAGTTTTGCACGGGAAAAGACGTAGCGACCAATATTACGATACAGCATGGTTTCTAAATCGCCGGAATAAAACCTGTTGTTGCGCAGGGCCAAATGGAAAAGGCGCAGTTGTTCAGGCATGCACAAGCCAAGGCTCTCGGTATGATGAACCTCAACAAAAATGCCGTCTGTGCTTTTCTTTTTTAATGTTTTAGCCAACACTCCACTCATGTTTTTCCTCCCGTACAAGTCGCTACTCTTTTTTTAGCATCTGATACGGTTTCCCATCCGGATTGTAAGTAAGGTTAAATACCATATCAGAGAGCCATTTCTTGAACGATGGGTTGTCTTGGAACTGTTTGAAAAGCTCCATATTATCGGACATAATTGAGAAAATAACCTGCTGTAGCGCCCGCTCACTCTCAGTGCGCGCTTCCTGTTTGTCGGAGTTCTTCATGGCGTTCTGATATCTCTTGTCCTTGGATACCATTGCAGGTATTTCGAGAATCTGTCTTCGGACGTTGTCGGCGTCCTTCCAGTCAATGTTCCCGAACATATCGTTGAAAGCCGAAAGTATAGAGGAAAGCAAATCCATCTCGGGGTCGACAATATGTCCGATTTTACCGGTAGGAACCGGGGCAACCTCTGCGTCCTCGTCCTCCAACTTGATTGACATCACCTCACGCGCTTCCAGGCGGTAACTATCCAAATCGATGGCATCAAGAATACCCTGTGAAAGATCGTCTTCTCGCGGCGCGGGCAGCTTCGGAATCAGCAGATTCAAGAAGATAGACAGCTTCTCCCAATCGGCATTGCCGTATGGCAAAATGGCTCCAAGGAATCCATATGTACGCACAAAGGATTTTGCAGCGCTCTTGAACTTGATCTGATCGTCTGTTTGGAGTTCCTTATAAACCGCAGCGCAAGCGTCCAGAATCGGGTCGATCCTGTCACGCTCGGCTCCGCTCAAATACAAATCAACCAGCTTTTCAACGTGTTCCGCAGAATAAACCTGATATCCCTCCATAAGCGCAATAATGTCATACAGCTTATTGGGATCGGTCTCGCCGGATAGAATGGTCGTACGGTAGTAGCGTGAAAACGCTTCTTCAATGATTGATGTTTTGTTCGCAAAGTCCAATACAAAAGTATCGTATTTTTTAGGGCAAGCACGGTTGAGCCGTGAAAGGGTCTGCACCGCCTTTATATCATAAAGCATCTTGTCCACATACATCGTATGGAGCAACGGCTCGTCAAAACCGGTCTGGAACATATCCGCCACAATCAGAAGGCGATACGGGTCTTTTTTGAATGTCTTCGGAATTGAGGCATCCGGGAAACCATTCATCGCCGCTGAAGTCAGCGCAGGTTCCTGGTTTTGATACTTATGTTCCCCGGAGAATGCAATAATCGACTTGTATGGGCTGTGGCGCGCAGCTAAGCACTTGTTAATCGCATAATAGTATTCAATGCAGCGCGGAATACTGGCTGTAACCACCATGGCACGGGCTTGTCCGCCGATTTTGCCTTTGGCAATAACCTGTTCGTGGAAATGGTCAACCATCATTTGTGCTTTCTGCGAAATGGTATAGCTATCACTCTCGACAAACGAACGTAGCTTCTTTTGAGCACGCTTTTTATCAAACATCGGGTCATCCTCGACAGTTTTCATCAGTCGGTAATAACTGTCGATCGGTGTGTAATATTTAAGAACATCAAGGATAAAGCCTTCCTGAATTGCCTGCTTCATAGTATATACATGGAACGGCCGATGTTTAATTTTATCCCCATCTTGATATGGGATACCGAATGTCTCAAGCGTCTTATTCTTCGGCGTAGCAGTAAAGGCAAAATAACTGGCATTCTGCAGCAGCTTGCGGCCTTCCATCATCGCATTGATTTTATCTTCATTGTCCATCTCATCGTCTGAGGCAAGGCCAGAGAGAGCAAGGTTCATCTGCGCGGAGTTTCGTCCGCTTTGTCCGGAATGGGCTTCATCAATAATAACAGCAAAACGCCTGTCTTTATGTTCAGTACCAATATCAGAAACAATATATGGAAACTTCTCAATAGTAGTAACTATGATTCGTTTGCCATCCTGTATAGCTTTACGGAGATCCCCAGAACGTTCAGCCCATGCCACTGTGTTCTGTACCTGCATAAACTGCTTAATGGTGTCGCGGATCTGCTTATCCAGAATGCGGCGGTCTGTAACTACAAGAACGGAATCGAGCATCGGATGGCCATCTTTTTCAAGCCCAATCAACTGATGCGCCAACCATGCGATGGAATTGGACTTGCCGCTGCCCGCGCTGTGCTGGATAAGATAGCGTTTACCGATGCCATTGCGTTTTACGTCGGCAAAAAGGCTTTCAACCACATCAAGCTGATGGTAGCGTGGGAATATCTGTTTTACGGATTTTTTCTTTGTTTCCGGATCTATCTCTTCAACCACCTGAGCATAGTTTTCAATTATACGGCAGAGCTTCTTTTTTGAGAGGATATCCTTCCACAAATAGTCAGTCATAATGCCATCGTGGTTAGGCGGGTTGCCCGCTCCGTCGTTATAGCCTTTGTCAAAAGGCAGGAACCAGCTGCTTTTTCCGTCCAGTTTTGTGCAAAATTTCACGCGGGCATCGTCCACGGCAAAATGAACCATGCAGCGCTTGAACTGGAACAGCAGCTCGCGCGGGTCGCGGTCGTTTTTATATTGCTCTACTGCGTCGTCCACCGTCTGCTTTGTCAGCTGGTTCTTTAGTTCAAAGGTGATAACCGGCAAGCCGTTGATAAAGACGCACAAATCCAGCGCCAGCCGCGTTGCGTCCATAGAATACTGCAATTGTCTGGTAACGCTGAATATGTTCTTCTCATGCATCAGTCTGGCCTTGGCGTTATTTTCCGTCGGCGTCAGATAGAACATGATGAGGTCAACCGGGTATATCTTGATACCGTTGCGCAGCACGTCAATAATGCCGCGCTTGGCAAGCTCGCCCTGCAGTCGGTTCAAAAACTGCTTCTTTTTAAGGTCAGCCTTAAATACACCCAGCTTTTCCATGGCGTCCGGCTGCGTGTCCTGCAGGAAGCGAAACAGGCGCATTTCATCAATCGCATATTCACGGTTAAAATCCGTATTTGTGCCCTGCTCGTAGCCGTTATGATTAACAAGCCAATCAACAATTAAGGCCTCAAGACCGCTTTCCTTTGTGTTGGTAAAAGCCATTACTCATTCCTCCTGTTCTTCCGCTTCTTCGTCCGCACCGTCCATCTCGTCGGACTCTTCATCGGATTCTTCTACATACTCATATTCCGGGATTTCAATGCCACGAACATCAATCTGACCGGTGACAACATCGGAAATAAGCTTTGCTCTATATTCTTCCAAAAGTGCAACTTCCTCTGTCAATCGCGTTATTCCTGCATCATATTTAGCGCAAGCTTTAGGTATATACTCGACAATAGCTTTCTGTTCATCCTCTGGTGGAACGATGAATGGAATTTCCTTCATTTTGGGAATAGATAAATCCCACTGACCTACTCGAATACCATCGGATGCCTGTGCAAAGAAATTTACATAAACTTTGCTTCTGATAGCATAATGGAAATACTTAAGATTATCAAAAGCTACGTTGAAGATGTAATATGCTGGACTTACAATACCTGTATAATTAGATATACCATATGACCCTTGCCATGCCTTCATTTTATTCATAGCAAATTGGTCTTTTTTTACCATTTTGTAGCCACTCAAGTCATCTGGTATGTAATTATGGTTGCTGTCTTTATCCTCAACATCCCTAATAATCACACCTTTCTCACGGACAACAGATAAAAGAGGTAGTTCTGGGTGGTTCTTAATACTTACAGGTGTTAGTATTTGTCTAAGTTTTATGGTTGTCCAGTGGGCAGGAATATCTCCAAGCCATACAACACCACTAGACTTCATTTCTACATTCGGATTAAGGCCATGAGTAATAGCATCGTTCACAACCGAGCGCTTCAGATCATCAAGTAAAGTAATTTGCTTTTTCTTTGCTTTTATAAGCTTGTTTATTTTTGAAACCTGCCAATCCAAATAGCGTACAATCTGGTCTTGTTCGGCACATGGTGGTACGGGAAGATATATGTTTTTCATTTCGCTGTATCTTGTTGTCCAAAGATCAGCAACTATGCCTCTCCCGTAATGATAGTATTCTTCGGAAAAAAGATGACTACGAAGAAGATAATGTACATACCTGCTATTCCAATCTTGTCGTGGTGTCAGCACAATGTTTATGAGAGAAACAGAGCCATCAAGAAACGACACTCCACAAGAACCTTTTCGGTCGGAGCGACTGTTAATTACAAAATCTCCCGCGCGTACAAGTTTTCGGTTGTCTCCATCATTTGATTTTGCCGCATTTGATAGTTGTGGCAAAATACCATTTTTCGTAACAGAAAGTGGTGCAAAGTCTTTATCGGAGACTTTTTCTTTTCGTTGTGAAAACAAAGCTCCAATCTTTTTGCAATCCCAATGTGAAGGGAGAGAGCCAAGCCACTCAGCATCAACACGGCAATATTCACTATATGCTCTCATTCCTCAAGCCCCCCGATGATTTCCGCCATCATGCCGTCCGTCTCTTTTTCAAGAGTTTTGAGGTCAGAAAGAATATCCTTTAAAGAACGCAGCTCAACCGGCTTGTAGAAATATTTCGTAAAGCTGATCTCATAGCCAATCTGTGTTTTTTTCTCATCCACCCACGCGTCTGGCGCATACGGAAGCACTTCGTTTTTCATGAAGGCTTCGATGCCGCCGTCATAGGCAAACGGAACAATTTCCGTGTCGCGAAGGTCGGTATCGGACTCTCCCTCAACCGGCTGCGCGGACGGGTCTTTTTCGGTGATATAGGGGCGCACCTTTTTAAGCAGCGCCGCCTTCAATTTTGCCGCTTTGGCAAACGCCTCCCAATTATCCAAAGGAGTATTTTTCGGCAATCTACTAATAGCCCGTTCGTAATCGGCGCGTTCATCCGCATTCTTGAAAACAGAATCAGGAATATGCCTTTCCGGGAATACTCTCAAGCGAAGCGGCCTTTCCACTGTAATAGCCCAGTAGCCAAACTCCTCGTTATTGAAGATGCGGCTTACTTCGCTCTCTTCCATCTCCATGAAAATGCGCAGAATCTCCGCGCGGATTTCCTCCGTAAATTCGCAGTTCTTTTTACCCATGTTTTTGCGAAGCGGGGATTTCATGGCCGTGGCATCGATCAATTGAATTTTCCCCTTGCGGCGGTCTTCTTTTTTGTTGGACAAAACCCAAATATATGTACCGATGCCTGTGTTGTAAAACATATTTTCCGGCAAGGCGATGATCGCCTCGACAAGGTCGCTTTCAATAAGATATCTGCGCGCATTGCTCTCACCGCTCCCCGCATCGCCCGTAAAGAGCGAGGAACCGTTATGTACCTCGGCAATACGGCTGCCGAGCGGCGTGTCTTTTTTCATCTTTGCCGCATTGTTCAGCAGAAACAGGAGCTGGCCGTCGCTTGTGCGCGGAATCATGGCGAGCTGCTCGCCGTTTTCGAGGTATATGTTAAACCTTGTATCCAGTATATCTTTTTTACCGCCCATCTTCTCGGCGTCGGTTTTCCAGCTCTTCCCGTAAGGCGGATTGGAAAGCATGAAGTCAAATTGGCGGGTTGCGTTGTGGTCATTTGATAGCGTGGAGCCAAAGCCGATATGCTCGGCTTGATCCCCGTCGCCTTTCAGCAGCATATCCGCCTTTGCGATTGCGTAAGTTTCGGGGTTGATCTCCTGCCCGAAAAGGTGAATTGATACTTGTTTGCCGGACTGTTCTGCAAGCGTCATCAGCCGTTCCTGTGCAACAGTCAGCATGCCGCCGGTACCACAAGCACCATCATAACAGGAATAGGTGGCGTCCATTATCTTGTCGGCAATCGGCGCAAAAACAAGGTCGGCCATAAGCTCGACAACATCACGAGGAGTCCAGTGTTCTCCGGCTTCCTCGTTGTTTTCCTCGTTGAACTTGCGGATAAGCTCCTCAAAGACAGTACCCATGCCATGGTTATCCAGCGCAGGCAGGCGGATTTCCTCTTTGGTATCGTCCTTGTAAACCGGCTTCGGACTCAAGTTAATGGTTGGAGAAATAAACTTTTCAATAACCGCGCCGAGAATGTCGGCGTCGATCATAGTATCAATCTGATTGCGGAACTTGAATTTTTCGAGGATTTCCTGCACGTTTGGCGAAAAACCGTCGAGATAGGCCTCAAAATCGGTCTTCAAAGTCTGCTTCTTCGCGCGGCTGGTGAGGTCGCGCAGACGGAATGGCGAAGCATTGCAGAATGCCTGTCCCGCAGCGTTGCAAAGCGCGGGCCATTGGTTGGTAATACCGGCGGCATCCAATGTTTTTTTCATATCCAGCACCGCTTGCTTGGTATCCTCAAGCATTGCGTCAAGACGGCGGATAACCGTCATTGGCAGAATAACATCGCGGTATTTGCCGCGTACATATATATCACGGAGGCAGTCGTCTGCAATACCCCATATAAAGCTAACTATTGAATTGTGCACTTGATTGTCCATAGTATTTCACCCTATCCTTTTCGCTTTTATATTTGCGATTTTGGCTATAATGCCACACGCTAATTCTAAATTTTGGCCTGTCCCATAAAACGGACTTATTCTGCATTCCTGTCGTCAGCGCCGCCCGAACGAATCCAGTCGTCAACCTCGGACAGTTTGAATTTCCAGAGCCTGCCTACCTTATAGGCGGGCATATTTCTTTTTGCGATCCATTGCAGAATGGTCTCGCGGCCGACACCGAGATATTCTTGTACTTCTTTTAATGTAGACCATTTTTCAATGCTTTTATCGCTCACGTTTATATCCTCCAAATATCCAGCACTATTTTGATTGGAATTTTATATCAAATAATATGCAAAACTGTTTTTCATTATTGGGAAAGCAATCATTACCACTGCTATCCTGCATTTGCCATATACACTCATACTTCCCCTCAAAACCACGGGCGTCAAAGCCTGTGGTTATTTTTATATCCTTACCTGGTGGCGTATCCGGTATTTCAATGTTGTTTGCATCTGCTCTTGGTCGCACTTCATTGCTGTTTATAAAAACCAGTTTGCGACCACGCCATGTCTGACTTCCGTTATTTCGAATTACCCACGTATGTTGGAATTTATCGTAACAATGAACCGAATATGAGCGTTGCGGCTTACATTCAAGAACCCAAGCGCTATCTCCCGGATAGAGCGGAGATAACCTCTTTACTGGCTGCGTGGCAGGTTCTAACAGCAGTTGTTGGTATTTGGTTGCGACAATATCATCAACATCATTGCTTTCGCTCTGAATAAGTAGCTGAAACTGCAACGCCAGTGATTTTGATAGCAAGAACTTTTCCGGTTCCGCAGAAGGGGGCATTGAAAAAGCTGTCATGACATCGCGAATTCTATCCTCTTTTATATTGTCAGCAAAGAACTTTGATAAAGAGTCCAACGGAAACGGGTCCGGAAAGCTCGCCTTCATGTCGGCTGTTATTTGCCGTTTGCCTTTATAAATCATTCGTTGATATTCAAGGTTGTCGCTTGTTTGCTTTGTCTTGAGCTTTGGTAGCGTAAACACTGTGCTACCAGCTGCAATGAAGCAATTCGTAACAAACACGCCTTGATTTTTTTGATTGTTTAAGTAGGGATATACCTTCTTAAAGAACTCAGATGCGTTTATACGAATCACCTCGCTTTTGTTGTACCGGATTTTGTACCAGATGTACCGTCCCAGAGTAATTTCTTGTACCTTCGTGTCTTGATATCCTTATCTCAGATGGAGGGAACGGATATCAAAATTGCCCTAAGGTAAAATATAACATTTTTATTGTACTGCAAAACAAGTCAAAAATCAATGCATTTACACAAAAATGTGTAAAAAAGTTATTAAACCACTTAAAGCGATTCGTGTAGACGTTCTCAACATCAATAAATAATTCTCAAAGCCTGAGATGCGCATTAAGGCGGCGGGATACATAGGAAGTTCCAAGCACGGTAAAAACCGTGTTCGGAGCCTCAGATGTACCCACCGTGCCTTGCTATGCCCGTTTTAGGCATTCTCGGTAGCTCTTCATCGAAGCAGCTTCATTATGTGTCCTTGCCGCTCAATTCACACAGGCGGAAAGGACATTTTATGTTAAACCAAGACAACCATGGTCAAACCGATGAACGAAAAATCTACATCAGAGAACTTCACGAGTGGGTACCAGTAACCAAAGAATTCTATGACAACTACTACCGCGAAATCAACACTTACCGCCGTAGGCAACAAAAACATGGCCGTTGTGAATGCCCAGCAAGCAAACGATATCTCTGCAACATGGATTGCTGGACATGTTCCTATCTAACATCTGGAGACACGTCTTCTCTTAATGACACCTTTGACGACGGCGAAGGAAATGAAGTTGAACACCAAGATTTTCTCTCTGACTTATCTCCCACTGTAGAGTCTATTATTGAAGATCAAGAACTTTTGAATCGTCTTTTCGATGCTCTAGAACAAATCAATCCACATTATGCAAAGATCTGTTGGCTTTGGGCCAATGGGTCATCTGAAAGAGATATCGCGAAAGCGCTCGGAATCAAATCACAAAGCACGCTGAATTATCAACGGAGACAAGCCTTATCCCAATTAAAGGAAATCCTGAAAGATTGGGTTTAAGCAAAATATTTTTTCAACGTTTTCGTTCAATCCATTCACTCACCTCCATTGAGTAGTGGAAGGGATAAACAATATTCTCCTTCCAAGGAGGTGAAGCCCTTGAACAAATACCACCCACGAGATCGCACAACTGAAGATGAGCTTTTGGATGTTCTCACTGCAATTAGTGTGGTCTCCATGCGTTTAGCAAGAAAGTTGACGCTATTAACTAGACAACGACAATCCTTGGAAGGAGTGAAAAAAGATGAGCGAATTAGCCACAATCGTCGAAAATTTACGCAGCGTCGCTATGACAATTAACCAAATCGCGAACACCATAGAAGAGCAGTTTGGTTCTCATTCAACAATGGAAAACACAAAGGTAGTTGAGCCCACTCTCACACTAGAGGAAGTAAGAGGAATCCTTGCTAACAAGTCTCGAGCCGGATTTACTTCTCAAATACGAGCTTTGCTTCAGAAGTATGGTTCGGATCGGTTATCTGGTGTTGATCCAGCCAATTACAAAGCGCTTCTTGCCGATGCGGAGGAACTAACCCATGCCACCTAAAGGACATGCCTTACTATCAGCATCGAGTTCAGAACGTTGGTTGTCTTGTCCACCCTCAGCACGACTTAATGATAATCAAGTTGAAGTAACCAGCGACTATGCAGCTGAAGGCACAGATGCCCATATGCTCTTCGAGCACAGATTGCAAGAAGCCTTAGGCATGGAGACCAGTGACCCAACAGAACATCTTAATTGGTATAACGAAGAGATGAACGATTATGCCGCCGAGTATGTTTCCTTCATCCTCGAGCAACTAGAAGTCACAAAACAGACGGATTCAACCCCTATTGTCCTGATTGAACAACGTGTCGATTTCTCCAAGTGGGTTGAATCGGGCTATGGGACGGCTGATTGCATCCTTGTGTCAAATGGGTTATTGCAAATCTACGATCTCAAATATGGTAGAGGCATTGAGATCTCAGCAGAAGATAATCCCCAGTTGAAGTGCTATGCACTAGGCGCATTAGAGCTCTTCGATGGCATCTTTGATATTGAGACGGTTCGCGTGGGTATTTACCAGCCAAGATTAAACAACATCAGCGTTTCTGAAGTTTCCAAAGAGGACCTCTATCAGTGGGCAATTGAAGTTCTCAAACCCACAGCAACTCTAGCATATGCAGGTGCGGGTGAATTCAAAAGCGGAAGCTGGTGCACCTTTTGCAAAGTCAAGAACACTTGCCGAGCTCGAGCAGAAGCGAATCTTGAACTGGCTCGAACCGAATTTGAACTTCCTCCCCTGCTCACAGACGAAGAAATCGAAGAAATCCTTTCTCGCTTAGATGACTTTATCACTTGGGCATCAGATATCAAGGAATATGCACTTCAACAAGCACTACGTGGTAAAGATTGGCACGGATGGAAGCTGGTCGAGGGTCGTTCCAATCGACGTTATACGAATGAGAATGCAGTTGCAGGCACCGTCCAGGAAGCAGGTTTCGATCCTTTCGAACATAAGGTCCTCGGTGTTACCGCGATGCAGAAGCTGCTAGGCAAAACTCGCTTCGATGAATTACTCTCGGCTTATATTGAAAAACCCTTAGGCAAACCCACTCTTGTTCCGGAAAGCGATAAGCGTCCGGTTATGAATACAGTCAAAAATGATTTTATGGAGGTATATGAAAATGAATAACAACGCCAATCAATCGATGAAAGTTATCACAGGGCCAAACACCCGATGGAGCTATGCCAATGTCTGGGAACCAAAAAGCATCAATGGTGGAACCCCGAAATACTCTGTCTCCCTCATCATTCCTAAAAGCGATACCAAGACCGTCGCCAAAATCAAATCAGCCATAGAAGCAGCATATCACGAAGGCGAAGCCAAGCTCAAAGGGAACGGTAAATCTACTCCTCCCCTAGCCACCTTAAAAACCCCTCTTCGAGATGGTGACTTGGAGCGACCAGATGATCCTGCCTATGCGAACTCCTATTTTATTAATGCCAATTCTGCTACTGCTCCGGGAATCGTCGATGCTGATCGCAATCCTATCCTTATTCGCTCGGAGATTTACTCAGGGGTGTTTGGCAGAGCCAGCATTACCCTATTTTCCTTTAATAGCAATGGGAATCGCGGAATAGCCTGCGGTCTTAACAATCTGCAAAAAATCCGAGATGGTGAACCCTTAGGTGGCAAAGCAAGCGCCGAATCAGATTTCACCACTGAAGAAGATGATGATTTCTTGGTGTAATAGGTACGGCAAAAAGGGTGGCGGATTTCTCTGCCACCCTACCTTATGTGTGAGGTAACTATATATGAAAACACTTAGCATAGATATCGAAACGTTCTCCAGTGTCAATCTTGTCAAATCAGGAGTTTATCGGTATGTGGAATCTCCTGATTTTGAGATTCTGTTGTTTGGTTATAGCAAGGATAATGAGCCGGTACAGATTGTAGATCTCATCTGCGGTGAGAAGTTGCCAAGCGAAATCATCGCTGCACTCAAAGATGAATCTGTTAAGAAATGGGCTTACAATGCCAACTTTGAACGTATATGCCTTTCGCGTTTTCTAGGGTTACCACAAGGTCAATACTTAAGTCCTTCTTCCTGGAAATGCTCCATGGTATGGGCAGCATCCTTGGGATTACCGCTATCACTAGAGGGAGTCGGCTCAGTTCTTAACCTAGAAAAACAGAAACTATCGGAAGGGAAAGAACTCATCCGTTACTTCTGTCTTCCCTGTTCGCCGACTCAAACAAACGGCCAAAGAACCAGAAATACTCCAACGCATGCACCAGATAAATGGGCAGCTTTTAAAAGTTACAATGCTAGAGATGTTGAAGTGGAGATGTCCATTCAGGAAAAGCTGACTAGATTTCCTGTGCCAGACAGTTTCTGGTCCGAATACCATCTTTCCGAAGAGATTAACGACAGAGGTGTGGCTCTGGACTTGGCCTTTGTTGCATCAGCTGTCCAGCTAGATAATCGCTCACGTTCAGAGCTAATGAATGCCGTGCAAACCTTAACCGATATTGAGAATCCAAACTCTGTGCTGCAGATGAAAGAATGGCTTTCAGAGAATGGACTTGAGACAGACACTCTTGGTAAAAAGGTCGTTGCTGATTTGCTTAAGACAGCACCACCCGAATTATCCAGAGTTCTATCCCTTCGGCAACAACTCGCAAAATCCTCGATAAAGAAGTATCAAGCCATGCAAAATTGTGTTTGTGAAGACGGTCGTGCACGTGGGATGTTTCAATTCTATGGTGCAAACCGAACCGGTCGCTGGGCAGGACGACTTATACAATTACAAAACCTGCCCCAGAACCATCTTCCGGATTTGGTTGAAGCTCGCTCACTCGTTCGCTGTGGCGATTATGAAGCGCTAGAAATGCTCTACGAAGATGTTCCCGATACCCTCTCTCAGGTCATACGAACAGCCTTCGTTCCTAAATCCAATTCAAAGTTCATCGTGGCCGACTTCAGTGCAATCGAGGCCCGTGTCATCGCCTGGCTTGCCAGGGAAAAATGGCGACAAGAGGTGTTTGCGAAAGGTGAAGATATCTACTGTGCCTCCGCATCGCAGATGTTCAACGTGCCAGTCGAGAAGCATGGCATTAACAGTCACCTTCGACAAAAAGGGAAAATAGCCGAACTGGCGCTTGGTTATGGCGGCTCATTTGGTGCCTTAAAGGCAATGGGTGCTCTGGATATGGGCTTGACCGAAGAGGAGCTACAGCCTTTGGTCACATCGTGGAGGCAATCCAATCCCAATATCGTCCAGTTTTGGTGGGATGTAGATCGCGCTGCTATGGAGGCTGTTCGGGAGAAAAGCAGCCGTATCACGCACGGAATCAAGTTCTACTATCAAAGCGCCATGCTGTTCATTGTGCTCCCATCCGGTAGACAACTCGCTTATGTGAAACCCCGTATCGGAGAAAACCAGTTCGGTGGTCAGTGCATAACCTACGAAGGCGTTGGTGGTACAAAAAAATGGGAGCGGCTAAACTCCTACGGCCCGAAATTCGTAGAAAACATCGTTCAAGCCACAGCCCGAGATCTATTATGCTATGCCATGCAGAATCTAAGTCAATTTCCCATTGTGATGCATGTCCATGATGAAATTGTCATTGAAGCTAAGCCACAAACCTCTCTACAAGATATCTGTGAGCGGATGAGCCAGACCCCCACCTGGGCAGCCGGTCTCGTCTTAAGAGCAGATGGTTATGAGACAAACTTTTATAAAAAAGACTGAGTCTTTTCGTTCAATTCACAACCTTAACTCCATTACATAGTAAGGGCTGTATACTGCCCAGATTGGAGGTTTCATGAACATCGATAAATACAACAAAGAAGGATACTATGATCCCACTCCCTATGAAGCATTAACAGAAATCGAGAAACGAGAACGGGCAATCCGATCATTTCGTCCCATCATCTATATCTGTTCACCGTATTCCGGAAATGTAGAGAAAAACGTAATAGCGACCCAAGGTTACTGTCGCTTTGCTGTGGATCAAGGATATATCCCCCTTGCACCCCACCTACTCTTTCCCCAGTTTCTTGACGATGACAATCCCAATGAGCGACAGCTTGGCCTATTCTTCGCCAATGCGCTCATGACAAAATGTGCAGAAGTCTGGGTGTTTGGTAGCACCATTTCTCATGGAATGCAAGAAGAGATCAAACGGGCTAAATGGAAGCATTTTCCTTTGCGCTACTTCACTGAAAACTGCGAGGAGGTACAGAAATGAATACATATACAGCTATACCGACTGAATATAAGGGCTATCGCTTCCGGTCAAGGCTTGAGGCACGATGGGCAGTGTTCTTCGACGCGTGCGAAGTAAAATGGGAATACGAGCCTGAGGGTTTTAAGCTCCCTAATGGTCAACTATATCTTCCTGACTTCTTACTTCACGGCTGTGCTGGGAGGAGTCCAAGTGATCTGTATGTTGAAGTCAAAGGGAAAATGACCGAAGCTGACGCCGAGAAGATACTTCAATTCAGCGGCCTAAAATACTTTGAGATTTGTGAAATTGTGAATCCTATTCTTGTCGTTGCTGGGATTCCTGACGGTGATTGTATCGATGATATTGATAATTTCTGTCAGGAAATGGGTTATAGAGGTTTTCCAGAAATCAAGGCTAGTATATATCCCTTTAACTTTGTGACCATAGACGGAGATTACTTCGTAGCCCATCCCGGTATCAACAAGAAAGGTCAATTTGAACTTTTTGGTGATGACAGCAGTTACACCTCTGATCGGGACGACCAAGCTACCTTGCATGCCTTTAAGCTGGCAAGGCAAGCACGATTTGAACACGGCGAACAGCCAGGAACATGGAGGAGCACTTATTATGCGTGAATTGAAGATTGCCCTCGGTAATTCCCGACAGGCTAAATTCTGGTCGAACAAGACCCTAACCTTTGAAGCGATCTGCGAGCGACTGAAAACACCGATTCGCACCACGGAAACGGTAGAGGAGTATACAAAGATGCCTAAGCCTAAGCGCGATGAAATCAAAGACAAGGGTGGCTTCGTCGGTGGTCATTTGCGTGACAATCTCCGTAAAGCAGGCAATGTGTCCTGCCGCTCTCTTTGGACACCAGACCTCGATAATGCTACCCCCGAGTTCGTTGCATTGCTGCCGAATAAGCTACATTTCAAATGTGCGGTTTACTCAACACACAGCCATACACCGGTAGCTCCTCGTCTCCGTATCGTCGCACCCTTCACCAGAGATATCTCCGCAGATGAATTCGTAGCAGTATCGCGCTATGTGGCTGCGGAGCTTGGCATGGATATGTTCGATGAGTGCTCGTTTATCCCCAACCAACTGATGTATTGGCCGACCTGTCCAGCCAATGGTGACTACCTTATCGAATTCGTGGATGGTGAATTACTCGACCCGGATAAGATTCTAGCAGCGCATCCGGATTGGCAAGACTGCTCGCTGCTACCAACCACATCGCGTGAAAGCAAAGTACATAAACCAAGTCAAAAACAGCAGGAAGACCCCCTATCAAAGTCCGGTGTCGTTGGAGCCTTCTGTCGCACCTATTCCATCACGGTAGCCATCGAAAAGTTTCTTTCAGACACTTATGCCCCATCAGTCATGGAAGGCCGCTACGACTACATCTCTGGAAAAAGCACAGCTGGCGTCGTTATTTACGACGATAAGTTTGCCTATAGCCACCATGCGACAGACCCTACTTGCGGAAAACTGCTTAATGCCTTTGATCTCGTTCGCATCCATAAATTCGGAGGTGACGATGAGAAAAAGTCATATCAGGCCATGACGGAATTTGCCTTACAGGATGAAAACGTCAAATTGTTATTAATCTCCGAACGACAAGCACAGGCAACCCATGATTTCTCAGCTGGTGATGGGGATACCGAGTGGCAGAAAAAGCTGCAATATGAACCTCGATCGACCACTCTTAAGAATAACCTGTATAATCTCACGCTGATCCTTCATAACGATGAAAACCTGAAATCGATCTGTTTCAACCAGCTCGCCGATGGCATGGAGATTACGGGTTCCGTGCCATGGAAGCATCCAGCACGGTTCTGGCGCGATGCTGACGATGCACAACTCATCTGTTATGTCGATGCGAACTATGGGTCCTTCTCCGCCCGAAACTATCAGGTTGCTGTTACCAAGGTAGTTGACGACCGTTCCTACCATCCTATTCGTGAGTATCTGAACTCGCTTCCACCTTGGGACGGTATCACGCGTGTCGAAAGCCTTCTCATCGATTATCTCGGAGCAGAAGACAATGCCTATACTCGTGCTGTAACCCGAAAAACGCTCTGCGCTGCAGTGGCAAGAGTGCAGCATCCCGGCATCAAATTCGACTATATTCTCGTGCTCAATGGTGATCAGGGTATTGGTAAATCCACCCTCATCGCTAAACTTGGTGGTGAATGGTATTCCGATAGTGTGAACCTCACAGATATGAACGACAAGACCGCTGCAGAAAAACTGCAGGGTTATTGGATCATCGAGATTGGCGAATTGGCCGGTATGAAGAAAGCCGACCTTGATAAAGTCAAAGCGTTCATCTCTCGTCAGGACGATAAGTATCGGGCCTCCTTTGGTCGCCGAGTCACACCACATCCGAGGCAATGTATCTTCTTTGGCACGACCAATTCTCAAAACGGATACCTCCGTGACATTACAGGCAATCGCAGATTCTGGACGGTCAAAACTCCCGGTACAAGTAAGATGAAGCCGTGGCAACTCACCCAAGAGGATGTCAACCAGATATGGGCTGAAGTGCTTGTGCTCGTAGAGCGCGGTGAAGATATCTATCTCGACCCGTATTTGGAAAAACTATCTCAAATCGAGCAGTCTGAAGCTATGGAACAGGATGATCGTGAAGGTCTAGTTATCTCCTACCTCAATCTTCTACTGCCGGAGAAATGGGATGAGATGGATATTTATACAAGGCAGGAATACATCCGTGATCCAGACAGTCCTACCCAACCGAAAGGTACGATTCTCCGCAGCAGCGTCAGCAATTTGGAGATCTGGTGTGAATGCTTTGGTAAAAGGAAAGAGGACATCAAGCCCTCCGACTCTTATGCGATAGCAGCCATCATGCTTCGCATCCCAGGTTGGCAAAAAGTTGACGAACGCAAGATACTACCCATCTATGGTAGGCAACGGTTGTATAAGCGTATCTAGGCATCTCTGGACAGCCTCTCAGAACAACACGCACAGCTTGTCCCTGTCCTAGAGACTGTCCAGAGCCAATTCCCTGTGAAAAGGGGTAAAAATGGCAGATTTGGACAAATGGACAACGATTTCTATATAGTACAAAAAAATAGAAATATTATATAAAAAGGAGCTCTGTCCGAGCGCATATACGCGCGTAGAGAAAATCTGGACCACTTGTCCGTGGAGGGAAAGCGATGAGAGAAAAACAAATCGAACAAAAACTAACGATGTCGGTTAAAGCGATGGGAGGTATTGCACCAAAGCTTGTGTGCCCGGGTTTTGACGGAATGCCTGACCGACTCGTACTTTTACCGGGAGGTCATATTGGCTTTGTGGAAGTCAAAGCACCCGGTAGAAAGCCTCTCCCCTTGCAGCTAGCAAGGCATAAGTTGCTCCTGCGACTTGGATTCCAAGTGTTTGTCCTAGATGACGAGAAGCAGATTGGAGGGGTTCTTGATGAAATCAATAAGATCTAAGGAGGTGATGCCAAATGAAGTTCATACCGCATGAGTATCAGAATTACGCCATCAACTATATCGAAGACCATCAAGTATCTGCCATACTCCTAGATATGGGCCTCGGTTGAGTAAGAGCGTAATAACATTGACGGCTCTGAATAACCTGCTTTTTGACCGATTCGAGGTGCATCGTGTTTTGGTGATTGCACCGTTGAGAGTGGCTCGGGACACATGGCCCGCTGAAGCAGATAAGTGGAATCACCTTCAGAACCTCATCTGCTCCGTTGCAGTAGGCACTGAAACAGAACGCCGTAGCGCTTTGATTCAACAAGCCGATATATATATCATCAATCGCGAGAATGTTCAGTGGCTGATCGAAGAAAGCAAACTCCCTTTCAACTTTGACACTCTCGTCGTCGATGAGCTCTCCTCTTTTAAGAATTATCAATCAAAACGCTTTCGAGCACTGATGAAAGTTAGGCCAAGAGTAAAACGCGTCATTGGCTTAACAGGAACACCATCGACCAATGGTCTCATGGACTTATGGGCTGAGTTTCGATTATTAGATATGGGTCAGCGACTTGGACGATTCATCGGTCACTACCGACTGGATTACTTTCAGCCAGATAAACGAAATGGCCACGTTATTTTCAACTACAAGCCTCTACCTGGAGCTGAGGAAAGAATCTATAACAAGATAGCCGATATCACCATCTCCATGAAATCTTCGAACCATCTCAAAATGCCGGAACTCGTAAGCAGCGAATATGCGGTTTATCTTTCAGAAAGTGAGAAACAGCGATATGAGGAGCTTAAGAACGATTTGATTTTGAAACTACCGAGTTGTGACATTACAGCAGCAAACGCTGCAGCGCTCACCGGGAAGCTTTGCCAGATGGCTAATGGTGCGATCTATAGCGATGATGGCCAAGTCTCCCCTATCCATGAGCGTAAGTTGGATGCCTTAGAGGATATGATCGAGGCCGCTGGAGGGAATCCGGTGCTGGTCGCTTATTGGTTCAAGCATGATCTATCTCGAATCACTCAGAGATTAGTGAAATTAGGTGTGTCCTTTGTTAAATTGGATTCCAACGATAGCATCAAGAAATGGAACAAGATCGAAGTGTCTGTTGCACTCATCCATCCCGCTTCTGCTGGACATGGTTTAAATCTACAAGGCGGTGGTTCTACGTTGATATGGTTTGGATTAACCTGGTCTTTAGAGTTGTATCAACAAACCATTGCGCGCTTGTGGCGGCAAGGGCAAAATGCAAAAACCGTTGTGGTGCAGCACATTGTTACCAAAGGAACCATCGATGAACGCATTTTAAAAGTGTTATCCAAAAAAGGTAGCACCCAATCAGCTTTAATTGAAGCGGTAAAAGCCGATTTGATGATCGGAGGAAATAAATGATAGAGAACTATGAAGAACTGGCTAATGCCATTGTTGTTCAAGCGGTAGTGGATTATCGCATAGCCAAAAAGAGGTTAGAAAAACACCCTCTTGATAAAATGCAAAGACACACACAACGAGAAGTGCTAAGATTCTTTCGTTCCGATTGGTTTGGTATATTGACGACCTTAGACCCGGAAGTTATAATCGAAAAGCTTGCAAAGGAGGGGGCTGAATGACAGCTAAGGAATATCTCGGCCAAGCCTATAGACTAGACCAACGAATTAACAGTAAGTTAGAGCAGGTTTCTTCCTTGAACGAACTGGCAAAGAAAGTGACCACTACTCTAACTGGTATGCCTAGAAATCCCAATCAAGCAACATCCATGATGGCAGATGCCATCGCCAAGATAATTGACCTTCAAGCTGAGATCAACGGGGATATCGATCGCTTAGTCGATTTGAAGCGACATATGGTGATGGTGATTAAAGCAGTAAACAATCCTGAGTATCAGACACTCCTTGAGCTTCGCTACTTGTGCTTCTATACTTGGGAGCAAATCGCTGTCGATATGGGTTATAATGTCCGCCATGTCTACCGAATCCATGACGAGGCAGTAGATTGTGTCGTGCTTCCGCAAACATGTCACTAAATGTCACTTGTTGTCATGGTGCCGGTTATGATACTATAAGATTAGGTAAATAGGATAAAACGACCGCCGAGAATAAAACCCTCTGGCGGTCGTTGTTATTTATGTTGAGTGAGGTGAGCCGATGCCCTATAAACCAAAGCGTCCCTGTGCTTACCCCGGCTGTAGCCGATTGGCAGAGAACGGACAATACTGTTCTGAACACTTGAAGGTAAGGAATAAGCAATACAACAAGTTTGAGCGAGACCCTGAGTCCAACAAAAGATATGGGCGTGCCTGGAAACGAATTCGTGACCGATACATTGAAGCTCACCCTTTGTGTGAAGAGTGTAAGAAAAACGGAATCTTGACTCCTGCTGAAGAGGTTCATCACATTAAACCACTCTCAAAAGGCGGTGGAAATGAGAAAAGCAACCTCAAGGCTTTATGCAAGTCTTGTCACTCACGAATCACAGCTGAGAGTGGTGACCGGTGGGGAAGGTTAAATCTGTAAAATAATCAATTAAGTTCAGCGGTGTGGGCCTTCACGCTAAAAAACGCAGAATCAAAGGGGGGAATTGCCCTCGAGTGAAAGTCCAGCTAAGAATTGTCAAGATGAATTTTCGGAAATGATCTAAAAGCAAAG
>CAYRNW010000005.1:8633-130157 GCA_964425745.1 uncultured Eubacteriales bacterium | reverse complement strand
TCAAGCTTTGAAACCTGCATAGCCAGTCTTATTGGCTATGACATTATTATACTAGTGAGGTGATGCTATGGCAAAGGACGGAACCATTCGTGGTGGTGCTCGAGTGGGAGCAGGAGCAAAAAAGAAGCCCTTAGCGGATAAAATCATGGAAGGGAACCCAGGTGGAAGAAAGCTAACCGTCATCGAGTTTAACAACACTGCAGATTTAAAAGGTCTCTCCATGCCTGAACCCAACAAAATGCTGGAAGCCATTCAGAAAGATGGCAAAGCACTCATTGCCGGAGAAATCTTCAAAAATACGTGGCAATGGTTAAACGAACGCAATTGTGCGGCGCTGGTATCGCCACAGTTGTTGGAGCGGTACGCCATGAGTGTAGCTCGATGGATTCAATGTGAAGAGGCGGTTACCGAGTATGGTTTCTTAGCAAAACACCCGACAACCGGAAACGCGATACAAAGTCCGTATGTGGCAATGGGACAGAACTACATGAGCCAGACCAACCGTCTCTGGATGGAGATCTTTCAAATTGTTAAAGAAAACTCTGTCGGGGAGTATAGTGGAAATAATCCACAAGATGACGTCATGGAGCGTTTGCTTACAGCAAGGCGAGGGAAATAAGGAGTGATGAAAATATGCTAACTTACAAAACCGCAGAAAGCGTGTGCATGGGCCATCCGGATAAGCTCTGTGATCTCATTGCAGATAGTATCTTAGATTCTTGCTTGCGAGAGGATCGTGCTTCCAGAGTTGCCTGTGAAGTAATGGCGACAAAAGGTAAGATTGTCGTAGCGGGTGAAATCACCTGTAGCGCGAAAGTCGATATCCGATACATCACGAGAAGTGTCTTAAGAGATGTTGGATACAATCCCAGAGAATTCGATGTTCTTGTCTTTGTCCATCAGCAGAGTGCAGACATCTCCGCCGGAGTCGATCAGGCTTTGGAAGCTCGAGCCGGACTAACCGAACCGTATAGCACCCTGGGTGCCGGAGATCAAGGGACAATGTATGGCTATGCATGTATCGAAACCTTGGAGCAGCTACCTCTTCCCATTGTCTTGGCTCACCGGTTAGTTCAACGCATCGACAGTTGTCGCAAGGGTAATCTAATCAAGGGAATCAAACCGGATGGCAAAGCTCAAGTAACAGTGGAGTACGTAAGCGGTAAACCAAAAAGAGTCAAGACCATCGTCATTTCCGTGCAGCACGATCAGGATAAAACTTTGCCCGAGTTGAAAGCAGATATCCTCACCCAGGTCTTATGGCAGTGCTTTGAAGATTTCCCTTTTGACGAAAACACTGAAATCCTGATCAATCCCGCAGGGAGATTCGTTGAGGGTGGACCGGCAGCAGACACTGGACTGACCGGTAGGAAGATCATGGTCGACACTTATGGTGGCTTGGCATCACATGGTGGAGGTGCTCTATGTGGCAAAGACCCCACCAAGGTTGATCGAAGCGGAGCTTACATGGCACGTTATATCGCTAAGAATATTGTTGGGAGCGGTCTTGCTACAGAATGCGAGGTCGCTATTTCTTATGCCATTGGTAAAGCCAATCCGGTCGCTATCAATGTGACATCCTTCCAAACCAGTAAACTTACAGATGAACAGCTCGCTGATGTTGTCAAAGAAGTGTTCAATCTCCGACCGGCAGCTATGATCGAGAAGTTGCGTTTAAGAACGCCCTTCTATGTGGACACTTCCACCTATGGACACTTCAACTCTATCTTGTTTCCCTGGGAGCAGGTGAACATGACAACAGAGTTGAGAAAGGTAGCAAGCAAATATGCAGATTGAAAAACTAAAGATTGAACAGCTCCTCCCAGCGGAATACAATCCCAGAAAAGACTTGAAACCTGGGGATGCAGAATATGAAAAGCTAAAACGCTCTATTCAAGAGTTCGGGTATGTTGAACCCATTATCTGGAATAAAAGCACTTCTCGTGTTATAGGTGGCCACCAGCGACTTAAAATCTTACTTGATTTAGGGTATACAGAAGTCGAGTGTGTGGTGGTAGACATGAGCGAAGAGAAAGAAAAAGCGCTCAACATCGCACTCAACAAGATCAGCGGCGCTTGGGATCAAGAGAAACTTGCCCTCCTGATTACCGATCTTCAAGGGGCCGACTTCGATGTCTCCCTCACCGGTTTTGACCTTACTGAGTTGGATGACCTGTTTAAAGATTCACTCAAGGATGGAATCAAAGACGATGACTTCGATGTCGAATCGGAACTCAAGAAACCAGCGATCACTAAATTAGGAGATACCTGGAGATTGGGACTGCACCGAATGGTGTGTGGTGATTCAACGAAACAAGAAACCTTCACCCAACTCATGGATGGCAAGCAAGCAAATCTGGTCGTTACCGATCCACCCTACAATGTGAACTATGAAGGCACAGCCGGGAAGATCAAAAACGATAACATGGGAAATGAAGCCTTCTATCAGTTCCTGTTGGAGTCGTTTCAGAACATAGAAGCTGTCATGACGAAGGATGCCTCGATTTATGTATTCCACTCCGATACGGAAGGATTGAACTTCAGAAAGGCCTTCTCGGATGCGGGCTTCTACCTTTCTGGCACCTGCATCTGGAAGAAACAATCTTTAGTGCTTGGACGTTCTCCTTACCAATGGCAGCACGAGCCAGTGCTCTTTGGGTGGAAGAAAAGCGGTAAGCATAACTGGTATGCCGATCGCAAACAAACCACCATCTGGGAGTTTGAAAAGCCCAAAAAAAACGTAGACCACCCAACCATGAAACCTGTCGCTTTGATTGCTCACCCCATCCTCAATAGCAGCTTATCCAACTGCATCGTGCTTGATCCGTTTGGTGGGAGTGGCTCGACCTTAATTGCCTGTGAGCAAACCGGACGAATCTGTCACACCATTGAGCTAGACGAGAAATACTGTGATGTCATCGTTAAGCGCTATATCGAGCAGGTTGGAGGCTCTTCTGGTGTGTTTCTTTGCAGAGATGGTATCGAATACTGTTTTGAGGATATCTCGAAACTGGAGAATGAATAAAAAATGACTTGCTATTTACAGAGTTTAGAGTGATAGATAGGACACCAAAACGAAAGGTGTGAAAACCATGAGGATTCAATACCCTATCACAGGAGCAAAACGTAAAGGGCTGGTCACTGTCCTTGAGTTAGAACTTAACACGATCTCTAAGTATCTGGGAGCACCAAGCTTCGCCTACGAGATCGGGGATTACCGAGTCGAGAAAGATGGAACTGTAATCGGACCAGATAACCCCGGTCTGGTTTCTGACCTTTGTGGGTTGCATGACTTTGAAGCCACCTCAGTGGAGTACGAGAACCTATCTGAACCACCAAAACCAGAGATTGCAGAGCTTCCCATTCCCTACGAAGCAGCGCTTGGCGGTAGGGTTAGTCCTTATCGGGATTACGATGAACCTCCTGCCTATCTAACTCCCACTGATCTAAGTGTTGAAATTCAGTTGAACAATTTTCCAGAAGAGGCTTTTATCAACCTCCAACGATTGGTCGCGAGTAAAGAGACTCTGATTAAGAAAGCGCTGGGAGTAAGTTCTTTGCCAATTGAACGAACCGTAACATCTTTACGATTTGCTTGGTTCAAGTTGGAGCCGGGGAACGAAGCGGTTTCCTCCAACGCAGCAATTCACTTTGTGAACGGACTCTGCCAATTGGCGAAAAGCCAAAAGAGAGTCAATGATACCGAGAAGTCGGTAGAGAACGAGAAATATGCTTTTCGTTGTTTTCTCCTCCGCTTAGGATTCATTGGCCCAGAGTTCAAGAATGAACGAAAACTTCTCCTTTCCAAACTATCCGGCAATTCCGCATTCAGGAACAAAGAACAGGAGGTAGAAGTAGATGAATAGATTTCCCTCCAGAGATACAGTAGAACGAATCAGAAAAGACTTTCCTCCTGGCACGCGTGTGCAGCTTTTGAAAATGGATGATCCTCAAGCTCCACCAATTGGCTCCTTGGGAACGGTCATCGCGGTCGATGACATTGGTAGCATCTTGGTGAAATGGGACTGTGGTAGCTCTTTGAATGTAGCCTACGGCGAGGACTTATGTAGAAAGGTTGAACTTCAATGACCGAAGTCATTAAGAAACAAATACTGGATATTCGCGATTCTGGTGAAACCAACATGTTCGATGTATCAAGAGTCAGAATCATCTCGCTGCGTAAAGGATATTTCGAGCTGTTGGAATTTCTCGAAAACAACAAAAATGCTTATGTGCGATTTATCTTGACCGGAGAGGAAAAGTAGAACACAACCTAAACTAAACAGGGCTTTAGCAAGCTCTGTTTTTTTAATGCTCGGAAGGAGGAACACAGCCATACGTAAGCTCAAAAGATACAAACCGACCCGCTTCAAAGCGGCAGATTCGGTCTATAATAAAGCTGCTGCCGATTTCGCTGTTACCTTCATCCAATCTTTGTCTCACACCAAAGGGACCTGGTCCGGAAAACCTTTCGAGTTGATTGATTGGCAGGAGCAGATCATCCGAGATGTCTTTGGCACTCTGAAAAAGGATGGATATCGGCAATTCAATACAGCATATATTGAGATACCGAAGAAAATGGGGAAACAGCTTGCTTTGGATACTCCAATACCTACACCCGATGGTTGGAAGCAGATGGGGGAACTACAACCAGGAGACTTGGTTTTTGATGAAACGGGAAATCCCTGCCAAGTCCTAGCCTTGAGCCCTATTGATAACACTGAACAAGCATATCGACTAACCTTCGGTGACGGTAGCTTCATTGTGGCAGGTGCAAGACACCTCTGGAATGTTCAAGTAAACAACAATCAAAGAAGACCTGCCTTAATAGAAACGCAAGAAATGTATGAATCCTTTCTTGCTTATCGCGAAAAGCACAAAAACAAGCCTTTCCGATCTCTATACAGAATACCGGTCACACAAGCTTTAAAGCTAAAAGATGCAGAATTGCCGGTTGACCCCTATCTCTATGGTTACTGGCTTGGAAATGGGTGTGCTACCAAACCGGAGATCACGATACGCACCTGTGATGTATCTGGCGTTCTCAAAAGGATACCCTACGAGATTTCATCTGTTTGGAAGAATGTTGGCGACAGTGTGATTTTTCGTATTCCCATTCTGAAAACCATCTTGCTGACTTCCTTCCGTGATAAACAGATACCAAGTCTATACTTAAGAGCGTCACGAGCACAGCGCTTGGAACTTCTGCAAGGGTTAATGGATTCCGATGGTTGCATTAGTAAGGTGAGAGCCCAGAGCATCTATGTCAGCACTCAGAAACAACTCGCGTTGGATGTAAGAGAGCTTCTCTGGAGTCTTGGCATCAAGAACTCTATGACAGAGCATCCATCTTTACGCTATAATAAGCCAACCGGTGAAACGCTATACACGATTCGATTCACCTCATTTACCCATTTGCCAGTTAGCAAGCTTAGCAGAAAGCTATGCAACAGAAAAGCATCTGCCTTTGTGCCTACACGCTCCAATTTCCACTATATTCATTCCATCGAACCTCTCAATGAAAAGGTAGCGATGAGGTGTATCCAGGTCGATTCTTTGTCTCATCAATACTTGGTCGGGCCATCGATGGTGCCAACGCACAACTCGGAGCTAGCGGCGGCAGTAGCCCTGTTACTCACCTGTGGGGACAACGAAGAACGTGCAGAAGTCTATGGCTGTGCCGCGGATCGAAACCAAGCCTCTATCGTGTTCAATGTCGCTGCAGATATGGTGCGCATGTCCCCGGCCCTTTCCAAGCGAGTGAAAATCCTGGATTCGATGAAACGTTTGATCTATCAGCCAACGGGAAGTATTTATCAGGTGCTCTCCGCTGATGTCAGTAATAAGCATGGGTTCAATACGCACGGTGTGGTCTTTGATGAATTGCACACTCAACCCAATCGGAAGCTCTTTGATGTCATGACCAAGGGTTCCGGTGATGCGAGAACTCAACCACTCTATTTTCTGATTACCACAGCCGGAGATAACCAAAACAGCATATGCTGGGAGGTGCACCAGAAAGCTTTGGATATCATCGATGGCAGAAAGACCGATCCAACCTTCTATCCGGTCATCTATGGCGCCGCAGTTGAAGATGATTGGACGGACCCGAGAGTCTGGAAGAAAGCGAATCCCTCTCTGGGCATCACTGTTACCATGGATAAGGTGAAAGCGGCGTTTGAATCGGCTAGGCAGAACCCCGCCGAAGAGAATAGTTTCCGGCAGCTTCGCTTGAACCAGTGGGTGAAACAAGCTGTACGTTGGATGCCGATGGAGAAATGGGATGCTTGTGCTTTTGCGGTTGATCCTGAAAAGCTGCATGGACGAGTTTGCTATGGTGGATTGGACTTATCCAGCAGCACCGATATCACTGCATTTGTTTTGGTGTTTCCTCCCCTAGATGAAGAGGACAAGTATCATATCCTGCCATATTTCTGGATGCCGGAAGACAATATCGATCTTCGTGTTAAGAGGGACCATGTGAACTATGATGTTTGGAAAAAACAAGGTTATCTCATGACCACTGAAGGGAATGTTGTGCATTACGGTTTTATTGAAGCTTTTATTGAGGAGTTAGGGATGAAATATAACATTCGAGAGATTGCCTTTGACCGGTGGGGCGCGGTGCAGATGACCCAAAATTTAGAAAACCTTGGCTTTACGGTGGTACCGTTCGGCCAAGGTTTTAAAGATATGTCTCCTCCAACGAAGGAGTTAATGAAACTGACGTATGAACAAAAGATCGCACATGGCGGTCACCCGATTCTGCGATGGATGATGGATAACATCTTCGTTCGCACAGATCCGGCAGGAAATATAAAAGCAGATAAGGAGAAATCCACGGAGAAAATTGATGGTGCTGTAGCAACCATCATGGCTTTGGATAGAGCGATACGGTGTGGAGCGGGAAGTCTGGAGTCAGTTTATAATGAGAGAGGATTATTAATACTATAAGAATGTTATTGTTCAATCGTTTAATGGGAACTGCTTATGCTTCGAATACAAAAATGTCTTTCCCTTGAGCCTTTCCTAACAGCAACCGATCATCTGCTTTCTTTATTGTGGATTCATAATCAGCATTTGGCTCGTTATGAGCAATTCCAATGGTAATTGTGATGTGAATTGTTGTTTCCTCGAAGTTGAAATTTGTCGATTTTACCTTCAACAACAGCTCAGTTGCCAAAGCAGTAATTTCTTTATTGCTTCGGCCAAAAACAATTAGCATGAACTCCTCTCCGCCCCAACGTACAGCATAATCGGAATCCGATATTGATTCCTTCAAAATACTCGCAGTCTTCTCGAGAATCGAGTCACCAACTACATGACCATAAGTGTCATTAATTTTCTTAAACAAATCAATATCACAAATGAGAACGTGAAATTCTTCTGGCTTATTTGTTGTACTTCCAAAGGTTTCGTGTAAAAAACGCCTATTATATAATCCAGTAAGAGAATCCGTATTTGCTGCTTTATCAAGCTGAAGATTTGCTTTGCTCAACTCTTTATTAATTAGATCAAATCTTAGGCTGAACACAAATACACTTAAGAATAGCATAACCATTATTTCGAAGGAATTTATTAACTCTATTACTTTGCTCGCTTGTTCGCTAACTATATTGCTTGGCTGCACAGAATGATTTATATGAATAAAAAGGAAGCGACTAAAAAAAACCATAAGCAATGTAGCACTCGCAATATGAAAAGTTCGATTATTATCCTGGACGGTAGAATGAGCTAAAACTAAGCTAATTGGTATAAGTGTGAACAAGTAATTCTGAAACCCCAATCTCTCGTCTAAACAATATGCTGAACCAATTAGTGACGCAATTCCGTATGTAAGAACGATAAAGTGTATAGCTGTTGTATTCTTCTTATCTCCAGAAATACCTGCGAATACACAGAGTATGAAACCTATGATGTTGATGATAAGCAGGGGATAAACTTTCAAGAAGCTCATTACTAATATATTAATCCCAGTATGACATAAGGCTAGATAGCAAAACATTTGATAATACATATCATCATCAAAAGTGCTTATCCGTCGGATAAACATCTGTTGAATGAAATACAACTTATCGAACATGGACTTTTTCAAAGGTATCCCCCTTTCAGCAACGATCTCTGTGACGAGAATATTGTATGTATTCTATCATATATCATCTGCTGAGTAAAGCATAACTAGAACGAATACTTGTCCACAATATTAGAGAATTGATACCATTATCTATTATCTAGGTATCAAAAAAGAACAAGTTAGAACGCTAATTACAAATAGAGTTAAGGAGTGATGCCCATGAGAATCTTGCAAGATCTCTTCAGATCACGGGATAAACCGAAAGATACGCTCTCGGGAAGCAGATACAGCTTCTTTTTCGGAAACACCAGCGCTGGTAAACCGGTCAACGAGCATACCGCCATGCAAATGACTGCCGTTTATTCCTGTGTCAGAATCTTAGCCGAGACCGTAGCCGGATTACCTTTACACGTTTACCGCTATACAGATAACGGAGGCAAAGAAAAATACTGGCAACATCCTATCTACCGACTACTCCATGATGAACCCAACCCTGAAATGACTTCTTTCGCTTTTCGAGAGACCCTCATGAGCCACCTACTCCTCTGGGGTAATGCGTATGCACAAATTATCCGAAACGCACGAGGAGAGGTCATCGCTCTGTATCCATTAATGCCCAACAAAATCACGGTCGATCGCGATAGCAGCGGTCGACTTTTCTATTTGTATCGCAGAAACCCAGAAGACTTCTCCTCACAAGGCAACTCTAGCGAAGTCTACTTACAATCTTCAGATGTATTGCATATCCCTGGCTTAGGGTTTGACGGCCTCGTAGGCTATTCCCCCATCGCCATGGCCAAGAATGCAGTGGGCTTAGCCATTGCCACAGAAGAATATGGAGCTAAGTTCTTTGCCAACGGTGCAGCACCGGGTGGTGTTTTAGAACATCCGGGAGTCATAAAAGATCCACAAAAGGTCAAGGACAGTTGGAATACCGTCTATCAGGGAAGCGGTAATGCTCATAAAGTGGCAGTGTTAGAAGAAGGCATGAAGTACCAACCCATCGGAATCTCTCCAGAACAAGCACAATTTCTAGAAACTCGGAAATTTCAAATCAACGAGATCGCTCGCATCTTCCGTGTGCCACCCCATATGCTGGCGGACTTGGAGAAATCCTCGTTTTCCAATATCGAGCAGCAATCCCTGGAGTTCGTGAAGTACACCCTTGACCCATGGGTGGTTCGCTGGGAGCAAGCCATGTGCCGGACTCTGCTAACCGAGAGTGAGAAGTCCAAGGTTTTCATTAAGTTCAACGTGGATGGATTACTTCGTGGAGACTATGTTAGCCGCATGAATGGTTATGCCATAGCAAGACAAAACGGTTGGATGAGTGCCAATGATATCCGAGAACTGGAAAACCTCGACCGTATTCCTGCAGAACTCGGCGGAGATCTTTACCTCATCAATGGAGCTATGACCAAATTACAAGACGCAGGTGCTTTTGCCAAATCAAATGAAACGGAGGAAAGTGAATGAAGAAGTTTTGGAACTGGATCAAAAATGAAAATACAGCAGAACGAATCTTAACCTTGGATGGTGTCATCGCAGAAGAATCTTGGTTCGATGATGATATTACTCCGAAAGCTTTTAAGGCTGAGTTACACGCAGGAGAGGGTGATATTGTCATCTGGTTAAACTCACCGGGAGGGGATTGCGTTGCTGCCAGTCAGATCTATGCCATGCTTATGGACTACAAAGGCAAGATTACCGTCAAAATCGATGGCATTGCGGCTTCTGCTGCCTCAGTCATCGCCATGGCTGGAACCACAGTGGAAATGGCCCCGACCGCCTTAATGATGATCCACAACCCCTTGACCGTAGCCATCGGGGACAGCGAAGAGATGCAGAAAGCGATCTCCATGTTAACCGAAGTCAAGGAGAGCATCATCAATGCCTATGAAATTAAGACCGGACAATCTCGCACCAAGCTTTCTCACATGATGGATGCCGAGACCTGGCTGAATGCCAACAAAGCCATCGAATTGGGCTTTGCCGATCTGATTATGGAAGATGAGAAGAAACGAATCACCACAGAAAATGTGACCTATGCCTTCAGTCGCAGAGCCGTGACCAATTCACTCTACTCGAAACTTAAGCCAAAACAGAATACTACCCCAATCGAGTCGCTGCAGAAGCGGCTTTTTTTATTGACACATTAAATAAACGGAGGGACATACACCATGAATCAAATCTTGAACTTACGTGAAAAGCGTGCCAAGACCTGGGAAGCAGCCAAAGCTTTTTTAGAGGGGAAACGTGGCACCGACGGTTTACTGGTAGCAGAGGACGTCGCTACCTATGAAAAAATGGAAAACGAAGTGGTCGCTCTCGGCAAAGAAATCGACCGCTTAGAAAAGCAGGAAGCACTAGATCGCGAACTTGCGAAACCACTCAACACTCCCTTAACCAATCGACCCTTTACTCCCGGAGCAGAGAACAAAGTCGGCCGAGCTTCCAATGAATATAAGAGTGCCTTCTGGAATGCCATGCGCACCCGAGCGGGGGAAGGCTTAGACCCTGTGATCCGTAATGCTCTGCAAGTTGGAACGGATACCGAAGGTGGTTATCTGGTTCCGGATGAATTCGAGCTCACCTTGGTAGAAGCTTTAACCGAAGAGAACATCTTCCGTGGGCTTGCTAAGGTGATTACTACCTCCTCCGGAGACCGCAAAATCCCAGTGGTAGCCTCAAAAGGAACCGCTTCCTGGATTGACGAGGAAGGCACCATCACCGATACGGATGATGCTTTTAACCAAGTCTCCATCGGTGCCTATAAACTGGCTACTATGATCAAAGTCTCGGAAGAGCTGCTCAATGATAGTGCTTTTAGACTTGAACCATATATTTCTACTGAATTCGCTCGTCGTATCGGTAACAAGGAAGAAGAAGCGTTCTTTATCGGTGACGGTTCCGGGAAACCCACCGGACTCTTAGCAGCAACCGGTGGAGCACAACTCGGGGTAACCGCAGCCAGCGCGACCGCGATAACCGTAGATGAAGTATTAGACTTGTTCTACGCCCTGAAAGCACCTTATCGGAAGAAAGCAACCTTCCTCATGAACGATTCTACCGTCAAAGCCATTCGCAAACTCAAAGATGGTCAAGGCCAGTATCTCTGGCAACCTTCCTTACAAGCGGGCACTCCGGACACCATCTTGAATCGTCCCATCTATACCTCGGCCTATGTTCCGACCATTGCCTCGGCAGCCAAGAGTATTGTTTTCGGTGACCTTGGGTATTACTGGATTGCCGATCGTCAAGGACGCGTCTTTAAACGACTCAACGAATTGTTCGCTGTAACCGGCCAGGTTGGCTTTGTAGCGACTCAACGGGTCGATGGCAAGCTCATCCTTCCAGAAGCAGTCAAGCTCTTACAGCAGAAGGCTTAAGTGGAGGTGCTTTCATGAGTTATAACGCAAAAAACTATACCGAACAAGGTGGAGAGAAAACTGTCATTGGTGGAAGCTTAGAAATCAAAGAGGGAGCCTCTGTTACGGGGCTCCCTAGTCTTATTCTTCCCATTGCCACAGAAACCGTATTGGGTGGTATCAAAGCAGCAAGTAAAGCAGAAACGGATACCGTTCCTGTCAAAGTCGATGAAACAGGACTTCTATATGTGCCAACCTATCCGAGTATTCCTGCAATTCCGGTGATGGACAATCAGGTGGATAGTGTAGCAACTGAAATCGCAGCGCTTGTCTTGGACTTTAATGCCCTACTGCTCAAACTAAAAACCAGTGGGCTCATGGTGGATGACCAAGAATAATTCAGACAGGAGGCGGCATGAGCATGAGCGTCTTGTTGGACAAAGTCAAAGCCAACCTAATTCTTGAACACGATCAGGATGACCAACTGCTGGAAAGTTATATCACAGCAGCGATTTCTTATGCAGAGAGTTTCCAGCACTTTCCGGCGGGATATTACTCTGGGATGCTCATGCCGCCTACGACTGAACAAGCGGTGATTATGTTAGCCAGTCATTTTTATGAATCCAGAGACGGTTCCACAGGGGGGTTCTTTGCCGATAATGTACAAGCTGCACAGCAAGCATGGAATACCGTCAATTTGCTTCTGCGGCTCGATCGGGAATGGAAGGTGTAGTATGAGCATTGGAAAAATGAACACCTCGATTGAGATCATCCGCAGTTCTATTACTCACGATGCAGAAGGGTTTACTCAGCAAGTAGATCAGACCATAACAACCGTGAAAGCATATCGCGAAGGTCGGCATGGCAATGAGAAATGGGCCAATCGTGCAACGTTCAGTGAAGCCACCGACCTCTTTCGCTTTCGCATCATACCAGAAATAAAGATTACCACAGAGCTGACCATTCTCTGCGAACAGGAACGATATGAAATCACCTCTGCAGAAAACATTCGCAATCGAGGGATGTATTGGGAAGTTCTCGCAAAAAAGGTGGTGCCATCCAGTGGCTAGAGTCGATTTCAAATTACCGGAGGACTTCCTCAAGCGCTTATCTCGCTTAAGTGAAAAAACAGATCGTATCATCCCTAAAGTCTTAGCAGCCGGAGCTGAAGTCGTAGAAAGCAAAGTTCGCAAGAATCTGCAAGGTGTGATTGGTAATCAGACCAAAGGCGAATCTCGGTCAACAGGGGAACTCCTAGAATCATTAGGAACTACTCCGTCAAGAATCGATCGAGATGGAAATTACAATGTGAAGATTGGCTTCTCCGAACCTCGTAAAGATGGATCAAGCAATGCCAAGATTGCCAATATTTTAGAATACGGCAGGAGCAATCAAGCCGCAAAACCCTTTTTGAAGCCTGCCAAAACCAGTAGCCGAAAAGAATGCCTAGATGCCATGCAAGAGCAATTTCAAAGGGAGTTGGAACAGATATGAGCTTATTAGGAGAGCTGATCCCCTTGTTATCACCCATCCTGCCGTTTGAAACCGGAACCTTCTCCCAAGCACCCCCGGCTCGCTATCTGGTTTTGACTCCTTTGACAGAAGCCTTTCAACTCTATGCAGATAATCAACCTCAACACGAAACGCAAGAAGTGCGACTCTCGCTTTTCGATCAAGGGAACTATAACACTATAAAGAATCAGATTATTCACGCACTGCTGAATGCAGAAATCACCATCACCGACCGCCGCTACCTAGGATATGAAGCAGATACCGGTTATCACCACTTCGTCATCGAGGTAGCGAAAGACTATCCATGGGAGGTATAACAATATGGCCACAATTGGCTTAGACAATCTCTTTTATGCCAAAATCACAGAAGACTCAAACGGCAATGAAACTTACGCAACTCCAATCCCCCTCGCCAAAGCCATGACCGCGAATCTACAAATCAACACCATCGAAGGTAAACTCTACGCAGATGATGTGCTAGACACCCTCTTAAGAGAGTTCAGCGATGGCACGATCAGCTTTGGCATTAAAGACATCGGACCCACCATTGCTGCCGATTTGACCGGTGCAGTCATAGATTCCAACGGGGTCTTAGTTTCGACCAACGACCAGCAAGCAAGCCCGGTAGCGATTGGCTTTCGCTCCAAGAAATCCAGCGGGAAATATCTCTATCTTTGGCTTTACCGAGTCCTGTTTGGCATCCCGGCCGAAGCGTATGAAACCAAAGGCAACGCTATTAATTTCCAAACACCCACCCTCGAAGGTGTTATTTTACGACGTAATAAGTTGGATGGCTTAAGCAAGCACCCTTGGCGAGCACAAGCTGATCAGGATAACCCAAGCATTCCGAATTTAGTCTTTACCAACTGGTTCACTTCCGTGTATGAACCGGATTACACCAGCGCTCCTATCATACAAATCACAACTCAACCGATTGCTTTAACGGAGCTTACAGAAGGGTCCATCAGTGGAAGCTTGTCGGTAACAGCGACGAGTACTGCTGGGACGCTGTCTTATCAATGGTTTGTCAATGCCCTGAATATCAACTCGGGTGGAAGTGCAATCCCTTCAGCAACACAAGCAAGCTTCGCCATTCCAACCAGCTTAACAGAAGGAAGTTACTTCTATTACTGTGTGCTAACAGCCGGAGTGCGGCAAGTCACTTCCAACGTAGCTCAAGTAACAGTGGCAGGTGCATAACATGATCGATGATTCAAGAGTGACCTATCTCGTTTTAGGCAAAGAAAAGATTCCACTTTTGCTAACACTGAAAGCAACCCGCGAAATCGCGACTCGATATGGTGGGTTGGAGGAGTTAGGAAACAAGATGCTGGAAAGCATGGACCTGACCGGGATGATTGACGAGATCGTTTGGTTAATTGTCGTCTTAGCCAATCAATGTATCCTCATCGAGAACCTAGAGAACAAAACCAACAAACCGTTACTAACAGCAAACGAGCTGGAATTGAAGATGGACCCCTATGATGTGACCAGTTATCGAGAAGCGATTCTTGCTGCATTACAAGCAGGTCAGAAGCAGCACGTGCAAAGTGAAGAAGAACCAAAAAACGCCTGAGCCGGGTAAGCGATTCTGAAACGTTTGCCCGGCTCCTCTTTTGTGGTGTCACCCAGCTCTTACGACCAGAACGCGAGGTTTGGTTAATGCCGCTCGGGCATCTATTAGACCAACGAGAGATCTACGAGCAACTCCAAGGTTGGAAGAAACCCAAACAAGAGTTCTACATTAACGATATTTTGAGAGATGTGTTGTAAGGAGGTAATGGAATGAGCGATCAGTTCGGAATCAAGATTGGCATTGAAGGTGAGAAAGAGTTTAAGGCAGCACTACGTGAAATCGATGCTAATTTTAAAGTGCTTAGCTCTGAGATGAAACTGACCCAGTCTCAGTTCGACAAAAACGATCAGTCCATGGCTGCCTTAACAGCTCGTAATCAAGTTCTGAACAAGGAAATTGATGCTCAGAAAGACCGATTGAAATTACTCAAAGAAGCGCTTCAGAACTCTGCTACCTCCTTCGGGGAAAACGATGTACGTACTCAGAACTGGACCATTAAGCTGAATAATGCACAAGCGGTACTGAACGGAATGCAACGTGAGGTCAAGCAAAACGAAACCTTACTAAATGATCTGGGAACACAGACAGCAGAAACGAGTAGCCTTATGGATCGCTTCAAGGGTTCGATTTCTGCTGTCACTTCCACTGCTGCAGACGGAGAGTCGAAGTGGAGCAAACTGGGAGGAACTCTGAAGGCCGTAGGTGCAGCGCTCGCGGCGACTTCAGCATCGGTGGCAACGGCAGCTATGGCAACCGGGAAAGCGATCTTTGATATGGCCATGGAAACCACCAAAGCTGGAGACGAAGTGGATAAGATGAGTCAGCGTTTAGGACTATCTCGAGAAGGATATCAAAAATGGAATTACGTAATGTCACAATCCGGCATCGACATCAATGCCACCCGTGCTGGAATGAAGAACCTCACCAATCTATTGGACGATGCAACGAAGGGTAGTAAAACTGCTGCGGATATGTTCTCGCGATTGGGATACAGTCTTTCCGAAGTACAAGGCAAGAGCCAAGAAGAGATCTTTGAAATGTCGATTCGTGCCTTACAGAATATGAGCAGCGAAACCGAGCGAGCCGCCTTAGCCAATGACCTATTTGGCAGAAGCGGCCAAGAAATGCTGCCTTTATTGAATACCACAGCGGAAGCAACCCAACAGCTAATCGACCGAGCCAGTCAGTTGGGTTTTGTGATGAGCGATGAAGCTGTTACTGCTGCTGTGGTCTTTGGGGATTCCCTGGATGATTTAAAGTCCGCCTTTGCCGGTGTCAAGAACAGCATCATGGGAGATGTCTTACCCGGATTCAATCTGGTGGTAGAAGGCTTAATCGGTTTACTGACTGGTGGTGAGACTGCCAGAGAGAAGATCAAAACTGGAGTGGCAGAAACAATTGCTACCGTCAGAGATATCCTCCCTCAAATTAAGGAAATACTTCTTACGGTCATCGATGTCGCAGCGGAAGTCATCCCGGAAATCATTCAATCCATTGTAGGTTTTCTAGTTGAGAATCTACCGGAAATTCTAAAAATGGGCACGGAGATTTTGCTGAAACTGATCAGTGGTATCCTGCAAGCAATCCCTGAAATCACGAAACAGCTTCCTGCCATCGTCACCGCCATCGTTGACACTTTAGTCACATTCGCTCCTCAATTCAAGGAAATCGGTAAAGACATCGTGCGAGGTATCTGGCAAGGAATTCTGGGATTGGGTGCTTGGCTAAAGGAAAAGATGAATGACTTCTTTACCGGCATCGTGGGAGGGATTAAAGGTTTGCTTGGCATTCGATCCCCTTCCAAAATCTTTGCCGTGATAGGAGAAAACATGGCCGAGGGATTAGGTGTTGGGTTTAGTGAACAGATGAAGCACGTCAAAAAGCAGCTGAACAACGCAATCCCTCAAAGTGGTTTCGATTTTGGATTCAATACAGCCCAAGCTAACAGCACTTCTGCTTTAGGAGATGCAATGATACTGGTCAATGTTCCTTTAGCCTTAGATGGTAAGCTTCTGACGAGCAGCACTGGCAAAGTGCAGTATAGTCGTAATCAATCCTATGCCAGAGCCCTGGGGGTGATTCCGGTATGAGCAAATTAATCTTCTGCGATGATGCCCTGAACCCTTTAGCCACTTTGAAAGCCGCAGTATCAGCGAAACGCTTGGAAAGGCTAAATGGTGAAAACACCCTCGACTTCACTTGCCCTGCTAGAGATGCTGCAGTAGAACATTTGAATGAAAACACGGTTGTTTCTTTGGATGGGGATTATTTTGACGTAGTCTTTCTACGTCGAGAACAATTAAGCAATGGCTGGATGCAGGTTACAGTCGAATGTGAGCAGGTCAGTTATCGCTTAAACAACCCAGAATATCACTTGCAGTATTTCACCATGTCTAATACACCAGGAGCCATCCTTGCAGCCTTATTAAGCGGAACAGGATTTTCTGTGGGAACAGTCGAGTTTAGTGTTGTGACCACCTTCTCTTTACAGGAAGCATGTTCTCGCAGAGCCGCTTTGCGATTGTTTGCAGAATACCTGCAAGCGGAGTTGGTTTTTCAAGGGTTTCAGATTAGCTTAGTTCAACAGCGGGGTAGCACTACACCGAAAGAACTGAGAGTCGGTAAGGAAATCACGGTCATTTCACAAAGCATTAATAAACGACAAAGGGATAATTTAGGCAATCCCATTGTTTCCATTGACTGTGGTGTATATTGGGGAACGAGCTTGGCATTGGGAGATGTGGTGGAGTTAGATTATCCAAGTTTGAGAATCCAGTCTTCTTTACGTATCGTTAGTCTTAGTTATGATCCATATAACCCAGCAAATCTTTCGATTGAAGTCGGTAACCTGGCAGCTCGATTAGAGAATGATCTCTATCGCATCGAGACCCAAACTGTAGCAAAAGAAAAAGTCTATAACGGCACTCGCATTGGCCCTTCGGAAGGATTTGTGGTAGAGCGCAGCGATGGCAAAGCTCGAACCGTAATGAATGCGACCGAAGGCATTAGCATTTATAGCAATGAAGGCTCTGGGTTGGTGCGTCAATTCTATGTTGATACCAATGGTCGTATCATCGCCAAGGCTTTAGATATTGCAGGAGACTCTACCTTTGGAGGAACCGTCAAAGCCAGCCAGCTCTTGATCGGCGGTGTCAATGGGAACATTTCCTTTAATCAATTAACCGACACACCGATATATCCAGATGATGCCTACATCACGCAAATCACGCGTAATACCATCACGACCTCTTATGTCAATGCACTCAGCGTTATTGCCGGGTCTGTGGCTGCAGAGAACCTAACAGGAAGCACGATCACAGGTAAGTTAATCAATGGAGGCACCATAACAGGTGCCTTGATTCGAACATCTGAAACCGGTCAACGGTTGGAAATCGATTATAACAATCGTCTGGTGATTCGCTCCAATGCAGATGGAAACCCGGTGTGCTTTGTTCTAGACTATGTAGCAGCCAATCAGGAGATCTTCTTAAGGACGCTAACCGGGTATAAAATCAAGATCCAATCCGTCGGTGCTAACATGTCGATTGGAGCATATGGCACAGGGTATAAACTCTACATAGACAGCACCATGGACTTAGGGGGCAATAGCATCCTAAATGTTGGCAATATGCTCACCACCAGTCAAATCAATACCGCGATTGCCAATGCCCTCGCAGCACACGTCAGTCAATACCATTGAGGAGGGGGAAACGGAAGCCATGATTATCCATTACTATAGCATCTCCATGACGAGAGGAGATACCGCATCCCTAATCGTGAAAATGCGAGATCTTGAGGGCAATCCCGTCCCCTTTCAACCTGGGGATGTCATCTACTTTACCATCAAGAAATCTGCAGATGTGGTGGAGAAAGTCTTACAAAAGCAGATCACCGACTTCGTGGATGGTAATGCGGAGATATACATTTTGCACGAGGATACCAAGGATTTAGCAACCGGGGATTATGTCTATGACATTCAAGTCAATCGAATCGAAAATCATTCCGTCACGACCATTATTCCTCCCAGTCGCTTTAGCTTAAGTAAAGAGGTGACCTATGAGTGAGGTAAACATCATCGGGATCATCGAATCCAAGACCTTAGAAATCCAAGTAGAGATCATCGGAAGTGGGCCGAGAGGACCTCAAGGACCTCCGGGTGAGATCTATGTTCACCCTGCTACTCATCCGGCAGAGATGATCGTTGAATCAGAAGAGCGCGTCTTCTTGAGTAATCAAGAGAAGACAGCGCTCTTATCTTTTACGGAATCGTATGTGCATGACCAGATAGCTTCCAGTGCAACTTGGACAGTTATGCACAATTTGAATAAATATCCCAACGTGACCATCCTTGATTCGGCAGGGACTTTGGTGATCGGTGAGATTGAGTATATCAGTAAGAACATCCTAGTTCTCCGCTTTGCTGCAGAGTTTTCAGGTAAAGCGTACTTAAGTTAAAGGGAGAGTGATTCCATGAGGTATGAAACCAATATAGACCTAAACAAAAACGAACTGCAGAATGCAGCTCTACAAAAACTAACCGCTGCTCCCGCCACTCCGGTCAAGGGGCAGATGTATTTCAACACCACAGATAATCGTGCCTACTCTTACAATGGCACTGTTTGGGTAGCCATGGACGCAGTCGATGCTCCCAGCGAGACCCCTACTACCTTAGGGTCTATTGTCAATGGAGCTGATGCGAAAACAACCCCAGTGGATGCAGACTTAATTCCATTAGTGGACAGTGCAGCATCGAATCTCTTAAAGAAGCTGACCTGGGCTAACGTGAAAGCTACTGCCAAAACCTATTTTGATACGCTCTACGCGGCGATCTCTCATAGCCATGATGCATCTGCGATCAATGCCGGGACTTTACCTGTTGCAAGAGGCGGAACTGGAGTCTCCAGTGTGGGCGCACTGATGGCGAGCATGGGAATTATTGAGGGAATTTGCTCCACATCATACGGAACCAATCCGAAGGTAGTATCGTTTGCTGTCAATCCAGTAACCATGAATCCCGGCTCTGTTTTTGCTGTCAAATTTGAAGCGGGTGGAATCCCAGGGGGCTCGGCATTACGAATCAACTCCACGGATTATCCAATCTTAACGCAAACTAATGGTTACACTAATATAGCAACTGGAGAAGCTCCAAGCCCAGGAACCTATCTTTTTGCTTATATCCCCACTCCAGCAGCTCATGTTGTTTTATTGAATCCAGCTCCCACATTAGCGGAAACCAAATCGGTGGGAACGAACTCGAGCGCAATTGCGACCACCGCTTTTGTGAATGCCGAAATCGCTAATGATGCAGCTCCCATAGCCCATGTGGGTGCAACTGGAACCGCTCATGGTGTTGCTACGGGTTCGGTGAACGGTTTTATGACTTCAGCCGATAAAACCAAGTTAGATGGAATTGCAACCAGCGCAAACAATTATGTTCATCCCAATCATTCTGGTGATGTGACTTCCAGCGGAGATGGAGCAACCAGCATTACAGATAATGCGGTAGTCAATTCAAAATTAGCAGATATGGCTGTGAACACCTTGAAAGGCCGAATCACCACCGGCACCGGTGATCCTGAAGATTTGACCGCAGCTAATGTTCGCTCGATTCTTAACGTCGCAGAAGGAGCGAATAATTATGTCCATCCTAATCACTCCGGGGATGTGACCTCTACTGGGGACGGTGCAACAGCAATCGCTGCGAAAGCGGTCACTCTCGCTAAAATGGCAGATATGGCAACAGCTAGTATCATTGGCCGTAAGACAGCTGCTTCGGGTTCCCCTGAAGTCTTATCCAAAGCAGATGTCCTTACCCTTTTAAATGTTGCAGATGGAGCGCAAGTCAATACGGTGACCAGTGTTGCTGGGAAAACCGGAGCTGTTACCTTAGTCAAAGGTGATGTCGGCTTAGGCAATGTGACCAATGATGCGCAAGTCAAAAAACTTGCATCCTCGACCAATGGTAATATCCCGACTTGGAACGGAACCACCGGAGATGCTTTAGCTGCAGGATATTCTGTGGAAACCACACTCAGTGGAGCGAGCACTGCCATTCCTAGAGCCGATGCGGTGAAGGCTTATATCGATGGACTCTTGAGTGCCTCTGATGCGATGATATTTAAAGGGACCCTTGGAACCGGTGGAACCATTACCGCTTTGCCCACCACCTATTCTGCAGGCTGGAGTTACAAGGTTATTAATATTGGTACCTATGCTGGGAAAGTGTGCGAAATCGGAGATTTGATTATTGCCATTGTGGATCGTGCAGGAACCGGCAATGTCGATACCGACTGGATTGTGATTCAGACGAATCTTGATGGAGCTGTTATTGGACCGGCATCCGCGACCGATGGAACCTTGCCTTTGTTTAACGGAACATCCGGTAAATTACTTAGAACCAGTTCTTATACACCTGCGTCCTTTGCAACCGCAACGCACAACCATATTGGTAGTTATACACGTAAATACAGCTTGGCATTTGGGAATGGAACCTTGAGTACCTATGTTCTCACCCACAACCTGAACACCCGAGATCTAGTGGTTACTTTGCGCGAAACTGCTGCACCCTATGCTGTAGTGATGTGCGATGTGGAGTTTGATACGGTTAATACAGTAACAGTCAAGTTTGCCACTCCCCCTGCGACCAACCAATATACCATTACAGTCGTGGGTTAGGAGCGTGAATCAATGCCTAAAGATCTATCTCCTGGAATGATTAGTAAGAAAATGACCGCTGAACAGAACCTAACGCTGTCAGCGGTCAATGAAAAAATAAATATCGATTCGAGTGCGTTCTCCGCGAACATTGTTATCCCTTGTGATACGGGAGTTGGAACAGTCTATTATAAGACCGCAACGGTCAACACTCATTTCGATATCTCACCAACTATGGTCAATGGCCCCATTGACGATCTGTTGGCTGTTGGTGAAATCAAGACCATCACAGCCATTATTACCATGGGAGCATCGCCTTACAATTTCGCAGCTTTCCGGATCAATGGGGTCTCACAAACCATCAAGTGGGCAGGGGGTTCTGCACCCACTTTAGCACAAAATGCGCTGAATATTTTCACCTTCTCCATCATAAAGACGGCGGCATCAACCTATACAGTGCTTGGAACAATGACGAAGTTTGCTTAAGGGGTGTACTGGATGAGCATGTTTTCTAGTTTTAATGGGGTCAGACGCTTTACTCCTCCAGGATCGGGTCTTTATCCCTTCACCAGTCATGTCTTCACAAACTGTGGGGCTACAGGCCGATATGGCCCTACTTTGGCCCAGGTGCAAGCTGCGTATAGTGGAGCAGCTTGGGCACAGAATACGGATTTCTTGAGCCAAGGAGCTTATCAGGGGTATCAGAAGTGGACAGTTCCTGAAACAGGACTCTATCTGATTGAAGCTATTGGGGCCGCTGGTGGGTATGCCACAAACTACTCCAGTTATCCAGGTAGAGGAGCGAAAGCTCAAGCAACGATCCTTCTACAAATGGGCGAGTGTCTTATCATCGTAGTCGGACAATCAGGCGGGTATGCTCCTTTGGTAGGGGGTGGAGGTGGAGGGACATTCGTCATCCGAGAAAGCGGTGTTATTCCATTGGTGGTAGCCGGTGGAGGTGGTGGCGCGCGTCAAAACTCAGACTATCGAGTGAACTATGGTGATGCATCCACGAGCACCGATGCTCGCAGCTTTTCACATTATCCCGACAATCGAGGATGTCCGGGTGCTGGAGGCTTTTCATCCAATGGCATGAACAGTTCCTATAGCGGCCCAGGAGCCCAAAGTTTTTATGCGGGGTTAGTGGGGTGCATGTATCCTGAATCCAATTCCGGTCTCGGTGGATTTGGTGGCGGGAGTTGCGGTGAATGGATTTATTGGGGTACTGCTGGACATGGAGGTGGCTTCTCCGGTGGAGCTCAATACAACTCCTATGGAACAAATGGAGCTGGGGGTAGTTGTTCAGGCTATTATGGTTGCGGAGGTGGCTCTTATGCCACTGGTTCAAACATTGCATTCACTTCGGCAGTAGGAACCGCTCATGGTTCCGTTACCATTTCAAGATGAAAGAGAGGAAGGGAAATGACCATTGAATTAACACTTCTGATTTCCGGCTTGGGCTTAGCCTTTGCAGTTTATTCCGGTCTTGCCAATATTCGCAGAAACCAAAGTGCAGATGATCGCAATGCCGCTTCTCAGTTAACAACGGTGATTGTGAAGTTGGAACATATTAGTGCAGGAATCAATGAGATCAAAGCAGAGATGTCCGGAGTGAAAGCTGATATCAAGGAAGATCGAGAGAAGATTATCCGCATTGAAGAAATGGCTAAGCAAGCACACACTCGGATTGATACTTTGGAAAAGAATCGTTCTGTAAGAGAGGGTGAATCCAGTGAATAAAGGTTACTTCTCAAAAGCGATTGTGACCTTAGTGGTGTGCATCAATATTCTGTTCTCTGCTGCAGTGTTGCTGATTTTTTATAAGACCTCATCTGAGCCAGTAGCCTTAATCGGTTGCTGGTTTGCTTTTACTACCGGTGAACTCTGGATGCTAGCCACGATTAAGAAGGCGAAAGTAAGAAAGGAGTCTCAAGATGGACAAAATTGATTGGGTAACAAAACTGTCTTCTCGGAAGTTCTGGGCAGCCGTCACAGGCTTTTTGACAGCCATTCTCACGATATTTGAGGTAGATAATCTAACCATAGAGCAAATCATAGGACTGGTTTCTGCTTTGTCAGTACTTATTGCCTATATTATTGGAGAAGGTTTGGTGGACTCTGCGCGTGCATCAGCTGGAACAGTTTCGTCTGAGGTGGATAAGGTATGAAGTTAAAGCAATACTACCTAACCGAGAACGATTGTTTCAAAGCCGGTCGTAAGATTACTGTTCAGGGGATTATGATTCACTCGACAGGGGCGAATAATCCTTACTTGAATCGCTATGTTGCTCCAGATGATGGCTTGTTGGGACAGAATCTATATAATAACCATTGGAACCAAGCGAAGCCAGGGGGACTTGAAGTTTGTGTACATGCGTTTATTGGTAAGTTGAAGGGTGGCTCGATAGGCACTTACCAGACGTTACCCTGGAATCACCGAGGGTGGCATGCCGGAGGGGCTGCGAATGATACCCATATTGGAATTGAGATCTGTGAAGATAGTTTGACGGATGCCGCTTACTTCCAAAAGGTTTACTTGGAAGCAGTTGAGCTCTGTGTTTTACTTTGTAAGCAGTATGGCTTAACCGAGAAAGACATCATTGGTCATTGTGAAGGATACAAGAGAGGAATTGCATCTAATCATGCTGATCCGAGTCATTGGTTTACGAAGCATGGTAAAAGCATGGACAGCTTTAGAATGGATGCGAAAGAGCGTCTTAAGCCTACAACGAACAAGAAAATATATCGAGTTCAAGTGGGCGCTTTTAGCGAAAAAGGCAATGCAGTAAATCTGCTGACTAAGCTTAAATTGGCTGGGTTTTCGGATGCATACATAAAAAGTGAATAGAGTATTGAAGCCTACTGACGAGAATATCCTCGTCAGTAGGTTTCTTTTTTTTGTACTTTCGTTCAAATTAGCTTTTCACCTCCATTGAGTAGTAAGAACACTACTTAGGAGGAAAGCTTTATGGAATACATTTCAACCACACTCTCAGAGCCAGTGAGTGAAGAAATCGCCATTACCCAAGAGCAATTACAGCGCGAAGTGGACTACTACCGAGCTCAACAGATCTTAGGCATCTTGCTACAAAACGGACTCATTTCTAAGTCTGAATACAATAGAATCACCCAGCTGAATCGCGAATCCTTCTCTCCCCTTTTAGCCAAAATCATGCCAAGTTTGACTTGATATAAGTAGGCATTAGAGGTAATATGACACACTAACAAAGGGGGTGAAAGATTGAAAAAGATAACAAAAATTGAGAGAAATACTTCAGTTGCTTCAGAACAGCCCAAACTTCGTGTTGCTGCCTACTGCAGAGTATCCACTGATGACGAAGACCAGCTGTTTAGTCTCGATGCACAAATCAAGCACTATGATTCTTATATCAAGCAAAATCCGGAATGGGAGTTTGCTGGGCTCTATTATGATAAAGGTATCACCGGTACAAAGAAAGAGAAACGTCCTGAGTTTCTTCGTTTGATAACTGATTGCGAAAGTAAAAGAATCGATTTAATTGTCACGAAGTCGATAAGCCGCTTTTCTCGAAACACCACTGACTGCTTGGAAGTGGTGAGACGGTTGATTGATTTACATGTCTTCGTTTACTTTGAAAAAGAGAATATCCATACAGGTTCCATGGAGAGCGAACTCATGTTATCCATACTATCTGGATTAGCTGCGAATGAGTCGACATCCATTTCTGAGAACAATAAATGGTCAGTCAAGCAAAGATTCCAAAATGGAACTTTTAGACTTTCATCCCCGCCTTACGGATATGATTCCATAGAGGGTAAGTTAGTGATCAACGAAGATCAAGCAAAAACGATTCGGATGATTTTTTCCATGACTCTTGCAGGTTTTGGGGTTGGCAAGATCGCAAAGGAATTGAATCGGTTAAAGATACCAACCAAAAGAAGCCAATTTTGGAATTCATCCACGATTCTAGGAATCCTTCAAAACGAGAAGTATGTAGGAGATGCCTTATTTCAAAAAACCTTTACTGATGCCTGCTTCAAGCGGCACTTGAATACCGGTGAAAGGGACTTCTACCAAATCAAAGATAACCACCCAGCAATCATCAGCCGAGCAGATTTCGATGCGGTACAAACCATCCTACTTCAACGCCGTAAAGAGAAAAGTATTGAGAAGCAAAATCCCAAATATCAAAATCGGTATCCCTTCTCAGGCAAAATCCTTTGCTTTGAATGCGGAGGTAAATTCAAACGTCGTATTCACGCTCAATGCCAGGAAAGAATTGCTTGGTGCTGTTCAACACACCTATTCGATTCCGATATGTGCTCCATGAAATTCATCCTGGAATCGAATCTCGAATATACCTTTGTTACTATGATGAACAAGCTCATTTTTGGCCATACTATTATGCTTAAGCCACTGCTGATTAGTCTTCGAGGAATGAGCACTGCTGAGGAAAAAGCAAAACGCAAGAAACTCGAAAAACAGCTTGATGAAATAACAGAGCAGAGAAATGTCTTGCTCGGATTAATGTCCAAAGGATACTTGGAACCCGCCGCCTACACGAAAGGGAACAATCAACTTATATCGGATGCCAAGCATTTACAGAGTCAATGTGAGCAAATAAACCGATTGATCAGCAGCGGCCAAGAATACCTCAGTGAACTTAATGCCTTGCTACATTTCGTTTCAAAAGCATCGATGCTAGAACATTTCGATGCAGAGCTGTTCTCGCGCTTTGTCAAACAGATTCATGTCTACTCACGCTGCGAGGTGGGGCTCGAACTAAAGTGCGGTTTGATTCTTAGAGAAAGAGTGGTGGAAGAATGAGTCACGTACCTTTTGGATATAAGATAGAGAATGGCAAAGCAAAAATTGACGAGGTCACTTCCGCGCAGGTCCGAAAAATCTTTCAATTCTACTTGGAGGGTGATTCTCTCCTTACAATTGCAAAAAAGACTGGGGCTAAAGCATCACACCCGGGTATTGGCAAGATTCTTTGCAATAGAAGATATCTTGGGGACGGCTTCTATCCACCCCTCATTGATCCAGAGATATTTGCAGCTGTAGAATCAGAGCGCACTCAAAGAGCTGAAAAGTTAAAGAAGCACAAGATTTCTCCAAATAGAAAACAGGTCCCCTTCCCTACTAGCTTTCGACTTCTCGAAGGCAATCAGCAGTTTGCGGACCCATTCCAACAAGCAACTTATGCTTATAGTTTAATAGAACGGAGGTAAATAGTAAATGGCGTTAGGAACGAACGTAACCCTGATCCCTGCGAGGAAGCATGTCAGAAAGTCAAAGAATGATGAGAAACCTAAACTACGAGTTGCTGCATACTGTCGTGTATCGACCGATAGTGATGAACAAGCGACTAGCTATGAAGCTCAAATTGAACATTATACATCCTACATCAACGGAAACCCCGATTGGGAATTGGCGGGCATCTTCGCAGATGATGGCATCTCTGGAACCAACACCAAAAAACGCGAAGAGTTTAATCGCATGATCGAAGAATGTATGGCCGGTAATATTGATATGGTTATAACCAAATCTATCAGCCGCTTTGCTCGAAATACACTAGATTGCTTAAGGTTCATACGGCAATTGAAGGACAAGAACATTCCAGTTTTCTTTGAGAAAGAGAACATCAATTCCATGGATTCCAAAGGCGAGGTCATGCTTACCATCATGGCCTCCCTAGCTCAACAAGAGAGTCAATCCTTAAGCCAGAACGTGAAAATGGGGTTACAGTATCGTTACCAACAAGGTGAGATTCAGGTCAACTGCAAGTGGTTTCTGGGTTATACGAAAGATGAGAACAAGCGCTTGGTGATTGTTCCGGAAGAAGCAGAAACCGTAAAGCGCATCTATCGAGAATACCTCGAAGGCAATAGTCTTCTTAAAATCGCTCGGGGCTTGATGGCGGATGGCATCAAGAACGGATCTGGTCGAACCAAATGGCATACGAGTAATGTAAACCAGATTCTTCGAAACGAAAAATATATAGGCGATGCTCTTTTACAGAAAACATATACGACCGATTTCCTAACTAAAACTAGAGTAAGAAACCATGGTATCGTTCCTCAGTATTATGTAGAAAACAGCCATGAGGCAATTGTTCCGCGTGAAATCTTCATGCGAGTACAAGAGGAATTGATTAGACGCAGGATAATTCACACCAGCCCTAATGGCCAAATTCGAAAATTCAGTAGCAACCACACTTTTGCCAATAAGATTGTTTGTGGCAACTGCGGAGAGGTATTCAGAAGAGTTCATTGGAACAACCATGGCAAGAAGTCCATTGTCTGGCGCTGTGTCAGCCGTTTAGAAAACACCGGTCGTTTCTGCGATGCAAGAACTATTTCTGAAACAGATCTTGAAGAGACGCTAGTGAAAGCAATCAATAAGGTGTTGTGCGATAAGGACGACTATCTTGAGATCTTGCAGCATAATATTCAGAAAGCCTTACGAGAAGAGCAAAGCATCGATCTATCTGAGATCGCTAATCGATTAGAGATTCTTCAAGCTGAGCTTGTAAGGCGAGTTAACATAAAAGCAGATTATGATGATATTGCTGATGAGATAGCAAAACTGAAGGATGAAAAGCAAAATTCAGAGTTAAACAATATCAGGCAAGACGATTTGAAGAAACGCATCTCTGATATGAGTGCTTTTATGAAGCAACAAACTTCTTTCTTAATTAAATATGACGAGGGGCTCGTCCGGCGACTAATTGAGAAGGTTATCGTAGAAGAGGACAAACTCACTGTGGAATTCAAATCCAGCTTAGCTGTTGCATTGTTCAAATGAATAGAACAAAATTATTACAATATTAAACTCAGCATTGACATACAATTGTTGCAATGATAAAATTAAATCGGTCGTACGTTCGAAATGACAGGAGGTGAAAAGATGAAGAATAAATCAAAGAAAGACAATCAATCAAAAAAAATACTATTAACAGCTTCTGAATATCTTTCGTCAAAAGGATATGCGGACACTTCTATGAGAGATATTGCCTCCGCTTCGAAGGTTGCTTTAAGCCAGCTAAATTATCATTTTAAGAATAAGGAAGGGCTTTTTCTTGAAGTCATCAGCTTTACAATCCAAAAATACCTACAAGATATCGAGGATAACATAACATTTGAAGGACCCCCAAAAGAAAAAATGGTTAATCTCATTACCTGTTTTAGAAAAATGCTTGATAACAACCCAAAATCATTCCGATTGTTGTATGATTTTTCAAGTATGGCTTTGTGGCATCCTGAATTCAAAGAAACGCTGAAAAAACTGTTTCAAGACATGTCTGATAAAATCGAAAAAAATATCATACAAGATGATCGTTTAAAAAGCAAATTAAGAAAATATAAGTCAAGAGATCTTTCAAGAATGCTTACTGGAGCGATGTTTGGAATAGCTATACAAGTACTACTGGAGCCAACAGAAAAAAAGTTGCCTGATGCCTTAAACGCGATCGAATTAATCTTTGACAAATAACGGCCCTTGCGCTTATTTTCACTAAATATTTTACAAATTGGAGGAATAATTAATATGAGTACGATAATTATTACTGACTCTAACTGTGATTTACCAGAACAGCTTTTAAAAGATAATAACATCCCGGTAATTCCTTTTAGTTTCAATTTAAATGGCAAAGATTATATTGACAATTTTGGAAAGTCAATAGGCTATAAAGAATTTTATGACGAACTGCGGAATGGAAGTATATCAGTAACTTCACAAATATCTCCTTTTATTTATGAAAAATATTTTAGAAAATATATCGGTGAAGGCCATTCTATAATTTATATTGGTTTTTCCTCAGCTTTAAGCGAATCATTTCACCACTCTTTATTAGCCAGAGAAAATATATTGCAAGACATTCCAGATGCGGACATAACAGTTATTGATTCAAAAGCAGCTAGTATTGGGCAGGGGCTCTTAGTCCAAAAAGCAATTGATATGCATAAAGCCGGAAAAAAGAAAAAAGAAATTGTCGGTTGGCTCGAAAACAATAAAATGAAAGTTAATCATTGGTTTACAGTTGACAACCTTGATCATTTGAAACGTGGCGGAAGGCTTTCCGCTGCAAGTGCTACAGTGGGAATTCTAATGAATATTAAACCTTTATTAATAGTTGATAAAGATGGTAAACTTACTCCCGTAAAAAATGTTAGGGGACGAAATAAGGCGATTATGGCGCTGTTTGATCAATTAAAAAATACCAGTACGAATATAAATAATGAAATGATATATATTAGTCACGCTGACTGCTTTGAAGACGCCCAGTATTTAAAGGATTTGATTATCAAGGGTCTTGAGGTTAAGGGTGTAGTGATAAGTAATCTTGGGCCTGTTATTGGAACACATACGGGGCCAGGACTACTTTGCATAGCTTTCATGGGTCAAGAACGAGTGTAAACAGTTCGATTAATACACTTTTTAGGAAAGAGGAAACTCAAGAATGTTGGAATTAAAAAATATTCAAAAAACTTATCATGTTGGCGGTATCGAAACAAAAGCGTTAGACGGCATCAGCGTCGCTTTTCGCGAATTGGAATCTTACAGGAAAATATTCAGAAAGTCTTACAAGAAGAGCAAAGCATCGATCTATCTGAGATAACTAATCGATTAGAGATTCTTCAGGCTGAGCTCGTGAGGCGAGTTAACACAAAAACAGATTATGATGATATTGCTGATGAGATAGCAAAACTAAAGGATGAAAAGCAACAGGCCGAGTTAACAGAAATTCGGCAAGAAGATTTGAAGAAACGCTTCTCTGACATGTGTGCTTTTATGCAGCAACAAACCTATTTCTTGATTAACTATGACGAGGGGCTCGTCCGGCGATTAATAGAGAAGGTTATCGTCGATGAGGATACCATCACAATAGCGTTCAAGTCGGGTTTATCCGTGAATCTGGACTAAAAGCTGAAACTGGCTCAGCAAATGACCCTATTTGTTCTTAGCTAGCTCTTTATCAATAATATCTTGAATAATCTTATGACAGCAAACACCAAGCGGGTTCTTGGTTAAACAACTTGAGTTCTTCATTGCACCTGTCAGAATATTGACCTTCTTTACAGTGCGAGCCCCTTGCCTAACGACAACATCGATAACTTGCTCCTCGGTAATTTTGCTGCAATAGCAAGCATACTTCGGATCGGCATCTTTTTTGAACCAAATTGGTACATTAATCTGCTTTTTGGAGAAAATCTCCTTACCTTCTGGATTGTAATAAACAACATCGCAATTCTCATCCATACAAATTCGGAAACCATCTTTCTTAACTTCACTCTGATAAATATCTTGAACAAGATGTTCAACTGTTATTCTATTGACAGTAATCCCCTCGTTACCGCATATTGGGCATTTTTTTGTATCGAATATTAAGGTTTCTTCTGTTTCTTTACCGCAACAGGTTGTATTGTCTTCTAACATTTTTTATCCTCCTAATTATTCTTTGTCACTAAATAACCTACAAACTAACCCTGGAGTTGGGATACTAACTTCTGTTTTTGTAGTAGATATTCACTATATATCTCCTATTCAGTATCTACTTTAAATACCCTCGAAATCAGAAGATATTCAAATTGCTTGCTCGTGGCACTAAACATCCAACTCGACTTCTCGTGAACCTCAAAAATCGTCTCACATCTATCTTACACTTTCAAAGAATAGAAATCGGCTTGGATGTACTCCAGCGAGCTCTAAACTTCCTTCTCAAAATCGTCGATTTTATCTCAAAAACGGCTTATTTCTATCGATTTTCAAGCCATTTTTACCTTATTTCCTCACTCTTGACATCAATACTACCGTCTCAACGTGTGTTGTCTGCGGAAACATATCCACCGGTTGAACATCCATTACCTTGTATCCTGCTTGGGTTAAGATCACCAAATCGCGTGCTAAAGTGACCGGATTACAGCTAACATAGACTAAATGAGGTATGTCAACCTTAAGTACTGCGTGCAAGAATTCTGGTTGACAGCCCTGTCGAGGGGGATCAAAGATGGCACAATCGAGCTTTAACCCCTGTTCTACCATTTTTGGCAAGAGTTCTTCGCAGCGACCCACGAAATATTGCGTATTTTCAAGTGCGTTGCGTTTGGCATTTTCTCTAGCTTGTATTACGGCGATCTCTACCACTTCCACACCCGTTATATGGAGCTGTGGGTCTTGAAGTAGTTTTGCAATGGTAATACCAATGGAACCAATACCACAGTAAGCATCTAAAATGCGTTTGGGTTTTATTGTTCTCAAATGTTCTGCCACTCTTTCATAGAGTGCTTGGGTTTGTTGACGATTGATTTGAAAAAAAGCTCTGTCGGTCAAGACAAATTCAGCCGGGCCAATTGAATCTATCATCTCGGAACTTCCCCAAAGGACTGAACTATGCTCCCCTAAAACCGTATTGCCCTGTTTCGTATTATGGTTGAGCAGGATTCCCTTAAGCTCAGGGAATTGGTTTGCCCAGGCCTGAATTTGTTTCACCTCAATGGGGAATAAAGCCCCGTTGACTACAAAGGTTAATAGGGCTTGGCTGTCATTCTTATTGGTGCGAATCATGACATGACGTAATAACCCTTGGTGTTTTTGTTCATCATAAACGGAAATTTGGTTCGTCAACAGCCAATGCTTCACGGCCGCTAATAACCGATTACCGAGTGGAGATTGCAAAAGGCAGGTATCGATATCGACAATGTCGTGACTATTGCGCTGATACATGCCCATTTTTATTGTACCATTTTGCTTACCCACGGGTAATTGTATCTTATTCCTATACCCAAACGGCTCTGGAGCAGCAAGGGTCTCGTTCACATTGAACTCTAACTTCCCTACCCGCTTCAGTTGTTCTTTCACTTCAAGCGTTTTCCAACTTGTTTGAGAAGCATAGTTCATATGCTGGAGTTGGCAGCCGCCACACAAGTCATAATAAGGGCAAGGAGGAGTTTGGCGTTCCGTTGAGGTTGTGATCAGTTGCTTCACAAAAGCTCTGGCGAAGTTTTTTTTGATTTCGGAGATTTGAACTTTAGCTTTCTCCCCCGGTAAGATGCCATCGCAAAAAACAGTGATCCCTTCAAATCTGGCGACTCCTTCACCATTCATACCGATATTGTCTGCCATGATTTCAATAACAGAACCAATTTCAAGCTTCAAGTTGGGGTTATTCATGGGGTTCCTCCCCTACAATACGCACCTCTGGTTCTAAAAGAATGCCCGATTGTTCAAAGACGCGCTGTTGTACCACTTCCTTTAACTGTAAAACATCCTTGGCAGTAGCCTCACCGAGATTGATAATAAACCCTGCATGGAGTTCCGAAACTTGGGCATCGCCCACCCTTGTTCCTTTTAAGCCTGCATGCTCTATGAGTGCACCGGCAAAATGCCCAGGAGGACGCTTAAAGAAGCTGCCGGCGCTGGGATATTGGATCGGTTGTTTGATTCTGCGACGTTCGGCTAAATCATCCATATAGGCTTTAATTTCATAGGGTTCTTTGGGAACCAATTTTAAGGTTGCTTCTACAACAATAAGATCTTCTTCCATGATACGCGAATGACGATACCCAAAATCCATCTCCTCACCGTTGAATGTAAGGAGTTCCCCCTCGTGATTGATCACCGTAACACTTTCAATCACCCGTTGCATCTCGCCGCCATAGGCTCCCGCATTCATGGTAACAGCTCCCCCTAAGGTTCCTGGAATCCCGGAGGCAAACTCAAGGCCACCCAACCCTTTTTGCCATGCAAAACGAGCCAGAGCACCTAATCGCACCCCGGCTTGTGCTTTGATCTGAACCGTTGACTCTTGAATTACCGATGAAAAACGATCCGCTAGCACAATTACCAAACCCCGAATACCACCGTCACGAATCAGAAGATTACTGCCATTGCCCATGAGAAAACAAGCGATAGCCTGCTCTCGCTGCAATTGCAGGATTTGTTGCAGTTCTTCCACCGTTGCGGGCTCTGCTAATAAGTCTGCTGGTCCGCCAATGCGGAACGTTGTGTAAGGAGCTAGTAACACTTGGGTTCTGAGATTTAAATGGGGATATTCTAGGATCAGTTTCGCATATTTTTCCATGGTATCTCTCTCCAATAACTGGTTTTGTTGTTGCCAAAAGAGGCCATCTCACGAGATGGCCTCTTCAAAATTTATGCTAATCGCAAAGCAAACTGGGGGCATACCGGACGACAGTAGCCACACAAGATGCATTTTTCATGATCAATCACCGCTTTTTTGTTGACGATGCTAATGGCCATATTGGGACAGGTTTTAACGCACTTGCTACAGCCCACGCAATTGCCTAAAACAATCATGCGTTTGTTGACTTCCGGTGAAGGGAGCTCTTCTGGTTTGATTTCTTGGTCATTGAAGATTTTGAGGTTCAATTCCAACTCTTTGCTGGTAACCATGCCAATAGCCGTGCTTGCAAAGGCTTCCATGTTGCGAACATAATTAATGGCTTCTACCAAATCACCAATAAGATGCCCCCCGGCCAACGCTTTCATGGCATAAAGGCCTTTACCGGCTTTGTAACAAGCATCAATGGCATTTAACATTCCATTTAAATCACCTTCAATGATACCCATACCTAATTTATTGATGATCGGGAAAACGATATCGAATTCAGGCTTTTCAGCAGCTAACTGGCATACATCCACCGCATGGGTCGAGATACCGACTGCTTTAATGACGCCCTTCGCCTTTAAATCTTGCAGACACTCTATGGCCCCTGCACGCTCATCAAACACCGTGTGGGTGGCTCTGGCAGCGTGTAGGTGGAAGATATCGATCACATCACGGTTTAACTCTTTTCGAGCATTTTCCACGCTCTTGGCCATGGCTTCATAAGTAGCAGAAGCCGATTTGGTGGCAATAACAACTTCACCTTGATAACCGCGCAGCGCTTCTTCAATAAAGTCATGGGTTTTATACATTTCAGCTGTATCTAAAAAGGTGATGCCCTTCTCGACTGCTTCACGAATGATCTTGATCCCCTCTGATTTGGGAATATTGCGTTGAACCGGTCCCATGGGAAGAACTCCAAAACATAAATCGGTGACTTGAATGCCAGATTGGCCTAAAACTTTGGTTTTCATACATTACTTCCTTTCCTTGAGTAAGCGTTCAAATTCCTGTTCGTCGAGAACGGGGATCGCCAATGTTTTGGCTTTCTCCGCTTTCGAACCCGGATTTTCTCCCACCAGCACATACGATGTTTTTTTGCTGACGGAGTCTGTAACTTTACCCCCTAAGTTCTCGATAACTTCTTTTATTTCCTGCCTAGAATAGTGAGCCAAAGTTCCGGTGACGACAAAGGATAATCCTTGAAGGATATGCTCTTGTTGAGACGCTTCAAGTTTCACATTCTCCATAGAAACACCAGCAGCTTTTAATTTTTGCAGACGCTCCTTGCTTTCAGGTTGAGCAAAATAATTAAGAATGCTGTGTGCTACTTTGGGGCCGATATCTTCGATATGCAACAAATCTGCTTCTGCTGCATTCTTCAAATTATCCAAGCTACCGAATTGTTTGGCTAACGATTGTGCAGTCCTTTGACCTACATGACGGATACCTAATCCAAAAATCAATTTTTCCAATGGTCTTGTTTTACTATCTTCTATGGCTTTGATCAAGTTTTCAGCGGACTTTTGTCCGAATCTCGGTAAGCTCATGAGCTTTTCCACGGTTAAATCGTATAGATCGGCAACATCGAAGATTAGTTGATGTTCTAATAACAATTGAACATTTTGAGGTCCTAGGCCTTCTATGTCCATGGCACCGCGAGTGGCAAAATGGATGATATTCTCTGCGATTTGGGCTGGGCAAGCCGAATTTGTACATCGCCACGCAGCTTCCCCTTCATCTCTGTACAAAGCATGTTCACAAACCGGACAGTGGGTTGGCATTACAAACGGTTTCTGACTTCCATCGCGATGTTCCCCTAAAACTTGCACAACTTCCGGGATAATCTCCCCGGCTTTGCGTACCAAAACCCGATCTCCAAACATGAGGTCTTTTTCACGAATCAAATCCTCATTGTGTAATGAAGCCCTACTGACGGTCGTTCCGGCCACTTGCACCGGCTCTAAAATTGCAGTTGGGGTGACCACACCGGTGCGTCCCACCGTCCATTCAATATCGAGTAGGGTCGTGGCAACCTCTTCCATGGGAAACTTATACGCTACCGCCCAACGAGGGCTTTTAGCAGTCACACCGAGTTCTTCACGCAGATGAAAATCGTCAATTTTGATGACCAACCCGTCAATATCATAAGCGAGGTCTGCACGCTTGTTCTGCCAAAGTTCACAAAACGCAATGACTTCTTCGGGGTCAGAAGTGCGCAAACGCAACGGGTTGACCCGTAGTCCTTGTCGCATCAGCCACTGCAATGAGTCTTCGTGTGTGGTGATTTGAAAAGGAGATGCCCACTCCACACTGTAAAAGAACGCGTTTAAATTTCGGGAAGCCGCAATGGAGGAATCCAATTGACGTAAGGAACCCGCCGCTGCGTTGCGAGGATTGGCAAAAAGGGGTTCTCCACTTCGCTCCCGCTCGGCGTTGAGTTGTTGGAAGGATTCACGTGGCATGTAGGCTTCCCCGCGCACTTCCAAGTCCACTTCGTCTCTCAACGTTAACGGAACCGAACGAATTGTTTTAACGTTATTGGTGATTTCTTCTCCGGTGACACCATCGCCACGAGTTGCAACGGTCACTAATTGCCCTTTATTATAGGTACAGACAATGGTAAGTCCGTCTATTTTGGGTTCTACGACATAGGTAGGGTTGGGGTGTTCTTGTTCGATCCGACGCAACCAGGTTTTTAACTCTTCTCCGCCAAACACATTGTCCAAGCCTTGTTTCACGACTCGATGACGATGAGGCGTGAATTGTTCTTGTACAATGCCGCGCACCCGCTGAGTGGGTGAATTGGCATCGACATGCTGAGGAAATTGCTCTTCCAATGCTTGTAAAGTTTTGAAGACCTGATCATACTCGCCGTCACTGATCATGGGATTGTCTTCAACGTAATATGCATGGTCATAGCGTTGTAGCAATTGCTGTAGCCTTTGCATTTCTTTCAAAGCGTCTTCCGGTTTCATCATCACACCTTCTCCAATGCAGCATATTTAACGATGAGTCGTTTGCTTCCCACATCGGGAAAATCAACATAGATTTCCTGATTATCACTGGTACCTTCTACTTTCGTAACGGTCCCAATATTCCAAATTTTATGTTTGACTTGTTCCCCAACTTCAAAGGTCAACGCCTTGACGGGTTCTGTTTTGGTGTTAGGTTTACTCGATTGCACGTTGGATTTGGGAATAGGGATTTCTTGCTTTTTGGAATGCTCTTTGCCCCAGGTATCCCATTGAAAAGGATTCGCAGCCGGTTTGATGGGGTCTACTTCCATTTTTTTCGATTTTGCTTTATGCAACCCTACCTGTAAAAGGCCGGGATCTACTTCATTGATGAACCGCGAACGCGGATTATAATTGGTGAATCCATAGGTAGTCCTGGTTTGGGCATAGGTTAGGAAGAGAAGATCTTTTGCTCTTGTCATTCCAACGTAGCAAAGCCGACGCTCTTCTTCAATGTCATTTTCATCAAAACTCGCCCGAGCCATAGGGAACACATTTTCTTCCATGCCGGTCAAGAAGACAACCGGAAACTCTAAGCCCTTGGCTGCATGCAACGACATCAGTCGTACTCGAGGTCCCACATCTTCACTGCGATCTTCTTCATCCTGATTATACAAAGCGGCATTCGTCAAAAAGCCTTCCAGGGTGTTATCGATATCTTCTTTCTTCTCATATTCAGCAGCCACATTAATTAATTCACCGACGTTTTCTCGCCGCTCCTCTTGCTCTTGAAGATTGTTATATTGTAGCTCGGTGAGGTAACCACTCTTTTCGGCTACCGTCTTTAGGGTTTCGCTAATGGATAAGTACGATGAAAGCTTGCGAAAATTGTCGAGCAAAGTCACAAAATCCTTGACGATTTTTACGACGCGCCCCTGTAAGTTTGGTATTGAATCTACTTCTTCTAACGCTGCATAATAGGGGATGCCCATCTCTTGAGCAAAAGCTCGAATATGCTCAAAACTGGTGTTACCGATGCCCCGTTTTGGAACATTGATGATTCTATGCAGAGAAACATCGTCATAAGGGTTGACCATGACTCGGCAATACGCCAAAATATCTTTAATCTCTTTACGATTCCAGAACTTGATTCCCCCCACCAAAACATAGGGAATTCCTTGTTCGTTGCATAAGTCTTCAAAGTTACGCGACTGTGCATGGGTGCGATAAAGGATTGCAAATTGATCATAGTCCAGCTTCTTTTCTTTGCTTAGCTCTTCGATCATGGCAATCACACTTCGGGCCTCATCTCTACCGTTTTCGGTTTCTAAAAGGATGACTTTTTGCCCACTGTTACGCTGCGTCCAAAGCTTTTTACCCTTACGCTGGCGATTATGCTCAATCACGCAATGTGCCGCATCTAAAATCTCTTGGGTTGACCGATAATTTTGCTCTAATTTGATGACTGTCACTTGGGGATAATCTTTCTCAAAATTGAGAATATTGGTAATATCGGCCCCGCGCCACGAATAGATGCCTTGGTCTTCGTCTCCCACAACACAAAGGTTTCCATGTGCGGAACTGAGCATTTTAATCAGTAAGTATTGGCTGTAGTTGGTGTCTTGATATTCATCCACCATGATGTATTGAAAACGTTCGCTGTAGTAGGCTAAGACCTCAGGATTTTGTTTGAAAAGCTGGATTGTCACATTGAGTAAATCATTAAAATCCAAAGAATGATGTTCTAAATTATAACGCTCATACGATTTCATAATTTCTGCAACGTTTTTGCCAAAAGGGTCTCGGGCGGATTTCAGCAAATCACCGGCAGATTGCATTTGGTTTTTTGCTCGATCAATGACTTCCGAGACCGCTGAAACCGTATATTTTTTGTCATCGAGGTTCCTCTCTTGGATCAAGCGTTTGATAATGCGCCGACTGTCATCCTGGTCTAAAATGGTGAAACTCTTCTTAAATCCTAAGGCCTCAATATCCCGGCGCAAGATTTTTACACACATGGAGTGGAAGGTGCTAATCCAAATATTCTGCCCCGCTTCCCCCACCATTTCTAAAATCCGATGTTTCATTTCCAAGGCGGCTTTATTGGTAAAGGTAATGGCCAGAATGCGTTCCGGGTAGACCCCTTGCTGTAACAAATAGGCTACTCTGTAGGTTAGAACCCGGGTCTTGCCACTACCGGCTCCTGCAATGATTAGCAATGCTCCTTCGGTTTGTTGAACAGCCGCTTGCTGCTCAGGATTCAATGTTTTTATAAGGTCCAAGGGTTTGCCCCCTTTCCGAGAGTACTCTTATTTATATTCGGTTTTCATTCTCTTGATTCCTGTAAGAAAACAAAAAAGCATGACCGCTTTGTGGGCAATCATGCTCTTGAAATTTCATTAACTTTTTATGCGCGACGCATTTTTCCCTTGAGCTACCCGATACCGTGCTGTAGCATCTAAAATCTTTTTTCTCATGCGAATGCTATGCGGGGTCACTTCTACTAATTCATCGTCTTCAATATATTCCATGGCTTGTTCCAAGGTCAATTTGCGAGGGGGTTCTAAGCGTAATGATTCATCGGCGGAAGCAGAACGCATGTTGGTCATGTGTTTCTTCTTGCATACGTTGACATCAATATCGTCTTCGCGAGTGTTTTCTCCCACAATCATACCCCGATATACCTCGGTCGTCGGTTCAATAAACATAATCCCTCGGTCTCCTAATGCATGAAGAGCATACGGCGTTGCTACACCGTCTTCCCATGCAACCAAGACACCTCGACTTCTACCACCGATATCGCCCTTATATTCTTCGAAATTATGGAATACGTGGTTCATAATCCCGTAACCCTTGGTTAAGGTTAAATAGTCGGAGCGGAAACCAATTAAGCCACGCGCAGGAATGGTGAATTCTAAACGGATTTGACCATCGGTCATATGATGCATATTTTTCATCTCGGCTTTACGAGGGCCTAAAAGTTCCATAACTGGTCCCATGGTATCTTCGGGTAAATCAAGTACTAAATACTCAATTGGTTCAACTAAGATGCCATCGACCACTTTGGTGATAACTTTAGGTTTTGAAATTTGCACCTCATAACCTTCGCGTCGCATGGTTTCAATAAGGATGGATAAATGCAGCTCTCCACGACCGGCAACTTCCATGGAATCGGGTGAATCGGTGTCGGTAACCCGTAAAGAAACGTTTTTCTCCAGCTCGCGCATTAAACGATCCCGTAAATGACGTGATGTGACATAGGTGCCTTCACGCCCTGCGAAAGGACTATTGTTGACCATGAAGTTCATCGACAAGGTGGGTTCATCGACTTTGATCATCGGCAAAGCTTCGGGGTATTCCGGATCACAGATGGTTTCACCAATGTTGATATCATCTAATCCAACAATCGAAACCAGTTCTCCCGCCGAAACTTCCATTTCGTCTTTGCGTTTCAACCCGGAGAAGGTATAAAGGCGGGCAATTTTACCGCGCGCAATCTTACCATCGGTTTTGCAAAGGACGACCTGCTGGTTGACATGTGCGGTGCCGCGCATAATCTTGCCGACCGCCATACGACCAACGTATTCATCATAATCCAAGGTGCTGATGCCCATTTGGAAAGGACCCTCGGCATTGCCACTCGGAGCCGGTACTGTATTTAAAATCACTTCAAAAATGGGAGAAATATTATCTTTCATATCTGAAAGTTCAAGGCCAGCAATTCCCTGCCTTGCAGAAGCATAGACTACCGGAAAATCGAGTTGGTCGTCATCTGCGCTCAACGATAAGAACAGATCAATGATTTCGTCAACGACCTCTTCAACTCGGGCATCGGGACGGTCGATTTTATTAATAACGACCACGGCTTTTAAGCCCCGAGCTAAGGCCTTTTTCAAAACATACCTTGTCTGGGGCATTGCGCCTTCAAAAGCATCGACAACTAAGATAACCCCGTCGACCATGCCTAAAATTCGTTCGACTTCTCCGCCGAAATCGGCATGTCCGGGAGTATCTACAATATTGATTTTCACACCCTTGTATTGAACGGCTGTGTTTTTAGATAATATGGTGATGCCCCGTTCACGTTCTAAGTCATTGGAATCCATGACCCGTTCTTGAACTTGCTCGTTAGCCCGGAAGGTTCCGCTTTGGCGAAGCATAGCATCTACCAAGGTGGTCTTGCCGTGATCAACGTGGGCGATTATAGCTACATTACGAATATCTTGTCTTTGCAAACTCTCACTCCTCTTTAGCACATAGATTGCGCTGTTACAACTTAATATTATACCTTAAAACCAGGAGAGAGTCAACAAAACCCAAGAAGTCCCAAATTTTCCGGTTCTCCGACATTTGACTTATTGTCGGAAGAAACGCTCCTTACAAAGTGCTGAAATCTGTTTTGCGATCACTTCCGGCTTCTGTGTACCATCGAAACGAACAAAACGATACGGTTCCATCTCAGCCATATTCTGATACAGTTCACGGACTCGTGTTAAGTAGCTAACGCCCTTGCTTTCTAAACGGTCACTTTCACCACGTAAATCCAATCGTTCTAGTGTGACTTCCACAGGAATATCGAGCCAAATGGTTAGATCGGGTTTCACACCGGATATGGCAAACTGATTGACCGCTTGAATGAACTCTGTCTGCATTCCGGCGGCTCCCTGGAAAGCCAGACTTGAGTCAACATACCGGTCCGAGATTACGAATTTTCCTTCAGCAAGTGCTGGTTTGACAATTTGCATCACGTGTTGGCTACGGTCCGCAGCAAACAAAAAGACTTCGGTGGAAGGAAAAATATCTAATTCTTTTCGTTTGAGAACCAAATGACTGATTTCTTTTCCTACGACTGTTCCGCCCGGTTCTTGGGTGACGATGACATGATTGGCTCCCAATTGTTTTAAATTGCGCTCCAAATAACGAATTTGAGTTGACTTTCCACTAGCATCGATACCTTCTAAAGTAATAAACGGCATGTTCTAACATCCTTTCCTAAAACTGAAGCTTCTCGGGAAGATCTTGTAATGAACGAAGTCCAAAATGAATCAAAAACTCTTGTGTTGTGCCATAGAGATTTGCTCTACCCATTCCTTGCTTCTTACCCACTTCTTCGATTAGACCCAACGCCAAAAGTTGACCCATGGCATAGTCTGCACTAACCCCACGGATCATTTCAACATCTTGTCGGGTGACCGGTTGCCTGCTTGCGATGATCGCTAAGGTCTCCAGGGTCGTTGCTGAAAGCTTGCGTGGTTTATTAAGCGTTTGAAAGAATTCCTTTAGAAGTACAGCATATTCCTTCTTGGTAACCATTTGCCATCCTTCCGCAATTGGAATAAGATTACAACCACGATTGAGATCCGTTGCCCAGCGCGTAGCCATTTGATGGAGTTGTTCATCTATTTCTTCGACCGGTTTTCCCAACAACTCCGCTAAACGAAGGCTAGGGACAGGCTCGCCACTTATAAAAAGCAACGCTTCAATCAGTCCCTCTTCCCTCTCCGCCGGGAACTGGTTCAAGGGAATCACCTGGTTCTGTGCTTGGTCCGGATCCATTTGACATCACTCCAATCCACAATTCTCCATAGGGTGTCGTCTGTTCAATTTGCAGTTGATGTAAGCGCACCAGCTCTAGTAATGCTAAAAAGGTTGCAACCAGAAGATTTCTGCTACTTCCGGGTCTGAAGAGTTGTTGAAACAAAATTCTGCCTTGAAATTGTCCTACTCGGGTCATGACATAATTCATTTGGTGCTCTAAATCATATTCTTCAACCGGAATGATTTCATCGGGTTCATCGATTTCTTCCGTCGCAAGCACTCTTTGGAAAGCCTGCAATAAATCAAAAAGTCCGGTTTGACGCAATCGATCTTGAGGTTCTACACCCAGTGTTTTATCATCGATTTCCCGAGCCAACCAAAAAGATCGTTCGTCGGCTAATTCCGAAAGCTTTTTTGCGGTTTTTTGAATCAGTCGATACTCTTCAATATGAGCTTCTCGATCATAGGGTTCTTCTTCGATTTCAACAACGGGTTTCGGTAGCAACAATTGCATTTTCCATTCCAGTAAGATTGCAAGCAAAACCATCCATGAAGATGCTTCTTCGCTGTCAAACCCCGTTTCAAGCCACTTCTGCTCCATCGTTTGAAGCCATTGAGCAATCCAGAGTTTTAAAACTCGTTCCTTGTCTTTTCGAACATACTCCACGGTTTCTTCGGGAGTACTCTGAAAGTGGAATTCTTGATTCAGCTGCTCCATTGTTTAATCTCCTTATAGGAATGCTTGTATAATTGATAACATCAGATTCAGCAAACTCCCGGCAATCGGTCCGATGATATAGCGGTAAGCACCGGTAAACATGATTGCCAATAAAATCAAAATGCCATACTGGCTCATCCAAGCCTGATACCGATATGCGAATGCAGGAGGCAACAATCCTTCTAGAACTTTAGACCCGTCTAAAGGTGCAATGGGAATCAAATTGAAGAGTCCTAAATTGATATTATAGAGAAGAATTCCAAATATTACTTGGATAAAGATGGAATTGTAGAAAAGGCTGACAGGAAGCACAAAGCTCAAAACCCCAAACAGTACTGCGGTCAATAAAGCAAAGATAAAATTTGCTAAGGGACCGGCTAATGCCACCCAAAGCATTCCCTGACGTTTGTCTTTGAAGTAGTAAGGATTGATTTGAACAGGTTTACACCAGCCAAACCTAAAAAACACCATCATGATAAAGCCCATAGGGTCGATATGATGCACGGGATTTAAGGATAACCGTCCCTGCATTTTGGGAGTAGGATCACCAAGACGGAAGGAAACATACCCATGGGCAAATTCGTGTACCGTCAAGGCAATGAGCAGCCCTGGTAAATACAAAAGGAAATTCGAGTCCAAACCAAACATGAAGAACCTGCTTTCTATTACTCTTTTCGTAAATGAGGTGGAACTCGGTCTAGCCGAATTAAATCCTCATAGGATTCTCGTTCTTGTAAAAGATGGCAACCATCGCTACTGACTAAAACCATTGCTGCTTTTGATGCTCGATTATAGTTACTGGCCATGGAATAATTGTATGCTCCGGTGGAAAACACCACCAGGTAGTCTCCGGGTTGCATCTCCGGAATGCGGAGATCCTTGATCAAGATATCGCCGGTCTCACAATGCTTTCCGGCGAGATGTACCAACCGATTTGCTTCCCTGTTGGCTTGATCGACCGCCATGGCTTCATAAACGGCCTGATACAAAGCAGGCCTGGGATTATCAGACATGCCTCCATCAACCGGTAAATAGGTTCTGATTCCCGGAACCTCTTTGAAAGCACCAACTTTGTATAAAGTAACTCCGGCTTCTCCAACAATTGCACGTCCGGGTTCTAAATAAAGCTTGGGGAGAGGAAACCGATATCGATTGGCGCATAACATCACTTGTTCTGCGATGTGGCGCACGACTTCTATCGGTGAAAGGGGTCGGTCTTCTGCGGTATATCGAATACCAATTCCACCACCCATATTAAGCTCTGTCATTAGGATTCCGTATTGGAGATAAACCTGATTCATGAAGTTCATCATAAGATCGACCGCCAAACTAAAAGGCTCCTCTTCCATGATCTGTGAGCCAATATGACAATGAATCCCGGTTAGCTTCAAAAAAGGACTCCCCTGTAAGCTACGCATCACGTCATGAAGTTGATGATCCAAGATTCCAATCCCAAATTTGGAATCCGTCTGCGCAGTTCGAATGTACTCATGCGTATGCGCTTCCACCCCGGGCGTAATCCGCACCATCACTTGAACTTGTTTCTCGAGCTGTGTTGCAATATGCTCGAGTCGTTGTAGCTCATCCAGATTATCGACAACCACGCGTCCAACACCATGATGAACCGCCATATAGAGTTCTTCTTCAGACTTGTTGTTGCCGTGAAAAAGAATTTTCTCAACAGGAAAGTTGGCTTGTAATGCCGTGTAGAGTTCACCGGCGCTGACCACATCCAAAAACATCTGCTCTTCTTCCATAATACGGCAAATACCCAGGTTTAATAAGGCCTTTCCGGCATAGACAACCTGTGCGTTGGGGTAGTCTGAAAACCCAGCCCAGTATTCTTGGCAACGTTGACGAATCAACGCCTCGTCCATGACATAGAGAGGTGTTCCAAATTGCTTTGCAATATCTGATAACAGAATTCCACGAATCTCGATGTTCCCGGCTTGATTGATGTTCAGCTGGGGTGGTAAATGATAGGCGGCCATGTAGCTCACACACCTTATTTGAAATGAGGTTTATTGCTAATGCAAATTCTCTGGCTGACGGTCAAATAGCGCTTTGACAAAGAGTGCGGGTTCAAAATCTTTAAGATCTTCGATTCCCTCTCCTAAGCCTACCAATTTGACTGGTATATTAAGCTGATCACTGATTGCGATGACGATTCCACCTTTTGCGGTTCCGTCCAATTTAGTCAACGCCAACGCCGTCACTTTGGAGACTTCTCGAAAGGCCTTGGCCTGCAAGACGGCATTTTGTCCGGTTGTTGCATCTAAAACCAATAAGGTTTCATGCGGTGCTTCTGGAATTTCTCGTTGAATAATGCGATAAATCTTGTTCATCTCTTCCATGAGGTGAGACTTATTGTGCAACCGTCCGGCAGTGTCGATTAGAATCAAATCCACATTCCGGGCTTTCCCGGCGCTGATGGCATCAAAGACAACCGCCGCAGGATCGGCACCGGCCTGATGGCGAATCATCTCTACCCCGGCGCGTTGACACCAGATTGAAAGCTGATCGATTGCGGCTGCCCGAAAGGTATCGGCGGCAGCAACCAAGACTTTTAGACCCTGTTGATGGTAGCGATTGGCCAGCTTGCCGACCAAGGTCGTCTTCCCAACTCCGTTGACACCTACCACCAAAACAATATTCATACGGCCACTGCTAATATTGAGTGGGGACGGTTCTCTCCCCAAAATCGCAGCCATTTCTTCTTGAAGGGCTTCTTTTACTTTTTGACCGTCTTCGAGTCTCTCTTTTTTGACGCGATTTCTCAAACTGGTCAGAAGTTTATCGGTGGTCTGTACTCCTAGATCTGCTGAAATCAAGATTTCTTCCAATTCGTCAAAAAGATTTTCATCAACCTTCTTGAAATTCATAAAAACTTGCTCTAATTTGCCCACAAACGCCTCTTGGGTTTTGGACAAACTTTGCTTTAGTTTCGCAAAAAAGCTCATGCGATCACTCCTGTTTTTCTTTTTCTCCGAAGCGAACCGAAATTACGGTAGAGACTCCGGGAGATTGCATGGTAACACCAATCAGTGCATCAGATTCTTCCATCATGCCTTTACGATGAGAAACCGAGATGATTTGGGTGTCCCCGGAACAACTGCGTAGAATCTTCGCCACTCTTTTAACATTGCCTTCGTCCAAAGAAGTTTCCACTTCATCCAAAAGGCAAAAGGGAGGTTTTTTGACTTGGAGAATTGCAATCAGTAATGCAACTGCCGTGAGCGCCCGTTCTCCACCCGATAACAAACTTAAATTTCCAGCTTTTTTTCCGGGCAATTGTGCCATAATATCTAACCCTGTATTGAGAAGATCTCCTGGATCAGTCAATTGCAAATGAGCCAAGCCACCTTGGAAAAGCTGGGTAAAAACTTGTTGAAAATGATGATTTACTTGTTGAAAAGCCTCTTCAAAGCGATGTTCCATATCTTTATCTATTTCGGCAAGCACCTTCCAGATTCCTTGACAAGAAACCCGGATATCCTCTCCTTGCTCGGTTAGATACGATTTCCTCTCTTCAAGACGCTTCTTCTCATCGATCGCTCCTAAGTTGACTAAGCCCATATCGCGAATTTTATTGCGCAATCTGGTACAGGTCTTTTGCAATTCAACGCCGTCGTCTACCTCAACAAGCGGTTCCTCCGGCAAATCCTTCGCTTCAAGGTTATAATCGTTTTGAACCTTGTCCAACAAGTACTGCAATTCACTGTCTAACTTCGTTAGGATGCTGCTCTTATGATACGCTTGCTCGCGAAGTCGGTCTTCCGCTTTACGAGCTTGAAAAATCTGCTCATCTTGTTCTGCCAAGGATTCACGAAAGCGTCCGCGTTGCTCCTTGACTGCTTGAAAGTTGATATCTGCTTGTTCTTGTTGTGCTGCAGTCAGGCGATATTTTTCTTGTATCTGCGCCAATTCCTCAATATTTTCTTGAATACGCTCCGTAATTTCAGCGAAGCGTATTTTCTTTGCTTTGCTGTCCTCGGCAACCTGAAGAATTCGTTCCTCCAGTTGTCCCTTCTGCTGAATCATTTCTGCTTTTTTTTGCTGTACAATCGCAAAACTGACTTCGAATTGCTGCAGCTGATTCTGAGCTTCATATCGGAGATCTGACTGATCTGCATCCCGGCAGGCCTGTAAGCGTTGTCTGAGAGTTGTCTCCTCGGTTTGAACTTGAAGAAGTTGGTTACGATGTTCGTCTATTTGACCGCTTAGTAGTTCTTGCTTATTCTGCAGATCCTGAAGCTCCAGTTCTTGCCTCAATAAGTTTCCGGATTTTGATTCGATTTCTGCCTGCAGTAATCGTTGGGTCAATTGTAATTGTCGGTGTTGCTGCTCCAAATCATTGCGATTCCTCTTTATATCGGAAAGCTCTCTGTTTTTCTGTTCGGACTGTTGCGTTTGAGAATGTAACTCCGTTTCATACAAAGAAATTTGCTTTTTCTGTTCTGCGACTAGAGTTTCCAGTTCTTGGATTTCCCGGTCTCTCCCCAGTAGAGAAACTCCCTTCTGGTATAAACTCCCCCCTGTAATCGAACCTCCCGGAAAGATGACATCTCCCTCCAACGTAACGATTCGGTAGCGATGATTTAGATCTTGGGCGATTTTATTGGCAAGGGGTAGTGTTTCTGCAACCACGACATTTCCCAAAACACTTTCAACCAAGCTGCGGTATGGTTCATCGGTACGAACCAAGTCTGATGCAATTGCAATCACTCCGGCTTTCCCTTGAATTCGCTGCCAGAGATTATGGTCTCGATTGCCCCGTACCGTTGTTAATGGATAAAAGCTGGCGCGACCGGCTTTCTCTTTTTTGAGCCACTCAATCGCAGTTTCAGCATCTTTGGGCTGATCGACAACGATATTTTGTAGGGAGTTACCCATAATCATTTCGATTGCTGTTTCGTGCTCTTTTTCAACATGGAAGAGGCCCGCTACCGTGTCGTGGATTCCTTGAAACTCGCGTGGATTCCGCTTTTTGGCACTCATAACCGCTTTAACGCCTTTATGATACCCTTCCATTTGGTCACTCAATTCTGTGATCATGGTAAGTCTTCCGGTATTGATTCTCAATCCCGTTTGAAGCTGCTGCACTCGGTCTTGGAGCTTGAGCAGTTCTTTTTGCAGCTCGTCATAATCCGATTCCTTGCCTTTTAAGACGATTTCATTTTCCTGAGTTTCCTTTGCGTTTTTCTCAAGACGTGCTTGTAAATCAAGCATTTGAGATTTTTTAGATTCGCAAACCGTAATCGACTCATTTCTGGCATGGGTCAGTTGCTCTAATCGAGATTGTATGGTATCTTGCTCTCGTACGAGTCCTTCTAGTCGACCCTTGATACTATGCAAGGTCTGAAGAGTCCGATTGCTTTGCTCTTGAAGTTCGCCTTCCTCTTGTTTGCGGTTTGTTTCTTGAGTTAAAAGTTCATCAAATATACCTTGTTTTTTCTCGATTTCCCTTTGTAGTGTGAGGATTTCGATTTCGTTTTTTTCTTGTTCCAGGGTGAGCTTTTGGATTTGTTCAACAATTTCTGCTTGCCTTTTTTCTTCAGATCGTTCTTCTTCTGATACCTGTGCTAATAAGCTGCGGTCATGAAGAATCCGCTCTTCAATAATTTTTTCTTCCCCGTAAAATTGCTCCATGTTGATTCGTAGCTGGTTACTCTGCTGATTCATACTGTCAATTTTATGTTCGAGTTGGATCTGCTCCAGCTTCATTTTTTCTAAAATGGCCATTTCAGCTGCGGTGCGTGCTTGGCTTGCTGAATAAGCATCCATCGCTTGGTTATTTTGAAGTTGTAGTTCTACTCGCTCCGTGCTCATTCGACGATATTCACGCGACAAGTAGGTGATTTCGTACTTTTTCAACTCGTCTCTGAGTTTCAGGTAGAGTTCAGCTTGCTGTGCTTGCTGCATAAGTGGATTAATTTGAGCATCCAGTTCGGAAACAATGTCATCGACGCGTTGCAACCGCTCCTGTAAACGGTCAAGTTTTTGCATGGCTTCTTTCTTACGAAACTTAAACTTCGCAATTCCCGCTACCTCTTCTAAAATCACTCGACGTTCCGCAGGTTTGTAGGAAAGAATTTCATCGATTTGACCTTGTCCAATAATGGAAAAGGAGTCCCGGCCCACACCGGTATCCAAAAACATTTCAACAATATCTTTTAACCTGCACTGTTGCTGGTTGATGTAATATTCACTGGTGCCATCTCGAAACAAACGACGCATCACCGAAACTTCTTCATAATCCAACGGCAACAAATGACTTTGGTTATCGATAATCAGCGTTACTTCTGCCATTCCGACGGCTCGACGTTTTTCGCTGCCGGAGAAAATGATTTCCTCCATTTTCGCTCCCCGTAGGTTTCGCGCATTTTGCTCTCCCATGACCCACAGAACAGCATCTACGATATTACTTTTTCCGCTTCCGTTCGCTCCGACAATCGTCGTTAAGCCTTCAGCAAAATCGAGACGAACACGCTCGGCAAAGGATTTAAACCCCACCAACTCAATGGCTTTAAGATACATGATTTCACTCCTTGTCTGCGTTCTCCTCCGGATTCCACTGTGGATTCAGCACAATGTAGGCTGCTTTAGCCGCCCTTTGCTCTGCTTCTTTTTTGCTCTTTCCTTGTCCCTCTCCCATAATTCGCTGATCAATCAGAACATGAGATTGAAAAAAAGGAAGATGATCTTGACCACTTTTTTCGGTTTGATAAGCAATCGTGGTATTTGGGTTTTGTCCTTGCACCCATTCTTGGAGAAGATTTTTCCACGAACGATTCAAGTTTTCTTTCAGTCTTTTAGGATCGACTTGCTTCAACAGAGTTCTTTGCAGAAACTCTTCCGCTTGTTGTAACCCATAGTCTACAAAAATCGCTCCTAAGACGGCTTCGTATAAATCTGCTAAAATCGCGGGTTTTAGACTGCCTCCATCGGCTTTTTCGCCTTTGCCAAGGATAATCCAACGGTTTAACCCTATTTGCTTTGCACATTTTGCTAAATTTTCTTCACAAACTAAAGAAGCACGAAGGGCCGTCAAACTCCCTTCCGGTTCGTATGGATGTGCACGAAAGAGCCAATGAGAAACCAATAACTCTAAAACCGCATCCCCTAAAAATTCCAGGCGTTCGTTTCCCTGCCAGGGTTCTTTGCTTTTTTCATAGACCGCGGAATTATGCCAAAAGGCGCGTTCCAACATCGGTGCCGGTTGATGGGCTAACAATAAATGAGTCTGAAGTTCGGTCAACAACGTTTTCACCACCTCATTGTGAAGAGAGGTTGCCCGAATGTCGAACAACCTCTCCCTAACTTTAGATTTTTGCATTCAAGAATTTGACGACGTCGGCAACGGTTTCAACTCCGACAACGGCATCATCTTCTAATTCTACTCCAAAAGCATCCTCCACAGCCATGACTAATTCAAAAAAGTCTATGGAATCTGCTTCAAAATCTTTTTTGAAATCTGCTTCCAAGGTGACTCGCTCAGGAGCGATTTTGAGCTTCTCCACAATAATCTCTTTTACTTTTTCAAACGTATCCATAATTCAATCTCCCCTGTTCATTTATTTCATTTGTTCTAAAAACTCTGCGATAAGATTACGATCTAAAAAGCCTTTTGCTACGCGAAACGCCGAATAAATCGCCCTAGCATTGGAAGAACCATGCCCTTTCAAACAAATACCTTTCACTCCCAATAATGGAGCAGCACCGTATTCGTTATAATCTAGGCGATTCTTAAAACGAGTCAAGGCCGGTTTGGAGAGCAAGGCTCCTGCGGTACCACGAAAATCAGCGGTAAGTTCTTGCTTCATCATCTCTCCGAAACTTCTTACCAAGCCTTCGGTTAGTTTCAAGATAATGTTTCCGGTAAAACCGTCGCAGACGGCGACGTCGATCTCCCCTTTAAACAGTTCCCGGGCTTCGACATTGCCAACAAAATTCAAGTTGGATTCTTTCAACAACCGATGAGCTTCCACATACAATTCCGTGCCCTTCTCCGGTTCCGTTCCGATGTTGATTAACCCAACCCTTGGATTTTGATTCCCGGTTGCGTGTCTGAGATACACACTTCCCATTTGACCATATTGAAGAAGATGTTGAGGTTTCGCCTCAGTATTGGCTCCGGCATCTAAGAGTAAGATTGGTGTCTTAGCAACCGTGGGTAACATCGGTGCTAAAGCAGGCCGCTCTACGCCTTCAATTCGACCCAAGATGAAAAGCCCGCATGCCATAATCGCACCCGTATTTCCGGCGGAAAATACAGCAGCTGCACGTCCTTCTTTGACCAAACGGTGAGCAACGACCATGGATGAATCTTTTTTTCGCCTCACAGCGAGAGCCGGTGCATCTTCAAACGTAATGACTTCGGTGGTTGGAACAATGTCCAACGTTAAACCTTTCGTTGAAAGCTTGTCGAGTTCCTGCTTGATCTGATGTTCATCCCCAACCAACAACAAAGGTAAATTAAACTCTGTAGCTGCTTGAATAGCGCCTTCAATAATTGCCGAAGGTGCATAATCTCCACCCATACAATCCAACGCGATTGTCTTCATAACCTCACATCCTTTGCTTTTTATTATACTGAAGGAACTGTAAAAAAGCAAGAAAAGAAGCCCCTGAAGTCAGGGGCTTGGCCCCTGAAGTCAGGGGCTTGTTCGCATTGTTTGAAAACAATTATTCTTGAATTGCTACAACTTCCTTACCCTTGTAATATCCACATTCAGGACATACACTATGGGATAGTTTCGGTTTGTGGCATTGGGGGCATTCAACTAAGCCGGGAACGCCAAGACGGAAATTGCTGGCACGACGACTGTTACGACGCGCTTTGGACGTCTTTGTTTTTGGTACAGCACCCATTCTTCACACCTCCTTCTTGGTGTTCTCTTTATCATTCATAGGTTGGAATGATCGAACAAAGTTTTATTTCTTTCCCCATTGACTCAAAATAGCAAACCGGGGATCTACTGCTTGAGGTTGACATTGACAGGGACCTTCATTGAGGTTCGCCCCGCATTGATCACATAAGCCCAAGCAATCTTCTCGGCAAAGCATTTTCAAGGGTAATTGACTAAAAAACGCCTCAACCAATAAGCGACTGACATCGATTTGATCTGCGGCTAACACAGGTAGATAGCGATCCTCTTCATCTTCTTCTTCGTCATCTTCCTCAGGTTCCCCTTTGGAGACAAAAAGATACTGCTCGGACAATTCCACATTCAACGTTTGGGGGAATTCCGATAAGCAGCGACAACAGGTCATTTTCATCTCTGCTTTGGCCGAACCATGCACCAGAAATCGATCTCCAACATTAACGACCGTTACCTCAGCCTCAACAGGGCTGATTAAGGACATGTCCATGTCGGTAAAATCAAAGCTAGAAACGGGTTCCTGCCACTGAAATTTCTTTTGCTCTCCTACCAGTCTTTTTAACTCGGCAACCGGCAAAATCATCGTATCACCTCGATTTAGTCTGCGTGATATTGTATCCTTTTTTGAGTAGTTTGTCAATATATAGTTTCATTAAATATCGATGGAAACTTCTTGAACCGACCCCTTAATTTTGTTACAATGAATTATAAAGAGGGGGTGGCATCATGAAGATGGTCGGAATCGTTGCAGAGTATAATCCTTTTCATTTTGGACATCAATATCAGCTGAAACAAGCGAAAATCAAAAGTCGTGCCGATGCCGTGGTTGTGGTCATGAGCGGGTTTTTCACTCAACGAGGAACCCCTGCGATTCTTGATCCCTGGCAACGAGCAAAAACCGCGGTTGCTCATGGTGCAGATCTCGTGATCATGCTTCCTACTGTATTTTCGTTGCATCATGCCGATCTTTTTGCACAAGGTGGCGTCTCATTGCTGGATCAATTGCCAGGAATTGAAGCGATCAGCTTTGGTGCTGAATCCGAAAATCTGGCTGTTTTGAAGGAAATCGCCTCTGTCTTAAGTCAAGATGTTCCTTTACAGCTTCTGGCAAAAACCGAGCACAAACGTGGCGGTAATTTTGGCAAAACCTTGACCGAATCATTGGAGCAGCATCCACAACTTTCTCATTTGTCGTCTCATCTTAAAAGCCCTAACAATATTTTAGCCATTGCGTACTTAAAAGCGATTCAACAATACGATAGTTCTTTACTTGCGATTAGTATTCCCAGAGTGGGAGCGGGCTATTTAGATGATCTTCTCCAGCCCATGGCTAGCGCTACCGCAATTCGGAAAGCGCTCTCAGAAGGTCAGGAGCTGCGAGAGTACTTACCCTCGGTTTCTTATGATACTTTGCAAGAACAACGCAAGCTAAACCGAATTTTATTATCGGCCGAAGCTTTTGCCCCTCAGATTCTAACGCTTTTACAACGAAGCACAACGGAAGAGTTGAAACAACTTCCGGAAATGACAGAAGGATTAGAACATCGCTGGATTACAAAACGAGATAGCCGTAGCTTAGACGAATTGATCCACCGTGTCAAGAGCAAACGCTACCCTTACAGCAAGTTACAAAGGAGTCTTTTTCAATTACTATTGGGAATCCGTAAAGAGGACATTCCTGCCAAAGATCAACATCTCCCCTATGCCATGGTTTTAGCCTATAATCAAATCGGACAAAAGATCTTATCGGAATGGCGAACCTCTTCGCCGATACCTGTCATTACACGCCCCAGAAAACAATCTGATGCTTTAAATCACTATGGACAGCGGCTTTTGGAAATTGACCGCTTGGCTTCTGCTCTTTGGGAAATTGCTTTATCACAAGAAGCACAGCAACCCGGAATTTGGTTGACACAACAGCCCATTCGGTATTAATGTGTCGGTCTTACTGTGGTAAGCTTTGTAAAAAAGCAAGCGCTTCTTCTAACCGAGCCACTGGCACAACCTTGATTTTTGTCGCATAGGACTTGGCTTCTTCTGAGTTTTCTGAGGCTACTAAGAAATACAATGCTCCTGCTTCTTCGGCAGCGTGTAATTTTTGCTTTACGCCTTCAATCGGTCCAATACTGCCATCTAAACGTATTGTTCCTGTTCCTGCAATTTTGAAGCCCTGTGTGAGATCTTCTTCGAGGAGTTGATTCAAAATCTCCAGTGTAAGCATCATTCCTGCGGAACCTCCACCGATTTCTTCGTTTTGAAAGGTAATCACACGATCATGGACCAGTTCCCAAGGTGTGGAGGCTATATAGATCCCGAGTTTAGCTTTTCCGGATTCATCTTGGCTCAAGACTCCTTTTATTTCCAAGAGTTGTTGATCTCGTTCGACAAGTAAAGAAACCTCGTCTCCTGGCTGGTATTGCAGCAAGCGTCGTTGCAAATCCTCATTGAGGAGCATCACTTGACCTTCAAATTTCTTGATGATATCTCCTTTTTGCAACATATCTTTCATGAGACTTGTTTCAGTAAATTCATTGATGATCAAACCACCACCTTGCACTTCAACCGGTATTCCTGCTGCTTGAAGTGCAAGAAGGGTGGCTTTTTTTTGGCTGTCATCCATGCTTTTTTTCATTTGCTCGTTATACTCTTCCATGGTCATATCGCTGGGCATCACAGTTTCAATGGGTTTTAAATCCATGGTATTGTCAAATTGGGCTCGCAACCAAAGGGCTCCATTGGCCTTTGAAGTAAAAATACTCAGCATATACAAGACCCCTTCGTCATCTTGGTCCCCGTCTTGCACTTGAACATAAGGAGCTAAATCGGTTGCTTGACCCCCATGATAAACAATGTAATTCAAAGGGTAATAAAGAAACACGAGCTCTACGCCCAACAGAATACAAAAGATGACAATATATTTCCGGTTCGCCTTTAACCAATTCACGTTTGTGACTCCTCCTCGGCGTTCTGATAAAAGGATAAAACACTTTCTCCTTGTTTCACTTGACGGTAGCGCACGAGTCTGCCTACCCGTTCGGGTAGAATTTCTTTGAGATGATGCTCGATGACGATGAGAGAAGTTGGTTTCAACCAGGAAACACTCGCTAATATCTCTAAGGTTTGAACGCAAAGTTCCTTCTGATATGGAGGATCTATAAATACCAAATCAATTGCTTGATTGGGTCGAAAGCTTTTTAATTTTTGCAGTGCATCCCCCAAAATAATCTTTGTTTGATCCTCGAAGCCACATAACCCTATATTATCTTGGATTAATTGTAGGGTGGCAGGCTTCATTTCGATAAATGTAGCAAAAGCTGCCCCTCTACTCAATGCCTCTAACCCTAAGGCTCCACTTCCGGCAAACACATCAAGAACCTGAGCTTGCCAAAGCTTTGGCATTAAAATACTGAAAAGGCTCTCTTTGAGCCGATCTGCAGTGGGACGTGTGGCATCGGTCTTTGGGCTTTTTAGAGTACGGCCCCGAATACTGCCGGCAATTATTCTCATACTACAATCCTACTTTCTGCTATGCCATGGGTTTTTCTGAAAAACGTTGAACAATTCTTTGCCATAGTTCAGAGGGAATCTGAACAATACCCTTCTTCCATTCTTCTAAACAGGTACGAATGGTTGCAAGCGTATTCTCCTCAACCTGCCAACGGAAAACCAAAAGATCACTGAATCCGCTTTGACTGGTTCCTAAAATTTCACCGGGACCCCGCAATTCTAAATCCAACTGAGAGAGGTAGAATCCATCTTGAGAATCACATAGAGCTTTGATTCGTTGTTCGGCGGTTGATGTTATTGTTCCCGAGGTCAATAATGCGCAATAGGAAGGCAGGTTTCCTCTGCCTACTCTTCCTCGCAACTGATGAAGCTGAGCTAATCCAAACCGATCTGCCCCTTCTATGACCATAACCGTCGCCTTGGGCTGATCAACACCAACTTCTATGACCGTCGTTGCCAAAAGTGCAGAAAGTGCTCCGCTCTCAAAACGCTCCATGACTTCTTGACGCTCTTGCACTTTCATTTGCCCATGTAAGGTAGCCCAGCGGTCAGTTGGCCAAATTGTTTTGAGGATTTTTTCGCGTTCTTCTACCGATGGCATCCTTTCTTCGGCATCCTCTGCCTGTTCGATACTAGGACAAACCCAATAGACTGCATGTCCTTGAAGCATCTCGTCCAAACAGTATTTCATCAACTTCTCGACCCGACTGGGTTCTTGTACCCAAACGGTTTTTATGGGGAGACGATTAGGCGGCAGTTGATCAAGAATGCTTGCTTGCATGTCTCCATAAAGGAGCATGGCTAAACTCCGGGGAATCGGGGTTGCAGATAAACTTAGAAAGTCTGGTGTCCGTAAACGATCTTGTAGTAACTTTCTACGCTGAAGCACACCAAAGCGATGTTGTTCGTCGATTACTAATAAACTTAAGTTGAGAAAGGTCATGCTCTCTGTTAGAAGTGCATGGGTGCCTACCCAAACCCCAGGAACCCCCGCACTCGCAGCTTCTTGACATCTCTCCCGTTCCGTCTTTGAAGATTTTCCCGTTAATAAATAAAGAGGGATTTCTGTTGGCAGTAGTTTAACTATGCTTTCAGCATGCTGCCGAGCTAATAACTCCGTAGGAGCCAAAAAAACAGCTTGATATCCATTTTCAGCCGCCTGGTGGAGCGCAGCTACCGCAACCACTGTTTTTCCGCTTCCAACGTCTCCCTGTACAAAACGAGCCATAGGGGTCTCTTGTGCCATATCGGCCCTAATTTCCTGTATGACTCTCTTTTGTGCATCGGTCAGCTCAAAAGGTAAACCCTTCTTCCAAAGCAAATGCTGTTGATTAGAGCAGGGCTGAGCAATTCCGTTTGAATGTTTGGAACCTGTCTGCTGCATCAGTTGCAGGATCAGTGTTTGATCCAAGATCAAGCGCTGCTGTGCGAGTTGAAGAGTTTCAACATTGGAGGGGAAATGAATTTGCCACAAGGCTTCTTTTATGGAGATGGGCAAGCGTTTTAGCCAAGACTCCGGCCAAAGTTCCTTTTCAATCTCATCGAAATGAGAAAACGTTTCCTGAAGCCATTGACGAAATAGATTCTGAGAGATCCCTTTAGGTAGCTCATAGAAGGATTTGTACCCTCCCACTCCGGCTCCGATCCCACATTGCTTGACTTGAATCGAACGAAATGAGCCTTTCTGAGTGCAGCGTCCCAAAACCCAAAGCTTGCTCCCTATCGGAAATTGATTCTTCCGATACGGTTGATTAAACCAAATGGCAGTTATTTTAACGCCCTGTTCATCGGTTAACGGAAGTCTGACCATCACGAGCTTCTTCTTCCGAAAAATACTGGCAGTTCCAGAAACCGTTGTATCGATAAGAATATCATAAGCAGGTAGGGGGGCTTCCGGCCAGCCGTCTCTCTTTTCTTGGAATTGGTAACTTTTGGGATAGGTATGAAGAAGATCCGTGAGAGAAAAAATCTCCATTTCCTGCAGCATTGTCAGGCGTTTCGGACCCACACCTTGCAATTGTTGTATACCGAAATGCGTATCCATTTTATGCGAGACCTTCTCCCCCTTTCCAATGAAAAGGGACCGCCGATTGCGGTCCCGATTCAACGTTCGCTTCTTTATTCGGCTGAAATAATGTAATAATAAACGGGTTGACCTCCGTAATAGAGTTCAATTTCGTGATTCGGATATCGCGTCTGTGCCTTTTCTAGGTAAGTTCGAGCTTCTTCTTCCGATACTTCTTGACCATAATAAATCGTAACAATCTCATGAGGCTCTTCTAATATTTTATCCATGAGCTGATCTAAAGCAATCTCGCGATCTGGAGAAACCGCAGCGATGTGTCCGTCATAGAGAGCAATATAGTCCCCTTCGTGGATGGACTGATCTTCGACAATCGTATCCCGTATTGAATAAGTTAATTGCCCCGTCACAATATCCTGACTGGCTGCTTCCATTGTATTTGCCAAAGCTTCATAATCTTGTAATTCAGGATTAAAGGCTAACAAAGCTGCAATCCCCTGAGGAATCGTTGTGGTCGGAATCACAAAAATTTGTTTTGAACTGATGAGCTTTGCTTGTTGGGCCGCCATAATAATATTCTTGTTGTTCGGTAGAACGAACACGGTTTGAGAGGGCGCTTGCTCGACCGCACGCACGATATCTTCCGTGCTGGGGTTCATCGTCTGACCACCTTCTATTACTAAATCCGTTCCTAGGCTTTTGAAGATGTCGGCTAATCCGCTTCCGGCTACAATGCCAACGATTGCAATCGGCTTTTCTTGCATGGTATTCTCAAAGGTTGTCCCCGACTGATGTATCGTCACTTCTTCTACGGGTAATGATTCCATAATCAAATGATGATGCTGCTCTCGCATGTTTTCAATTTTAATCTTACTCAAATTTCCCATTTCCAAAGCTGCTTCCAAAGCACGACCGGGATGATTGGTATGAACATGAACTTTCAAAATGTTTGAATCGCCAACCACCAACAGAGAGTCCCCTAAAGGAATTAACTTTTGTAATAGGGTGTCTTCGTTTAAATTCTCACCTAAAACTATCATTTCGGTGCAATAGGCAAACTCAATCTCAGCTGAATCGGTTAAAACTGCCTGAGCAACATTCATTGCTTTCGGGTTTTCTGTAAGCTGTTCATCAAGCACATCTCCGACCCCTTCTCCGTTAATAACCTGATGAAAGCCTTGTAAAATGGCTACCAATCCGGCTCCTCCGGCATCGACGACACCAGCTTGTTTTAAAACCGGTAATTGCTCCGGGGTTTTCTCCAGTGCCTCTTCAGCCTTTTTAATAACCACTGCTAAGAAGGAATAAAAATCGCGATGACTGCGAGCTTGTGCAGAAGCCTCTTTGGCAGCTTCTTTGACAACCGTTAAGATAGTTCCCTCTGTAGGTCTCATCACTGCTTTATAGGCAGCCTGAACCCCTTCTTGTAAGGCCTTCGCAAACTCGGTTGTGTTGATTTTTTCTTTCTGTGCTAAATATCGGGTTATACCGCGCAGGATTTGAGATAAAATCACACCGGAATTTCCTCTTGCCCCCATGAGAGCCCCCAAACTGACAGCACTGCATACTTTAGTAATCGACAAATGGTCGACTGCAGCGAGTTCGTCAATCGCTGATTTCATCGTTAAGTACATATTGGTACCTGTATCTCCGTCAGGAACCGGAAAAACATTGAGAGCATTGATTTTATCTCTCTTGCTTAAGAGCTGGTTTGTAGCAGCACGAAACATTCTTTGTAAATCTTCGGCATTTATATATTCTTTCTTAATTTCTTCTGCCAAAAGAATCGCCTCCTTATTTAAAAATCGAGGATTGATTTCTTATACTTCTATTTTACACTGAAACCTAAGAAATGAAAAGAGAAATTTTCAGAAATTCTCATGATTAAAGCTTGTCAAGATTTGATTTCTGTGATAGAATACGAATGTTCAACACTTGGCAACACCAAAGGAGGTGGAACCATGGCACGAGTATGTGAAATTTGCGGCAAAGGCGTTACAACAGGGAATTTGATCTCCAAAAGAGGAAATCGAAATAAAAAAGTGATTGCGCCCAATCTGCAATCCGTGCATGCGATCGTAGGTGGAACCCCTACTCGCATTCGCGTTTGTACCCGCTGTATCCGTTCCGGCAAAGTCCAGAGAGCACTTTAAGTTCTCAACAACAGTATATGAAGTGTTTGCAAACATAAAAAGACTCGGCTGCATTTTGCGGGCGAGTATTTTTATTGGTTAGAACCGAGAAATGATTTAGCTATGAAAAAAGGGAGCTGCAACTGCGGCTCCCTTTTTGAGCTTGGAGCTACTGGCCGGATTCGAACCGGCGACCTGCGCATTACGAGTGCGCCGCTCTACCAACTGAGCCACAGTAGCATGTTTCAAATGTATCGGGGAAAAGTATAGCATGGCGTCAAAAAAAAATCAAGCCTCCGCTTCATTTCCGCGAAAAATATGATATACTGATTTTATACGAATGAAAAAAGGGGAAGATTTCCATAGAACTCTATACTTTTGGAAAAACATCATTACAATATCAGGGATCTCAGATTTGTGTTGACTGGCCTGAATCTTTTCTTGCCATCACCAATCAATCCGAATTCCAGTCGATCCAACAATCCTGCGGATTCGGCGAGCAAGTGGTCATAGATCCTGCTCAAATCCATTACAATAAAATTGAAACTCATCATGATTATTATTTAGGCACCATCGTTTTACCCGGCGAAGAATTCAGCAAGGGAAATGAAACCTTTAGCTTTTTTATAAAACCCGGTAGAATCGTTTTTATTGATCATAGGCAAATCGTCTCTACGATATTGCAAAAAATGACCCGCGAAAATTACTGGCATGAGGCAAATATGGAGCGGTTCTTATATAGCTTTCTCGACGAGCTTACCGGGGACGATATTGCCGTTTTAGAAGACTTAGAAGAAAGAATCGCACGAATGGAAGATGCAATCGGCCAAGGAAAGAATGGCCATTTTAATCGTGATATGATCAACATTCGAAAACGCCTCTTGGTCTTGCAAAACTTTTATACCCAAATTATTGAAATCGCTCATAACTTAGCTACCAACGAGAATCTATGTTTTGATGTTGATCGTTTGTTTCTTTTCCGTCTTTTTGCGGAGCGAGCGGAACGCTTGCGAGGAAGTACCCAGTTTATACGAGATTATTCACGGGAAGTGCGAGAAATCTACCAATCATCTTTGGACTTAAAACAGAACACCGTCATTACCATGTTGACCATTATCACAGCAATTTTTACTCCTCTAATGTTCATCGCAGGTTGGTATGGAATGAATTTCACCTCCATGCCGGAGATCCCCTGGAAATACGGATATCTCTATGTCATCCTTTTATCGGTATCTGTCTTTTATCTCTTTTATCGTCAACTCAAACGAAGAAATCTTTGGTAAAAAAATAGCGGGAAGGTGACATTCACCTTCCCGTTTCTTATAACAGTGGTCGGGGCGAGAGGATTCGAACCTCCGGCCTTTTGGTCCCGAACCAAACGCGCTACCAAGCTGCGCTACGCCCCGAATAAAAAAGAAGAGCTGCTGTACAACAGCTCTAAGAAGTCCGTGGTGGGAGCGACGTGGTTCGAACACGTGACCTCTACCGTGTCAAGGTAGCGCTCATACCAGCTGAGCTACGCCCCCACGGGGTTTGGAGCGGAAAACGAGACTCGAACTCGCAACCCCCACCTTGGCAAGGTGGTGCTCTACCAATTGAGCTATTTCCGCATTCCTGGTGGCACAGGCCAGAATCGAACTGGCGACACGCGGATTTTCAGTCCGCTGCTCTACCAACTGAGCTACCGTGCCAAAAACTTGGCGGAGCTGAAGGGATTTGAACCCTCGGTCTCCTGCGTGACAGGCAGGCATGTTAGGCCGCTACACCACAGCTCCGTTAAACAAGGAATTTGTCCAAGCAGGATGTATTATATCCCAAGAAAATTGGTTCGTCAATAGCCGAACAGGAATTTTTCATTGAACTACCGGATTTATTTTGGAGTGTTTTGCTATTTTTTCTGCAATTGCGTGTGCCTGATTCTCTAATTCGCTCTCAATTGGCTGCCATTTCCAGCTCTCTTCGCGGCGCTTAAGTGCCAATTTGAGGAGGTGATCGGTAAACGTTGGATTCTTTGGTAATAGTGCACCATGTAAATAGGTACCAAACACATTATGCGTTATACACCCCTCTTGATTGTCTTCACCGTTGTTTCCAAATCCGGCCAGTACTGTTCCCAGTGCTTTTGCTGAAGGTCTCAAAAAGGTTTGACCGCTATGATTTTCAAATCCCACTAATGTTCTAGAAAACAAATCGGTTTGAACTACAACATTTCCGATGAGTCGCTTATTACTGGCCACAGTCCAAGTATCAAAAATTCCTATGCCCTGCAAGATTTCACGTTCGGAGATTTTGAATGATTCACCCAAAAGCTGATACCCCCCGCAAATCGCTAAAACCACAACCCCGTTATGAACTGCATCATAAATTGAATTCTTCTTGATTTTTAGCAAGTCCTCAGCGATGATTTTTTGTTCTCGATCTTGACCTCCCCCAAAAAAAAGCACATCGAAATCATTCTTCAGAAAGGTATCCCCTTCGCAAAGAGGAATCACTTCTGCGTCTAAGCCGTGCCACTGAGCACGTTTTTGTAACGCGATAATATTCCCCTTATCTCCATAAAGGTTCATTTGGTTTGGATAAAGATGCCCGATTTTCAGTTTCATTTTTTATCCTCCCAATAAGGTTTGACATATCCTTGATTTGCCATGACTTCCTGAAGTGCTAGCATGGCAGTATAATTGGGAATGACCACTAAGATCCCTGAAGGTACGGTGTCTACCAGCGCCTTTTCCCAAGCCTTTGATATATCCATTTCAACTTGTTCTGCTTTAAGATCCAAACCGGCATATTTAAGACGTACTGCCATGTCATAGGCTCGAGACCCACTGATTGTGAACCCGGTAATACTGGATGAAACGGCACTCAATTGTTCTGCGTCTGCATCCCAAATCCAGGAAACATCGGTTCCATCCGGGATCTGATCGTTCAACGCAATTAATAAATGATACTTTCCGTGGTGCTGAAAGAGCGTACGCATGACTTCATTCCAGCCAGCAGGATTTTTCACCAATGCCATAATGATTTGTTTATCTTGGACTTGGACTCGCTCCATACGGCCAAAGACGCTCTGAAAGCCCTTTATTGCTGTTTGACGCGACTTCTGATCGATACCCAAGATATCGCCGGCTGCGTTTGCTGCTAAAATATTGTAGATGTTATAAAGCCCCGGTAAACTGGTTGAAATTTCAATACCCTGGCTGCTCGTATCATGAAGTTGGAATTGACTTCCGTTTAAACCCATTAATTGAATGTTATCACTAAAATAGGTGGGTTTTGGTCTAGAGAATCCACAATTGGGACAACGGTAATCCCCCATATGGGAGTAATAGTAATGACGATAACCCAACATCGTACCGCAACGTGGACAATATTTACCCTCTGCCGTTTGATTCATTTCTTGGAAAGCGATTTCTGGGTCTTCAAGACCAAAATAAAAATACTTCAGCCCTTCGATTCCGGACAGCCCTACCACCATGGGGTCATCAGCGTTCAACAACACTTTCGTTCCCTTTGGAAGTTTGGAAAGCCCCATGCGAATATAAGAGATTGTTTTATCGAGTTCTCCGTAACGGTCGAGTTGATCCCTGAAAAAATTGGTCACGACTACCAGTTCCGGATGAATGGTTTGACACAATTGAGGGAATACTCCTTCGTCGGTTTCAATCACCGCGGCATCATGTTCAATTTTACCCAAAGCATCCGCAGCTCTTAAGAAAGAGACAATAATCCCGGCTAACATATTCGCACCGGTCTTATTGTAAAGAACTTTTAGTCCTGATTGCTTTAATATGGTTTGGATCAAGGCTGTCGTTGTCGTTTTTCCATTGGTTCCAGTCACGAGCACGCTTCCGCGTTTGAGTTGTGCATTCAATTTTGACAATATGGTTGGGTCTATCTTTTGTGCAACCAAGCCAGGATACGAAGTCCCTCCCCCTCGCTTGAGCAAGCGGATCAAGTTTGCCGTTCCATTGGAAGCCAAAACGGCTAAAGTAAAACGCATGTTGTTCCTCCTCATCCCAAATTGAGCGGGAATTCATAATGACTCATTTTTCTGGTCAAAAGATTCAAATAAACGATCATCAGCACATCTTCCCCGTCATCAAGCCAAGATTCTAAAAGATTTCGATCGGTCTCTTTGAGAGCATTCAAAGCAAAGCGATACGCTCGAGTCCCGCTTTGTAAGACAAAAAAACCTCGATCACTACGATAATCAATGACCTTACCCCGGATTTCTTTGGTTAGGGCAGCCAAATATATTTTTCTGAACTCACGCACAAAAAAGTTCTCCCGCCCGGAGGCGTCTCTGTATTGCCAGAGCCATTGAACAAAAAGAATGAGAAGTCCAATCACGAAGAGCTCATCCAAAAAACCGGGTACAACCGCCCCGATCGCAACCAGCAAAAATCCTATGACCAAGAATAACAGGATCACAGAAACCAGCAACATGAGCTGAATGATTCGATCAATGATCATCTACAGCACCCCTCTTTTATTATACACTCTCGCAAACAAAGTGACAACAAAAACTGTTCTAGCTCAAAAAAAATTGCCCTTGCGGGCAAAATTTGAGTACTCTGGTGCGCCCGGAGGGAATCGAACCCCCGCTTCCAGGTCCGGAGCCTAGCGCTCTATCCACTGAGCTACGGGCGCAACACAAAAAATTATATCATACTTGAACATTTCTGAACAGAGGGTTATTTGCTGATTCTGACAATATTATTAAAAAATTCCGTGATCGACTGCCAAATGATTTTAAAAATATTACCTTTTACGATTTCTTTGGTAGCAATTAGGGGTACCTGACCTTGAATTTGGTTTCGATAGCTGACTTCCAAATGTCCCACTTCTTGTCCTTCGGTAATGGGTGCTGTTAGATCTGCTTGAGCCACCAAGATTACCGTCACTTCTGCTTCGGAACCGGTTTCGATGATAATGGGGTAATTCTGTTGTGCAGCAAAGTCAACCCAGTCTTCTTTTCCTCTACGAACTGGTATTTGACCCAAGACTTCCCCAGCTGTAGCAGCAGTATGAGCTTGAAAATTGGTAAAGGCATATTCCAGCAAGGTTGCTGCTTCGACTCGTCGAACTTCTTCGGTTTCGCACCCTAAAATCACAGCAATTAGCCGTAAATCATCTTTTTTTGCGCTGACAGCAATAGAATATCCTGCTTCATCGGTAAAACCCGTCTTAATCCCGTCAACTCCTGGTACATTGCCCAAGAGTGGGTTACGGTTCTCTTGCTGAATCCCGCCGTAAGTCAAGCTTTCTTGAGTGTAATACGATATGACTTCTGGATAATGAGTGTACAAATCACTACAAAGGATGGCTATATCTTCAGCCGACATTCGGTGATTGGCCGCATCTAAACCATGAGGATTTTGAAAATGGCTTTGGGTCATCCCCAATTCTTGAGCCTTATCATTCATCTTCTTCACAAAGTCTTCCACATTACCGGATACATGCTCCGCCAAAGCAATGGCAGCATCGTTTCCGGAAACAACCGTTAGTCCTTGAATCAGCAAATCGACGGTGACTTGATCTCCATGATTTAAAAACATGGAGGACTCCCCGATCTCCCAAGCTCTTTGACTGACTGTTACGATATCATCTAGGTGGATGACCTCTTGCTCAAGTGCTTCCATGACTAAATAAAGTGTCATGACTTTCGTAATGCTGGCCGGGGCCATGGGTACTTGACTGTTGTTTTCATACAAAATCTGTCCGGTTTCGGCCACCATGAGCAAAGTAGCATCGGCTAATAAATCTATACCTTGGGCTTGTACTTCATATTGGGTCATTGACAAAAGGATGATCACTGCGGTCATCATCCCACAAAAAAGCTTTCTCATTTCATTCACTCCATTTTTACATTTAACTTATGGTAAGTTCTGTTTAAATAAAAAATTCCCTTCTCTGTATGAGGAGGGAATTTGAATGTTTAGAAAATTGACACAAACGACTCAACTGCTCCGATAATCTCTCTGTAGCCATCCTCGTTCACCCGATGGTGGTGGTTTCAATCAAGACTCCTTTCAGACAGGGACATGGTTTGCTGTCTGCTTTCAGAATGATGGTATGGTAGCTTCATTCTACCAGATATCTGCAAACTATGTCTATCTTAATCTTGTTTCAATTTATGCAACTTATTGTAACTTATCGACTATGTGTTACAAAAATTTAAAAAATAGGGGTCATACAATATCTTGAAGACCCGTTTCCTAAAGCAACCCAACGTCCGCTATGTGTTCCCGAAGAAATTTTCCCAAAGACATAGCTTCCGCTCAAAGCCGTATCGTTTATTGTAAATGTTGTGCCATTTGAAATAGTGCCGTAGCTTGTAGAAGATGTCGAAGCAGAAGCACGAATTGTCAATGGCCCATCAATCACCATCCAAGTGCTGGTTTAGTCGGTAGCATAAACACCTCCAGCAACAGTCCCTATTGCAACCCAACGTCCGCTATGTGTTCCTGAAGAAATGTTTCCAAAGACATAACTTCCTCCAACCTGTATATTAGTAATCGAAACAGATGTACCATTTGAAAGAGTTCCGTACGAAGTGGACGAAGAGTTTGCAGAAGCTCTGACTGTCAGAGGACCATCAACAATCTTGTAATTTTTGATAGCTACTGGGTCAACACCATGTAAGTAAGGCATAGGGTCAACACGGAAATTACTTGAGTTGTATACCTCAAAGTGAAGGTGTGGTCCATTTGAGTTTCCTGTTGAACCAACACTTCCTAGAGTAGCTCCTTGTGAAACCGTTCCCGAAACAGACGATCCAATTTGCATATGTGCGTACAACGTACTTAGCCCATTGTTGTGTGCTAATTTAACCCAATGTCCCCAGCCCGCGGAATCATACCCCTTTGTAACTGTTCCAGCTCTAACGGCTAAAATACTTGTTCCATCTATCCCACTCCAACTGACATCAATACCATTATGTTGACTTCCACGCCAAGTGCCACTACCATCTAACTGACACTTGATACACCCACTATATTGTGAGCAATTAGAAAGGCAAATAACGTGAGTGTGCAAATTCATATCACTCAAAGGCAATATAAAACCATAAAGATTACGAGTACCACTTAAATCTTCGCTTGAACCCAATTCGTTTGCTTGTGTCACTTTTGTGTGTTCAATCCACGATTTACCGTAATCATAAAAGATTTTCACAACCATGCCTTCTGATAAGTAGCCATCATAAACACGATTGCCTTCTATTAAGCTTGAAGCAGACTCATAAACCTTCACGTCGCTAATCTCAATATCGTCGCTTAAGGTATTAACACTTTGAATCAACTCATCGATCTTTTCTGTTTTGTTACTAATTCAACAAATAACGGGACATATTCGCTCAATCTGCCTTCGTAATCTCCGCTTATATCTTTCGCGGACATTTTTGGTTCTGTAATTCCTTTGTCTATACCTGTTTCTTGAGATTGATATGCGAAAGAAAATGAAGTTAAACAGGAAATCGAAAGCGATAATACCAAGACCATCATTAGTGTTTTGCAAATTTTTCTCATAATAAACCCTCCCTATTTTTTAGACTTCAGTAAAACCTCTTATGAAATCAATTCGTATTAAGTCTTATGTCTCGTGTACTGAATCCAAGACTCGCCGTTTTCACCATAGAATACAATTACTACAGTTCCTTTTTCCACCTTACCCTCGGTAATCTGAAGCTTTGCGTTTTGGGAATCGCTGTCGTTTCGGAAAACTTGCACATCGGTAACGAATTCATATTCAAATAGTAACCTCCGTAACTCGTCAACCTGATTAACAGACTTAACTAATTCTTCAGCTTCGGAGATAAATGCTACTATCTCATCTGATGGAGCGCTATTGGGCTTTGCTTCAATTTTGTCACTCGTAGATTCGTTCACAACTACTACGTCATTACCGGATGTTTTCACTCCTTCATTATTATTCTCGGGTGTATCCGCTTGACTACACCCCACCATCGAAAGCGTCAAAGCAAGAGTAATAACCAAAACTATGAATTTCGGAATCTTCACCATACTAAATACCCTCCTCGTATTTTAGAATAGTAGCATTTATAGTTCCTTTCGTTTAACCTTATTGTTCTACCCCTCCTAACTGAATCGCATTATAGTAGATTTTTCTACGAAGAAATAGAAAGCTTCTCTCATCTTTGCAGGAGTAATTACCGAAAGTTCGATATAATTATATATAATTCAAATTGAATAGTCAATATAACACAATACTATATTGTGCTATTAATTTCATATTTTGTGCATGCGAAATCTTGCCGAATTCTCGCATTTACAAGGAATTATTACCGTTTTTATCATATTTTTAACAACCATGCGATGAATCTTTACTAGTTTGTGATATATCTCGTTAGCGAAGTTTGACCTATTACGCAAAAAAGCAATTTTATCTAAATAGTGACAAAATGCTGATTATTAAGACTTATAATGATTTTGTAAATGCACGAGACTCTTTACTGGCAAATCTAACAGTATTCAGTTCTTTCACCCCTATTCCGAAAATCAAAACTCAACGTATCCTAAAGTTTTTTTCGTTTCATGGTATCCTCCTTTCTCCTTTTGCCTTTCACCATAGTAAACGGAGTTAGATAGCGTTTGCGGACACTGAAACAAAAAAATTAATTTTTTTACCGCTATCTGTTTAAAGCCTTCTGCATAGCGTAATAGAACCGATTGTTCAAGATCGTTGCCAACACAAAAACCCTCTTTCTTCATATACCACTCAATGTAGTAAACGAAGAAAGAGGGTTAATCGCGCACCAAATGTTTTGTGTAAACTGAAATTACTACAAAACACAGAAGAAAATTGACACAAAAACTAACACGAAGGAGAGGACTGGCAAAGATGACAAGCAACCCTATGACCGTTGCCCATGTCCTTCCATTCGGGTTCGATTTGATAACACGGTTCGAATGCCTTCACGCAACGAGTATGGAATCTGCAGCCTTTTGGAGGATTGACGGGGCTCGGAACATCCCCCTCTAAAATGATTCTCTGCCTGGTCAGAGTCGGATCAGGCATAGGAATCGCCGACATGAGTGCTTGCGTATAGGGATGAAGCGGATTCTTGTAAAGCTCATCGCTGTCGCACAACTCGACCATTTTACCTAAATACATAACGCCAACGCGATCTGAAATATGTTTTACGACCGCCAACCCATGAGCAATGAACAAATAGGTCAGGTCGAACTCATTTTGCAACTCGTCCAACAAATTGAGGATTTGAGATTGAATCGAAACATCTAGTGCAGAAACCGGCTCATCGCAAACAATGAGTTTTGGATTCAAAGCTAATGCACGAGCGATACCAATACGCTGCCGTTGCCCTCCTGAAAACTCATGAGGATAACGACGTGCATGATACGGTGACAAGCCAACCACTTCCAACAATTTCTTAACCCGGGCTTCTTTTTCCGTTCCATGCGCAATGTCATGAATTTCTAAAGGTTCGCCTACGATTTGTCCAACCGATAGACGCGGATTCAATGAAGAATATGGGTCTTGAAAGATGAGTTGCATTTGTCTTCGCATCTTTCGCATTTCTTCTTTGGGGAGTTTCATAATATCAACGCCCTCGAACAGAACCTCACCCGTTGCATATTCATTGAGACGCAAAATCGATTTTCCCGTGGTCGTCTTTCCACAACCTGATTCCCCAACCAAGCCTAAAGTTTCCCCTTTGTGTAAGGTGAAACTAACCCCATCTACCGCTTTAACATAGCCAGTAACTTTAGAAAATAAACCATTTTTGATTGGAAAATGCGTTTTCAGATTCCTAACATCTAATAAAATATCTTGATTCATTTTCTAAACCCCTTCCGGTAGGTTTGCATTCCAGCATGCAACTTTTCTGGTTCCATATTGCATCAATGGCGGTTCGCTTTCTTGACATTGCGGCGTAGCATAAGGGCAGCGGGGACGGAAACGGCATCCCTGTGGCATATGAACCGGATTTGGTACAACACCTTCAATAACGTGAAGTTTTTCGTCTCGTGTTGTCAATTTTGGAATTGACATCAACAACCCTTGTGTGTAGGGATGATACGGTGTTGAGAAAATTGAAACCACATCGGCTTCTTCTACAACTTTTCCGGCATACATCACCACAACGCGTTGTGCCATTTCGGCAACGACACCTAAATCATGGGTAATCAATAATATTGCCATGCCCAATTCTTCTTTCAGTTTCCGCAAAAGATCTAGAATTTGGGCTTGGATTGTCACGTCCAGCGCTGTGGTCGGTTCATCGGCAATCAAAAGCCGCGGATTGCAGGCCAATGCCATGGCAATCATCACACGTTGTCGCATTCCTCCTGACAATTGATGTGGATACTCATAAACCCTTTTCTCGGGCAAAGGAATACCGACCAGCCGCAACATTTCTATCGCTTTGGTCATGGCTTGTTGTGAATTCATTTTTTGATGTAATTCTAGGGCCTCGGAAATTTGGAAGCCAACTGTATATACCGGATTCAATGAGGTCATAGGTTCCTGAAAAATCATCGAAATTTCATTGCCGCGGATCGATTGCATTTCGCGATCACTCATCGATAAAATGTTCTTTCCTTGAAAATCGATCTCTCCGCCGACGATTTTACCGGGAGGCCATGGGATGAGTCTCATAACAGACAAACTGGTCACCGATTTACCGCATCCGGATTCTCCCACAACCGCCAAAGTTTCACCTTCCATAATGTGAAAACTAACGTCATCCACTGCTTTGACGACTCCCTCACCGGTATAAAAATAAGTGGATAAATTGCGAATGTCCAATAGCTTATCTGCCATTTGACTCCCTCCATAAGTATGTATTTTTGTGAATATTTATGCATTCAAGATGAAGATAATGGGCCCTGGTCTTGCCAGAGCCCAATCTGGTGTCGAGAGTGGGACTTGAACCCACACGGTTGCCCATACGCCCCTCAAACGTACGCGTCTGCCAGTTCCGCCATCCCGACATATGTGGTGCCGAAGGCGGGATTTGAACCCGCACGAGCGTTAGCTCACTACGCCCTGAACGTAGCGCGTCTGCCAGTTCCACCACTTCGGCTTTTAAAGCAAAAGCGAACACGTGGATTCGGCTTTTGACGGACTCCATATTATCATACTTTCTCTTTCTTGTCTATGTCTTTTTAGAAAGAATAAAATAGGATTAAAGTACGACGGTCCATCATTAAATAGGCTCTATACGATTAATTATGCTTCAGCAAAGTGGAATCCTTCTTCTTGCGAATTTCTGGCTCAGAATTAAATTCAAACTCAACTTTTCCGTCTTTTAGGATCAGATTTGCAGAAAAACTTTTCTTTTGTTTGGATCGAAACCCTCGCAAAAGACCGGTTTGACCCTTTTGGAGTAGTCGTTTCATTTGTAATTCCGTTAGAGTCTTCCCTGCAATCGTCTTCCAAACCGTAAACGGACAAGCGGGGTCTTGATTCCAACGACTGCAGTAAACCGCTTTGCTATTTTCTTTCAAAGGGGAAGCACAGAGTGGGCACGTCAACTCAGAAACGGAGGAAGTCGTTGTATGAGTTGATTTTGTTGTTTTAGTTGTCTTGACCTGTGTTTCCTGCTCGCTTCCGCCTTTCAGCCCGACCTCTTCTTTCATAAGAGGAGCTTGATAACACGAAACGACCAGTTGCTGGGTCAGCTTTTTCATATCCTGCATGAATTGGTCTGGCGTTTCCAGTCCGAGTTGAATTTGAAGTAAGCGGAATTCCCAATGCCCTGTCATTTCAGCTGAAAGAAGCTCCGGTGTTGGGAGATCACGAACCAAAGCCATTCCTTTTGAGGTTGGCACCAATTGCTTTCCTTGGTTTGTACAATATTTCATTGCTTTGAGACGTTCTAGAATTGCCGCACGAGTCGCAGGAGTTCCCAAGCCATGATCCTTCATGACTTCTTGCAAAGTTTCATCTTCCAGTTTTTTTCCTGCTCTTTCCATTTCTCCTAAAAGACTTCCTTCGGTGTGTCGCGGTGGAGCTTGAGTCACCCCTTCCGTTAAGCGGTAGTTTTCAACTCTTACTGCCACTCCTTTTCTTAACTCCGGAAGGGTGCGTACCTCTTCTTTGCTTTCACTCTTCAATAAGATTCGCCAACCCGCTTTTTGCAGACTTCTACTCTTGCTTTTAAAAGACTCCTCTTTAACAACCGTGATTGCTTCGCGTTCCTCCCACAGCGCATCCTCCAAAAAAATTCCGATAAATTGAACATGGATGGCCGACAACACCAGCAATTCATCTTTCGATAATCGCTCGCGTCGAACCGGCACTTCCGTTGGGATTATAGCATGATGATCTCGAACCTTAGTTGAGTTGATATACCTTCCTCCCAAATGAGGAATCTTCTTCAAAATCGCTTCAATAGTTTCCCGGTGCTCTGGCATAATCATCGCTTGTAACCTTTTGGAAAAGCTTGCGATAATATCGGGTGATAAATAGCGTGAATCGGTCCGAGGATAGGTGATTACTTTGTGCTTCTCATATAATGCTTGAGCAATGCTTAAGGTTTTCGCTGCTGAAAAGCCGACTCTACGATTCATTTCCCTTTGCAGGGTTGTTAAATCGAATAATTGTGGTGGGGATTCTCTTTTCTCTTGCTTTTTATAGTTGATGACGAGTCCTTGCTGATTTTTGATCAAGGAGGCGATCGCTTCCCCTTCTTCTTTTTTAAAGAAGCGATCCTCTTCTGCGCGAAACCAGGAGCCTTCGTAACCTCCAACCTCACTTTGAAAATTTACAATCAACTTCCAAAAAGCTTGAGGAACGAAATTTAGAATTTCCTCCTCTCTTCGAACCAATAAAGCCAATGTTGGAGTTTGAACTCGTCCAATGGAGTATACTTGACGATTCCCTTGCTTTCTTTGCCCCAAAGTAACAGCTCGAGAAGCATTCATCCCCACCAGCCAGTCCGACTCAGATCGAGCCCGGGCTGCGTAATATAACTGCTCATACTTCATTTCATCGAAAGCTTGAAACTCTAATGCATGAATCCCTTTCTTTATTTCACTAGGCGTAAGAGAAGAGATCCAGAGGCGTTTGCTCGGTAACCTGCTTCCTATAAGTTGAATCAAGTAGCGAAAAATCAATTCTCCTTCGCGCCCCGCATCGCAGGCATTAATCAAGTAAGAAATATCGTTGCGAGTAATCAGTGCTTTAATAACTTTGAACTGGGCTGATCCACTTTTGGTTATTTCTAACTTAAATTGCTCCGGAATCATCGGTAACGTATCCCGCTTCCAAGCTTTCCACAAAGGAGTGTAGGAATGGGGTGGAACCAATTGGACTAAATGGCCAACAGACCAAGTAATGATCATGTTAGGGCTTTCAAAATAACCTTTTTCTCTTTTAAAATTTCCTAACGTTGTAGCGATATCGGCAGCAACGGAAGGTTTCTCTGCAATCATACACGACTTCATGGTGATGCCTCATTTTTCGTTGATTTCTTGTTAATTTCTTGTTCAAACCCCTCATCTCCTCTTTGTATCGCAACACGGATTTTGTGTGGTATATAATCTATTATTTTTCCACCCAAAGCATTCATTTCTACCGAAAAATCCCCTATGACCCGTTAAAATAACAATTGATTCTTGTAACGAGGCGTGTTACAATACTGCGGTATCGGAAAAATTTGACTAATGGTCGCAGCTCGAAATGATCCAATTTATATCGAAAGCTAAGATACAAAATTCTTCAAATTTTTATTACAAAACCCCTTTATTTCCCTAACGAGAAGTGTTATACTAAGACTTATAATAACAAACTACAAATTTTGAAATTATACGAAAGGTGAGAATATCATGAAAAGAACTTTTTATTTAGTGGATGACGATCCCAGCATTCGCCGTATTCTTCATAAAATTATTGAAGGGGACGAACTCGGTCGTGTCATCGGCCAAGCAGACGACGGAGAAAAAGCCGAAGTCGAAATTTCGAATATGGACCCCGATGTGGTTCTAATTGACCTCCTCCTTCCGAATCAAGACGGTGTACAAACCATCCAACATTTACGCGAGAAAAATTATAATGGTCAGTTCATTATGATTTCTCAAGTTTCAGAACAAACCCTAATCGGCCAGGCCTATGCGAGCGGAATTGAATTCTTTGTCCACAAACCGTTGAACAAAGTTGAAATCGTTTCGGTCATTAAATCTGTTATGGAAAAAATGCAACTGCAAGAAGCCATTGCCACAATCCGTAGTTCCGTCAGCAATTTAGAGCCGGGTGATCTCACAGTTGCTATGGAAGCTGCCAGAAGAGCAAACACCTTCGATATTGACCGTGCCCGCAAAGTCTTACTCCGTATTTTATCGGACTTAGGCGTTTTAGGTGAAGCCGGATGTCGTGATATCATCACCATCATTCTTTTCCTCTTAGAAGATTACGAACCGGGCGAAGGGTTGATCCAGTTGCATCATTTGCAATCGGTTTACAAATCCGTCCGCGAGCAGTATGAAAAGACTCAGGAAAAGGGTCCCTCTTATGACGAAAAAGCTATTGAACAACGCGTTCGTCGTGCTGTAGGTGCTGCATTACATAACGTAGCAGCTTTGGGAATTGAAGACTACGGTCATCAATTATTCAATACTTATGCCAACCGTTTGTTTGATTTCTCTGAAGTTCGCAATGAAATGCGTTACTTGCGTCAAGAGTCTCCCTACCATGGCAAAATCAACGTAAAAAAATTCTTGGAAGCTTTACTCATTGAAGTTCAGCAACAAGCCAGAGATTAATGAAATTCAAAAAGACGCTTCCGTAAGTGGGAGCGTCTTTTTTTAGGAGAAGATCATGAAAAAAATTATCATCACCGGTGCCTCCGGGAGTATCGGACGTGCCATAACCCAAGCTCTTGCAACCAAAGATTCTCTTTTGTTTTTGCATTACCGCCGAGAAAACCCGGAGTTCACGAATTTAGTGCAACTTCTAAAACAAGAAGGAATCCCAGTTCTACTTTATCAAGCAGATTTTAGAGAGCAACCGCAAATCGATCAGATGATGTCCTCTGCTTTAGAACAACTGGGTAGTGTTGATCTTTTGGTGAATAATGCCGGACTTGGTCATAGTGGTTTGATTCAAGAGATGACTCCAAAACAATGGCAAGATTTATTGCAAATCAATTTAACCTCAGTTTTTACTACAACGCAAGGAGTCTTGCCCGGAATGATTCAAAAAAAGTGTGGAAACATTATCAACATTTCATCCATATGGGGCATGTGTGGCGCATCTTGCGAAGTCGCTTATTCTGCGACCAAAGCCGCAATCATCGGTTTTAGCAAAGCATTGGCTGCGGAGGTTGGCCCTTGTGGGATTCGAGTGAATTGTATCTCCCCCGGTGTTATTGACACGCCCATGAATGCACAATATTCCTCACAAGAACTAGCCGATTTGGCAGAAGAAATCCCCCTACTTCGTTTGGGAAACCCAGAGGAAGTTGCCAGCTTAGTTCGTTTTCTTGCTTCGGAGGAGGCGTCTTACATAACCGGTCAATCGATAAGCCCCAACGGTGGCCTCTTACGAATGTGATCCCTACTCCTTGACCTCGGGTTCCACATCATCATCACTTCGAACTTGTTTCGGTGGATTCCGATAATTTTTCGAAAAGGTCTGCAAACTGCCCTCTGAAGGTAGTTTGCTTTTTTTTCGCTCTTCGTCTTTTTTTCGTTCCTCTTCTTCTTCAACCTGCTCACTATTTAGCATATTTTCCAAGGATTCACGTGGAATCATTAAATGAAACGCAGTAAGTCCTTTTTTCGACTCAACAGTAACTTCACCGCCTAAGCTCTGGACAATCGAATGCACATGGGTCAAGCCAATACCGGTCGATTGCATGCCATTGCCTGAGAATTTTGTGGTATATCCCGGGGCAAAGATGATTTGTTGATCCATCTCTTCAATTCCAGGGCCATCATCGGTGACGGTTAAGAAAATATGCCAGCCAATCACTCTTGAGGTAATCTGAATATGACCGGGGGATAGTTCGTTCGCTTCTACCGCATTGGATACCAGATTGTTCAAAATAGAAATCAGAGAATGGTACTCTTTAGTCCGAAAACGATAATTCAGCTGACTGGTAAAAACGATTTCTTTTTGCAGCCGTTTGGCATAAGAATCATTGGTCGAGAAGATGATACTAATGATGTCTTCTAACCCCATATCTTCTCCAAGGTTTTCTGCAGTAATCAATTTTTCAATACCGGCAACAATGCGTTGATAATCTTTCTTGATTTCATGAATGTCCTTCGCCACATCTAAAGCATCCAAGGTCAATTTATCTCCGCGCTCATACTCCTTTTGTTTGTTTTGCAGGGTGCGATACAAAGCATATGCTTTTGCCATGGTTTTTTCGATATCCCCTGCAGATTTTTTGAGGAAGAATGCTTCAGCATGTAAGCCATTGAGAAGCATGAGAAGGTCCTCATATTTGGCTTTTTCTTGTTCTGCCAATTCCACGATTTGCCTTCTTCGAATAATATAGAAAAATGCTACAATGATAGCCGTTCGGAAGGCTGCTGCATAGGCCATCTCTCGCAAGGTCGGGAAACCCGCTGCTAATGCTACTTGCTCGTTGCGTAATACCATTTCTAAAAAAGTCGCCAGTAAATCCGATAAAAACAACCATGCCGCAACATAGGTGGGTTTCTCTACATTATGACGAATATCCGCAGCTGTTTGAACAAACGCATTCGTAATATAATATCCTAAAATTGGCCAGTTTAACTTCAGGGCTAATTCAACTAAATCACTGGTTTGCGCTGAAGGAAGCAAGAAAATTGCTTTGATCAAGATTACCGTCATCCCGGTAAAAAAGGCCGTAATAAAAATTCCCATGTCCTTCCAAAAAAGCAATGCAAAACTAAAGGCAATGATTCCCAATCCAAACTCCTGGGTTCCACCCAAGGTCGCCGGATTCAACTTCATCTCCCCAAGAATTGCGGTACAGAAGGAAACAATGAGAACCCTTTTCCAAAGCTCCCATTGAACTCCATTCTCTTTTTCAGCTTCACGGCTAAGGGTTTCTATTTTATCCATCGTTTCATCTCCAGAGGAAGTTTCTGTATTGATCTTTGCATCAATCCTGCAGCTTCTTGACCGGCGTTCGCAACTTCACGTTGTAAAGGATTGAGTAATAGCGCATCAGCGCCGCGCTCCATAGCCCAAACTGTTAAGGCTGCTTGCAACCACCCTTTTGATACGGTTGACCTCGAACCAGAAGGCCGGATCACGACGGGGCAGCGGTAGCGCTCCTTGATGCTTGTGATGCCGGCAAACGTATCAAAAAGGGCTTGTGGATTGTGATTTTGAGCCGGTAATGGCAAATATACTGCGAATTCCTGCTTTAGAATCGTCTGCCACTGCTCAATGATTTTATATTTGCTTTCTTGAGACCATGGGGTGCTTTTGTAACTTCGCACTGGACACAACCATTGCACAGCGTACTTTTGGCCGATTTCTAAGAAAGCCCTCAGTTGCGGATCATCATAGGCAGGTAACTTAACTAGAGGCTTACCCGGTAATTTCTCTAAAGCGAGCTGTAAGTCTTGAGAATCTTTAAAATCGTGCAACAAGGGATATTCGAGAGCTCCAACTGAAAGGAACTCAAAAAAATTTAGTTTCTGTTGTAGATTCAGAACTTGGTCATGCCAACCAATGCAGAGCAGAGAAACCCCGTTTCCAATCTGTTCAACAATACGGTCCTGTAAAGGGGGAAAATCAGAACCCTCAAAATAACCTGCCGTAGAGGGTTGCCAATGACTATGGGCTGCATCTCCTACCAGAACGATTCCGTGTTCACTACCCAAGCGACATTCAAATTGACGGCCTTGTACGATAATTGAAGCGGTTAACCCATTCATCTGCTTCGCTCCTTTTTCTTATACCTTTTTTGGATCAGTCAAATCTTCTTTCCAAAGTCGTTCTAACATCATCTCGAAACTATGAACCACTTTTTCATAAATAGCATACCCTTTAGCTGCGGTAGCTTTGGTGGCATCCCCGCTTAGCGCATCGGGATACGAGTAATGTATGATGTCCTCAGAAAAAAGAGAGGTCATCGGTTGACGATCATGAACGCCAGCCTTTTCCATATGAACCAAGTCCGGATCAATGGCTAAAACGACCGATGTTTCATCTTCTCCAGCGTGTCCTTGGGCGTCGCAAATCGTTAATATTTCTTTGGAGTAGGTCATCCACCAATTGATTAACATTACTCTTACGCCATTGACAGCTATTCGGTTTCCGGCTAAGGTCAGTGCTGGAATATTTCCTCCATGTCCATTAAAAAGAACAATATTTTTGATTCCCCACTTTGCCCATCCTTCGCCAATTTCACTGACATATCGGAACAAGGTGTCTCCGCTTATGTGAATTGTTCCTGGAAAATGAGCAAGTGAAGGGGTGTATCCGTAATTTACCGTTGGAGCTATGAAGATGCGTTGCCCATAGTGCTGTTCAACAAAACTGAGAATTTTTTCAGGAACGATGATATCGGTACTCAACGGACAATGGGAACCGTGTGCCTCTAAGGATCCAATCGGAATGATCACGGTATCGATGGTTTTACTTGCTTCCCGAAATGTCTCTTTGGTCAAGTTTGCAATATACATATTAAGCCTCCTCAACATTTTCCACGCTTATTTCTGCTTCTTCCCTTTGTTTTCCTTCCGTTCTCTTGTCACTTGCATTGGAATGGAGTATAATCCAAGCATAAGGATGGTGATTTTTTTGGGAAACACACTTCTTGACTCCATATCAACGTTCTATAATCATCCCTCCTATGATACGATAAGAGGGTATGCCAATCAAGAAAAAAAAGAGCTTTTGTACGTTTATGATGAAGCAATCCGTGAACTCCCTCCTCATAGCCATATTTTGGATTTAGGATGTGGGAATGCTCTTGCGGTGCACCGATTGCTGAAAAATCAATCCTATGAATATGAGGGCGTAGATCTTTCATATCGCCAAATCGAATATGCCCAACAGAAGAATCCATGCCATCGTTACTTATTGGCAGATTTCTTAAAGTTCTCTTTTAGAAAGAACTATTATGATCTGATTTTTCTTCGAAATGTCTGGCATCAGATTCCCTCGCCTGAGAAAGAACAACTGCTAATGCGCTGTTTCAGTTTTTTGAAACCGAACGGTCAATTGTTGATTGGTCAAAGCAGAACTCCAGATGCTTCGGAACCATCCTGCGGAGAGGTCAGTAGCATTGAATCGGTCTTGTCATTACTTCGCAATCCCATGTGGAATATACCACTCACGAAACAAGAATCCAAAGCCAATGCCTGGGTTGTTTTAGTAGAAACCACCCGAAAGGAGGAGTTCGATGTTACAACTTAACAAAGCCGAAGTTGATTTCTTAGTAACCGATACTATGTGCGAGGAAGTTCGCCGCCTCCTCGTAGAGAGCCCACCACGAATCGAGGAAGTTCTAAGGGGGCATTCCAACCCCAATGCTGTTTATTTTGTAGCTTGCGGTTCCCCTCTTTCTGCTTGCGAAACAGCCGTTGGATTACTACAAAAAAACAGCGGTTTGCCAGCCTTTGCTATGAGCGCAGCGGAATTTGCTGCACAGCCACCCTTCGGTCTGTCAGAACACAGCCTTGTCGTGGCGGTGTCTCATTCGGGTACAACCCAAGAGGTTCTAGATGCGATTTTACTTGCCCGTCAAAGGGGAGCATACACTTTTGCAATTACGAACAGGAGTTCGTCCCCGTTGGCACAAATTAGTACTTCAAGTTTTGCCTACAATGGAGAATGCATTTGGGAAATCCACTTATTATTAACCTACTACATTGCGTTGGCCCTCTGCCCTGAAACGACAAATCTTCACCGGCTAAAAGAGGAGTTGAAGCTTCTCCCCAAATTATTGAATCAGTTACTCCAAACATGGGAGGAACCTGCTCGAAGGTTGGCTGAAACCGCTTCTCAGTGGCCGGGAATGTATAGCATTTCTGCAGGGAATTGTTGGCCTCTCGCATATAAAGAAGGTGTTATCACGCTCATGGAATTTGTTTGGACCCACGGGTGTGCATTATCGGCCGCGGAATTTCGGCATGGACCATTGGAAATGACCGAGAGTACAACTCCATACCTCTTTCTTATCGGCAATGATACTTCTGCCGAATTAACCCGAAGGGCGTATCGATTTGTTACACAACATTCACAGCGAGTTTTACTGTTTGATATCAACGAAATCCTCCCTGGTTATCATGTTGATCTGACCCCATTTTTGCTTTTTGTGCCTTTGGAATTTTTCTTTTACTATTTATCACTTTACAAGAATCATCACCCTGACCAGCGACGCTACTACGGAGGATTACAACCCTATTAAAAAAAGAGGCCCGAAGGCCTCTCTTTTACTGTACTGGGGGTCCATAGAAGGATACGTTTTTGTGCTTGTAGACCCACATCGTCCTCGTGGGGGTGGGGTGAACCTCTTCTCCCTTTAGCGTACCGGCAAGCATGTTCTGTGCACCTTCACGCAAAACAGGAATCAGATCTGCACTGACCGGCATGTCATGATGACAGGCATACACATCTTTGAAATATTTGCTTCTGCTTTCCAAGAGGTCCATACTTTGAATAAATTTTTCAAACGAACAGGTTGGCATAAACATGTAGATTGGACCCACTTGTAGGGTGTCTCCAACGAATAATAAACCGTTTTTTTGATCGAGTAAAGCGATGCTCCCGGGAGTATGCCCTGGAATTTCTAAGACCTCAAGGAAACGGTTTCCGATTTCAAAGCCTTGATCTTTGCACAAAGGTAGGTATTTACCTAAGCTTTCCTTCGGAAGTAACGGAAAATCCGCAGGATGTAAGTATACAAAAGGAAATTGAGGAACCGCTCCAATATGATCCCCATGCGCATGGCTTAGAACCACAGTCAACGGTTTGCTTGTTAGTTGTTTGATATACTGAGCCAATTCTCCCCCGGGATTACCGGTATCGAACAGTAACGCCGATTCATTTCCTTCAATTAAAAACATACGGACATGCTGATGAAAGATTGCGTACGTTCCGGGTGCGACTTGTTGATGGGTATAGACAGTGGAGCTCATCGGTTCACTCCCTTTCGCTTTTTTATGCTTTTGTTGTATAGACAAAGAGATAATCTCCGCGGAATAAATAACGGGCTGGTCCAATATTCATGATACGGCAATCCATTTCCACTTGAATTGGTTTTCCATTTAATGTTGCCACGGTGCTGCCTTTGCTGACCCAAGTGCCCTTTTCAACCAAGGGGAGATATAAACCATCTTCCGTTGCAGTTAAATTCGATAACGGCATACAGAAAACAGGATTCGGTTTCTCAATCTCACCCGGGAGCATTTTTAACTGAATCATCAATTTCAATAAGGCTTCATATGCTTGATCCGCTGCTTCCATATCGATGGCCCCGGTCGGTTGACCTCCGGCCAATTCGATGATGACACTGGCAATGTTTCGTTTTTGACTGGATTCAACAAACAACTGCCCGGCAGTACCCCCGGATTTGATGACCACGGGGATATCCAGCATAGCTGCTAACTCGCGATCCTTTTCAGAATCCATCCAGGTAGCTAAGGTATAATTACTGCCATATAAGCCACAACAATGTAAATCAACAATGTACTCCGGCCATGCCGCCTCTGCATAGATCATGGCTGCGGTTGTGAGCGTGGGTTTGCTTCCCAGTTTCCCGGGGAAGATTCGATTCATGTCGATCTCATCATAGGGATTGGTGCGTTGCATGCGGCGATACCCGCCTTGATTACAGACCGGTAAAATCTTGACTTCACCCTGAAGCTGACTCTCATGCTGTTTGAGATATTCGATCAATCGTTTGGCCGCATGGATTCCGGTGACTTCTCCACCATGGATGCCGGCAGTGATCATTAATTTTGGGCCTGGATTTGAGCCAAAGTGGAAAATTTCAAGTTCATAGCCAACAAGATCACCAACTGGTTTTTTTGAATAATCCATTCTACATCATCCTTTCAAATTCCGCATGTAACTCTTTGAGGGTCTTAATGATCTCCAATTGTTGTGGACAAACGCTTTCACAAGCACCACATTCTACACATAATGAGGCATCTACTTGTTTGTCAATAAATTGTTCTTTATATGTCTTGGCAGATGCTTTCCAGGTATCAAACATTGAAGCATTATTATATAGAGAGAAGCATCCCGGAATATTGACGCCTTGAGGGCACGGCATACAATAACGGCAGGAGGTGCAATCAATTTTGATCTTGGCTCGCCAATAATTGGCAACCTTGGTTAGAAACGCTCGATCTTCCGGTTTCATCCCGTTTGCAGTAATATCTTCTTGACTGCAGATTCTTAGGTTATCTTGTACTTGTTCCATAGTGCTCATACCCGATAATAAAAGCGACACTTCCTGTTGATCGGCAACCCAACGCAAAGCCCATTCAACAGGGCTGCGCTGCTGCGGGTATTCATCGAACATTGCTTGAATGTCTGTCGGCAAATTCGCAGCTAACCTGCCGCCTTTGAGTGGCTCCATCACAATAACAGCTAATCCCTTTGCTGCTGCATAGCGTAATCCTTCTAAGCCCGCTTGGAAATCAGTGTCTAAATAATTCAGCTGAATCTGGCAGAAATCCCACGGGTAACTATCGACAATATCTTTGAAGACGCTTAAACTGTCGTGAAAGCTAAAACCAAAGTTTTTGATTTTTCCCATTGCTTTTGCTTTCTTCGCTTCTTCAAAGGCCCCGATCTTTTTAAATGTCTCAAAACGATCTTTGTTCAAGGCGTGTTGCAGATAAAAATCAATGTGGTCTGTTTGCAACTTTGCGAGCTGCTCATCCAAGAATTCCATCCATTCATGGGTTTCAAAAAGCTTATACGTTGGATTTTTGGTTGCCAACTTCACTTTTTCTCGATAACCTTCTTGTAAAGCTTTGCCTACCACGATTTCTGATTGATTATTGTGATAATTGTAAGCAGTGTCAACATAGTTGACACCACTGTCTATGGCATGTCGAATCATGCGGATCGCTTCTTGCTCGTCAATGCTCTTCTCAGGACCGACTGTGGGTAATCTCATCGCACCAAATCCCAATAAGGATGGCTGGAAATCTATTGTGCCGAATTTCCTTTTTTGCATAGCCTTCTACCTCCTATGATTTTATCATTCTTATTTCTACATCCGAAAGGATTCTTCCTTCCCAGCAAAAAAGACCACCGTTAATCGGTGGTCTTTTGATGTTTCTGTTCTTAGGAAATTTAGGGGGTAAGTCGGAATCGATCTCTTGGGAACAAAACCGCTTCCCGGATGTTCTGTAAGCCAAGGATTTTGGTCACCAGGCGCTCTGCTCCAACAGCAAAGCCACCATGAGGAGGCATCCCGTATTGGAAAATTTCTAGATAAGAGGCAAAACTTTCCGGTTGTAAGCCTTTTGCACGAATGTTTTGTACTAAGACATCGTAATCATGAACACGTTGGGCACCCGAGTTCATCTCTAATCCCCTGAACAGCATGTCAAAACTCTCGGTGACTTCGTTGTCATCGGCACTGGGCTGCGTATACATGGGGCGGTTGGCTTTGCCATAATGGGTAGCAAAAACAAATTCTGACCCGGTTTCCTTATACATATATTCACAAATCAATCGCTCGGATTCGGAATCCAAATCTAAGATCCCTAAGGACTTTCCATAATTCTTCTGTAAAATAGAATCAATCTCTTTGATTCTTAGCCGGGGTATTGAACCAACCGTGGGTAAAACCGCTTGGAACATGGCCAGTTCCTTGGCATTGTATTCTTTGAGATACGCAAAGAGATACTCCAGCAATCGTTCTTCCAATCGGAGCACATCTTCTAAGCCGGATATGAATCCCATTTCCAGATCTAGCGAGATGAATTCACTTAAGTGGCGGGAGGTGTTATGGGGTTCCGCTCGATACACAGGGGCGACTTCAAAGACCCGCTGTAACCCGGACCCCATTGCCATTTGTTTATAAAATTGTGGCGATTGGGCTAAAAACGCCGTTTGCTCAAAATACTTGATTTCAAATAATTCACTTCCGCCTTCGGTTCCGGTTGCTACGATTTTGGGAGTGTGGATTTCGGTGAATTTTTCCTGATGTAAAAAATCCCGAAAGGCTTTGATGACACTATCTTGAATTTTGAAAACAGCGGCCGTCTTAGGATGACGTAAACTTAAAACACGATGATCCAATACGTGTTCAAGCCCTGCTCCAATCTCATCTTGATTGAGTTCAAAGGGTAAATCTTTATAAACTTTCCCTAAGATGATAATTTCTTGAACTTGAAGTTCCACACCTAAGGCTTGCTGATTTGAGGCGGATACGGTTCCAATCACCCGGACAGCTTGCTCATTGGCGATCTCTTGTAACCATTCCGGTTTTCCGGTGACAACGCCTTGTACCACCCCGGTCACATCTTTAATCAATAAAAAGGCCAATTTGCCCAATTTACGAACGCGATGCAGCCATCCCTCGACAACTACTTCTTGTCCCAGGTATTGAGGCAAGTTTTCTATCCATTGTTTATTCATGTATTCATTTCTCCCTTTCTCTTCATCTTTTCTATTTTATAGCGAAATGAACGCTTTGGCAAGGGTTTTTAGAGGAAGTTTTATCATTACTATCGAAAAGGTAAAGAATTAGAAAAGCAAGGAATGACTACCATGAAAAAAGAACCAAGGAGAACCGTATGGTTCATCGGACTTTTTCTATTATTGTTTTTGTTCGCACAAGGATGTACACCCAGTGATCCTATCGCTACCCCACCCCAAAATCCAGCTGAGGTAGATCCGACTCCAGTGGAACCCACACGTAAGGTATTTGATTTCGTAGCGGTGGGAGACAATCTCATCCATTATCCCATTTATGAATATGCCAAGAAAATGGGTGGCGATCATTATGATTTCAGTAGCAGTTATGAACCGATGAAAGAAATCATCACACATGCGGATATCGCCTTTTTAAACCAGGAAGTCACTGTAGCCGGCGAAGAATACGGCATAAGCTCTTATCCTCTCTTCAATTCTCCTAAGGAATTAGCTGCGGACATGGCAGAACTAGGATTTGATGTTGTCAATCAGGCAAGCAATCATTCTTTGGACGTCGGATTGCAAGGACTCATCGCTTCATGGAAGCTTTGGAACGAACTCAACGTTGAAGTTGTGGGATTTTTTTCCGAAGAACAAGGGGCTGTTCAAATCATTGAACAAGAGGATGTTCGTTTTGCTTTCTTGGGTTACAACTACGGCTTGAATGGTTTTGAAGTCCACGATTGGCTTGGGTATGGCATGACCTTTCTGGATGAAGAAGAGCAGATTCTAACCGACGTCAGACATGCTAAAACCATTGCCGATTTCGTAATTGTTTCCTTTCATTGGGGAAATGAATATAGTACTCAAGCGAACGAACAACAACAGCACCTGGCAGAACTTTTAGCAAATGAAAATGTTGATTTAATCATCGGTCACCATCCGCACGTGCTTCAACCGGTTGAGCTATTGACCCGTCAAGACGGGAAAAGCATGCCCGTATTTTATTCGTTAGGCAATTTTATTTCTAATCAATTAGATTCAATCAATCTCCTGGGAGGCATGGCCTACCTTCAGTTTATCAAAGACGGGGATGAAACTTCTGTTGAGTCCCCTCAGATTGCTCCACTTGTAACCCATTATGATTCGTACTTCCAAGCCACCCGGGTAGTTTTCCTGAACGATTATTCTGAAGAAATGGCTTTGAAGCACGGCATACACGATTATGAGAAGGAATTCTCGGTCAATGTATTAAAAACAACATTTGAAAGTATCATCTCGGAGGACTTTCGAGGAACTCCTCCTAAATTTTTAGATTGATAGATCAGAAAGCGAGGTATTTATGCGTTCTAAAGCTTTGATTATTGACGGTTATAGCTTAGCCTTTCGGGCTTTCTATGCCCTACCCCTACTAAGCAATCCTATGGGTATGTATACCAATGCAGTCTACGGGTTTGCCACGATGTTGCAAAAAGCACTGGATACGATTCAGCCAGACTACGCATTGGTGGCCTTTGATCGGGCAGAACCGACGTTTCGCCACAAGGAATTTGAAGCCTATAAAGGGACCCGACAAAAAGCTCCGCCGGAATTACTGGGACAATTCTCCCTAATTCATGATTTATTAGATGCGATGAATATCCCCTGGCTTGAAATTCCCGGATTTGAAGCGGATGACTTATTGGGTAGCCTAGCACAGAGTTTTGCCAAGGAAGATATTGAGGCCTTTTTATTGACCGGTGACCGTGATGCATATCAATTAGTCACACCCCGAATCAAAGTGCTTTATACGAACCGCAAAGGCATGAGTGATTTACAGGTCACCGATGAAGCTTTTATTCAAGATCAGTATGAATTGAACCCGTCGCAACTCGTCGATGTTAAGGCACTCATGGGTGACGCTTCCGATAATATCCCCGGTGTACCCGGTATCGGCGAAAAGACCGCTTTGAAGTTGGTCCAAAAATATGGTTCCTTAGAGAATATATTGGAACACGTCTCTGAGGTTGAACCCAAAAGAGCCCGTGAAAATTTGATGACCTACCGCGAGCAAGCACTTTTGAGTTATCGCTTGGCCAAGATTATCACCGATGTTGAAATTCCAGAGCCTGTCGAGCATTGGAAGAGAAAAGATGCCGAACTCCCTCTATTACGCGAGTTTTATCAAACCTACGCTCTCAAATCCCTGCTCGATAAACTGCCCGCTGAAGAAGCCGCACAGGTACCTGATTCAAGAACCACCGAACAGGAGAATCCTACTGAGATCCTCACTGCGGCACGTTGTTTTGATCAGATCAAGAAAGGTCACGTTTTGGCAATGGCCATCAAAGAATCGAGCGGAACTTTGGATTCCTCGTTGTTGGAATTGGGCTTTTTATTTAAAAATGGGATGCTCGGTATCCTTCCGATTCACGATGAAGCTCTTTTGTCTCAAGTCGGCAATGCCTTGTCTTCGCATACTTTTTCCGTTTGGGATGTGAAACGAACCGGTCATCTCTTCCACACCTTTTTCGAGAAGGCCGAAGATTTGATGCTACAAACGTATCTACTAAACCCCGGACAGGAATTGAGCGTAGAGCGGATTTATCGGGAGCTATTCCCTGAAAAACAGCTTTCAGAAGCAACTCCCCTTGAACAAGAGCTGATACAAATCAAAGCCCTTCTGCCCCGCCTCGAAGACCTTCTGAAAGAAAGAAGTTTGTGGAAGCTCTACAAAGAAATCGAATTACCATTGGCAAGAGTGCTTTATCTCATGGAAGATACCGGTATTGGTGTTCGTTTACCAGTTTTACAAGAGTTATCGCGCACGTTCCAGCATAAAATTGAAACCTTACAAACACAAATTCTAGAACTTGCAGGCACCGAATTCAATTTGAATTCCCCCAAGCAATTAGCTGAAGTGTTGTTCGAAAAGCTGGGATTGCCCGGGGGTAAAAAAACAAAATCCGGATATTCCACTGATGCTGAAACCTTAGAGAGACTCGAAGGGGATCATGAGATCATTGGGTTGATTCTTCAGTATCGTGGATTAACCAAATTAAAAGGCACCTATTTAGACGGTTTAATCCCCTTAATTGAACCCACCAGAGAACGCCTTCACTCCACCTTTCATCAGGCCGTTACGGCAACAGGTCGCCTCTCCAGCAGTGATCCTAATTTACAAAACATCCCAACTCGAAGCGATGAAGGCAGGCTGATTCGCAAAGCTTTTTATCCCACTGTCAAGGGCTGGCGTCTTGTTTCTGCCGATTATAGTCAGATCGAATTGAGAATTCTGGCCCATTTATCTCAAGATGAGCATTTTATCGATGCATATAAAAATCAACAGGATATCCATCGCAGAACCGCTGCTGAGGTTTTCGATATCCCCTTTGCCGAAGTTCCTTCGCCCTTACGAGACAAAGCGAAGGCGGTCAATTTTGGAATTGTCTATGGTATTTCTGATTATGGTCTGGCCACACAGCTTCGCATCAGCCGGAAAGAAGCTCAAGGATATATCGATCGTTTCTTTGAAGAATTCCCCGCCATCCGCGAGTATCAGCATCGAATTATTGCTGAAGCAAAAGAACTTGGCTATGTCACAACCCTGTTTCAACGACGTCGTTATTTGCCTGAAATCTTGAGTAAGAACTACAATATGCGCAGCTTTGGAGAACGAGCGGCATTAAATACACCCATTCAAGGAAGTGCGGCAGATCTCATAAAAATCGCTATGATCCGATTGCAAGAAGCGATTGAAGCAAAACATCTGCAAGCAAGAATCCTTCTTCAAGTTCACGATGAATTAGTCTGCGAAACCCCTCTTGAAGAAGAAGAAATCTTGAAAGAGTTAATAAGAACCACCATGGAAGAAGCAATCACACTTACAGTTCCGATCAAGGTCGAGGTTTACAGCGGAGACAATTGGTACGATCTACAGAAATAAAAAAATTACCCCTTGGAATTGCTATGAAAAGCCGATTCCAAGGGGTGTTTCTATAGTGTGATTACTAAACCTTGCTTTGCCAATTTTGTAGAGCCGCTATACTCTCGCACAACTTCATCATAAATCGGCTTGGAGTCTTTTAAGGGAGGCAAATGAGTCAAAATCAACTGCTTGACATTGGCTTCTTGCGCCAACTGGCCTACTTGGATTCCCGTCATGTGATTACCCAATGCTAAACTTAACCCCTCATGCGAAAAATTGGCTTCCGAGAGTAACAAATCCACATCTTTTGCTGCAATGATTTGATCCAGGCAAAATCCACCATCGGCGGTATAACAAATTGTTTTCTCTGGTCCTTGAATTCGGAAACCATAACACTCTACAGCATGGAGGGTACGAAACGGAAGGAAGCTTAAATCACCGATTTGAAATGCTTGTTGATTTTGATAAGACATACCTTGGGTGATACTGCTCTCTCTGTGATACGTCAACCTCTGAAAATCAATCCCATTATCAAACCCATAAATCGGTAGCGGTTGGCATAACCCCTGCATAGCTTGGTGCACTAAACGTGCGTATTGTATCACCCCAATATCACAACAATGATCGGCATGGTAATGCGACAGCACAATGGCATCCAACTCGTTGACGGGAAAGTGGAGTAAAAGTTGACTGAGAACTCCACTTCCGCAATCCAATAAAACCGATGTGGTTTCACTTTGGATGAGATAGCCCGATGTTGCTTCACCCGGTCTTGGGAATCCACCCCACATGCCTAAGACTGTGATTTTCATTTTTCTCTTCCCTTTCATCATAAAATATTCTTTTCCCTCTTGCTAAAACCTAAAATTCCTTCTATACTATAAATATGTGTTAGCCTACTATAACTTTTTACGAGGTGCCTCTTCATGCAAAATGTTATTCTAATCAGTGTCATGGCCGGAGTTTTCGGTACAGGTTTTGGTGGCCTATTAGGGATGTTTTTTGGGAAACAATCTCTGAAAAGTATGTCCTATGTTCTTTCCTTTGCAGGTGGAATCATGGTCAGCATTGTCTGCTTTGATCTTATTCCTGAGGCTCTGGAATTATCGAATATCTGGACAACGATTTTCGGCGTCTCGATTGGCGTAGTTATGGTTTTTCTGCTAAATACCCTAATCGACTGGATTTCTTCCCGAATGTCGGGTAGAAAAAACATTGAGGAACATGATGCTATTGAGGAACTTCATCACCAAGACCCCCTCATGGCCAAACTTGCCGAGGCAGGTCAATCGAATGTGAAGATGATCAAAGCCGGTATCATCATGCTTTGTGCCATTGCGCTTCATAACCTGCCGGAGGGAATGGCGATTGGTTCCGGCACGACGCATGATACAACGCTTGGCATTGTTTTAGCTATCATGATAGCCATCCATAATATTCCAGAAGGAATGGCCATCGCAGTTCCTCTCTGTGCTGGAGGCATGGGGTTTGGAAAAACGATTTTTCTAACCTCATTATCTGGTGTCCCCACCCTTTTTGGAGCAATGCTTGGCTTTTGGATTGGGAATATCTCGGAATACTTCATTGCTTTATCGTTAGCGGGTGCCGGAGGAGCGATGCTTTATGTTACCTATTGTGAAATCATGCCGCAAGTAATTCTCATGAATAAAGGTCGTACCCCGGCAATATTTACCCTTATCGGCATGATGGCAGGTTTAGTGCTGATTCAATTATTGGGACATTAGAATATTTCGGAGATCTTTTCCTCTTGTATTAGATATACTTTTTCAAATTCCAGCAAACAAATATCGTTGCTACTCTGTAGCTGTTGCCACTCTTTGAGAGTCATTTTTGCTGCCATACCACAGGTAGCGCTAATTCTTCGTGGTACAGGAATCAACCGGAGTGATGTATTTAGATGCTTACATTGGCGTTCAAATTGTAATGCCGTATGCACATTCTGAAAGGTAACACACACATATTCTTCAAATCCCATAATTTTAAAACTCCTTTAAAAAAAGGCGGCCTATTGGTGTATAGGCTGCCTCTTTTTTAGTTCTTATGACAGCAACTCGTGCCCGGTCAAGACTCGATACGCATCGAGGTAGCGTTGAATTGTACCTTCGATAACCCAATCCGGCAACATGGGAGCTGGTGGTTCTTTATTCCAATCGGTAGTCTCGAGCCAGTCTCTGATAAATTGCTTGTCGAGACTTGCTTGTGATTGTCCCGGTTTGTATTCCGATACTAACCAAAAACGAGAACTGTCGGGGGTAAAGCACTCGTCAATCAACAAAATTTCGCCATGATACAACCCAAACTCAAATTTGGTATCGGCCAAAATGATGCCTTTTTCAAGCGCATAGGCTGCTGCATTACGATATAAGGTCATTGAAATATCTCTTAATTGTGTCGCGAGCTTCTCTCCAACCATTTCAACCATGACTTCGAAAGAGATGTTTTCATCGTGGCCTACATTGTTTTTAGCTGCAGGTGTAAAAATCGGTTGCGGTAATTGCTGAGATTCCAGTAAACCTTTAGGCAAAGAAATTCCGCAGACGGTGCCGTTCTTTTTGTATTCTTTCCAACCCGAACCGGCTAAATACCCTCGTACAACACACTCTACCGGAACAACTTCTGCTTTTTTTACGAGCATGGTTCGTCCTTGTAGTTGAGTAGGGTAATCGCAAATAGGTTTTGGCATTTCTGATACATCGGTGGTAATCATATGATTGGCTACCAAGTCCGAAAACTTCTCAAACCAGAATTTCGAGATTTGTGTTAAAACCTGACCCTTATGTGCAATACCAGTCGGCAAGACCACATCAAAAGCAGAGACACGATCGGTAGCAACTAAAAGTAGCGTATCCCCTAAATCGTAAATATCGCGAACTTTTCCTTTTGATTTCAAGGGTAGATTCAAAAAACTGGTATCCGTTACCACAGCATTCATTGCGATCACTCCTCATTCTTTTGAAAGAAAGTATATCATATGTTTTAAGTTTTGAATAGAGTACAATTCACAGGGCGGCTCCTCATTATACGTATTTCTGTTTTTTTCTCCCGTTTTCTATAAGACAAAGCTCTTGAAAATGTCACAAAATCTTCTATAATAATAGTCAGGAAAGGTCAAATTTTTAGTTTGAATTGCCAGGAGGCGATAATATGGATACCAATCAACTCACACAAAAAGCAAGAGAAGTCCTTCAAGCGGCTCAGTCGCTAACGATCAGTCAACAACATCAACAATTAGAAGTAGCGCATCTTCTCTTTGCGATCCTCAATCAGGAAGCTAGTTTTATAAACGAAATCTTAAAAAAGATGCAAAAAGATCCGGAGAGATTACGTCAAGAAGCGGAGTCTCTTGTGCATGGGTTTCCCAAGGTCATCGGGCGAGGCAGAAAAATGGATGAGATTTATGTCTCCCCCGAGGTTGATATGATTTTAAATCAAAGTGAACAATTAGCGAAGCGGATGAAAGATGAATTCATTTCTGTTGAACATCTCTTCTTAGCTATTCTACAAAAACCCGGAACTGCTTTGGGAAATCTATTGCGCAAACATCAGATTGAAGAAAGTGAATTTTTGAAAGCCTTGGCTTCTATAAGAGGGAATATCCGCGTGACTTCAGACACTCCTGAGGCGACCTACGATGTTCTCAAAAAATACGGAAGTGATTTAGTCGAGCAAGCGAAAAGCAAGAAACTAGATCCCATTATCGGTCGTGATGAAGAAATCCGTAATGTGATTCGCATCCTTTCCAGAAAGACCAAAAACAATCCTGTATTGATTGGGGAACCTGGAGTAGGAAAAACCGCCATCGCTGAGGGTTTGGCTCAGAGAATCGTAAGGGGAGATGTACCAAATCATCTCAAAGATAAAACGATTTTTTCACTCGACTTAGGAGCTCTTGTTGCCGGTGCCAAATACCGCGGTGAGTTTGAAGAACGCTTGAAAGCCGTTTTACAAGAAATCAAGCAAAGCGAAGGCCAAGTCATTCTCTTTATTGATGAACTTCATACCATTGTCGGTGCCGGTAAGAGCGAAGGTGCCATGGATGCCGGGAACCTGCTCAAGCCGATGTTGGCACGTGGTGAGCTCCATTGTATTGGAGCAACCACGCTTCACGAATACCGACAATACATTGAAAAGGATGCCGCTCTGGAACGCCGTTTCCAGCCAGTTATGGTTCTAGAACCCACTGTTGAAGATACGATTGCCATTTTACGTGGCTTAAAAGAGCGTTATGAAGTCCACCATGGGGTCAAGATTGAAGATCCGGCCATCATTGCTGCAGCTACGTTATCGAACCGCTATATCACAGATCGTTTTCTTCCGGATAAGGCAATTGATCTCATCGATGAAGCCTGTGCCATGATTCGAATCGAAATCGACTCCATGCCCACCGAATTGGATGTCATACAAAGAAAAATCATCCAACTCGAAATCGAAGAAGCCGCCTTAAAAAAAGAAAGCAACCCTTCTTCACAAGAGCAGTTCCGCGAAATCCAACTCGAGTTATCGCAACTGCGAGATCAATTCAATGCCATGAAGGCGCAATGGGAAAATGAAAAGAATAGCATTGGCAAAATCCAAAAAATGCGTGAGGAACTGGAGCAACTACAACGTGCTATGGAAGATGCTGAAAACCACTATGATTTGAACAAAGCCGCCGAATTGAAGTATGGCAAAATCCCAGAGCTCCGAAAGAAACTAGAAGAGGAAGAAAATACGAGTCAAAGCGGTCGCACGACGTCTCTGCTGCGCGACAAAGTAACAGAGAACGAAATCGCAAAAATCGTTGAACGCTGGACCCATATCCCTGTTTCAAAACTCATGGCAAGCGAACGAGAGAAGATCCTTCATCTTGAAGAATTACTACACAAGAGAATTATTGGCCAAAACGAAGCCGTGGAAAAGGTAAGCGATGCCATTATTCGATCTAGAGCCGGAATTCAAGATCCCGATCGCCCCATTGGCTCCTTCCTATTTTTAGGTCCAACCGGAGTTGGTAAAACGGAGCTGGCCAAAGCATTAGCTGCTTATCTTTTTGATCAAGAGAAGAACATGATTCGCATTGATATGAGCGAATATATGGAGAAATTCTCGGTTTCGCGTCTCATTGGGGCTCCTCCCGGTTATGTAGGATATGAAGAAGGCGGTCAACTTACGGAAGCGGTGCGCAGGGCACCTTATTCAGTCGTGCTTTTTGACGAAATCGAAAAAGCACATCCCGATGTGTTCAACGTATTATTGCAAGTGCTAGATGATGGACGAATTACGGATTCCCAGGGACGAACCGTCGATTTTAAAAATACGATTTTAATCATGACTTCGAATCTTGGTTCTAATTACCTCTTAGAAGGCATTAATTCCCAGGGTGAATTGACAGAACAGAGTAAAGAAAGGGTCGAATCGTTATTGAAACAAACTTTCCGACCGGAATTTTTGAATCGCTTAGATGAAATCGTATTCTACAAACCCTTAACCAAGCTAGATATCACAGCAATTATTGATCTGCTGATCAACGAATTGAATCAGCGATTGGCTTCTCAACATCTACAAATACAAATTACGAATACAGCAAAATTATGGATCATCGAGCAAGCCTATGACCCTTCCTACGGTGCCCGACCCTTACGCAGATACATACAGCGCAATTTAGAAACTTTGATTGGGCGAAAAATTCTGCAGGGGACGGTTCTCCCCGGACAAACGGTTGTCGTCGATCTTCAAAATGACACTTTAGAAATTCGATAATTTCTGGTAATGATTAAACAAACAGCAGGGGAACTAAAACTCCCCTGCTGTTTGTTTAATCATATCGCGTTATCTGAACTCCAATTCCTTTCAGCTTCTGCTCTAATTGCATATAACCTCTGTCAATATGAAAAGTATCGTGTACAATGGTCTCCCCTTCAGCAGCCATACCGGCTAATACCAATGCTGACCCCGCTCGCAAATCGGTTGCCCGAACCGGAGCTCCTGTCAACCGCTTCACTCCCTGTATATAAGCAATACGGCCATCAATACGAATATTGGCACCCATGCGGATAAACTCGTTGACATGCATAAAACGATTTTCAAAAACGGTTTCAGTGATTGTACTGTTGCCCAGTGACAAGGTCAGCAACGCCATAAATTGGGCTTGCATATCGGTTGGAAATCCCGGATGTGGTGAAGTGGTGATATGTGTTGGGAGAATCGAATGTCCTCCCACAATATGAATCCCTTCGGCATATTCGGTGACTTTATGTCCGCTCTCACGAAGCTTTGCAATCACTGGTTTGAGATGATTAGAAACTGCATTCTCAACCAACACATCTCCTCGAGTGACTGCGGCTGCCACTAAAAAAGTTCCGGCTTCTATTCGGTCGGGGATGATTTCATGTTGACACCCTGTCAGTGCAACTACTCCCTCGACCCGGATGACGTTTGTTCCGGCTCCATGCACTTTTGCTCCGCAAGAGTTGAGGAAAGTCGCCAAATCACTGATCTCAGGTTCCGCCGCAGCATTCTCTATGACTGTAGTCCCTTCAGCTAAGGTTGCCGCCATCATAATATTTTGGGTTGCTCCTACTGAAGGGAAATCAAGGTAAATGCGTTTTCCTTGAAGTTTACTTGCTTGGGCATACACATAGCCATGTTCGAGCTTCAACTCAGCTCCAAGGGCTTGTAGGCCCTTTAGATGCAAATCTACCGGTCGAATACCAATTGCACAACCCCCGGGCATCGCAACTTTGGCCTCCCGCATTCGTGCAATCAAAGGACCTAAAATAACAAAGGAAGCTCTCATTCCTGAGACTAAATCATAGGGAGCTTCCAAGGTATTTATAGTACTGGCGTCTATATATAAATCATCGCCCTGGCGTTCGATTTTTACGCCAAGAGATTCTAAAATTCGTATCATTAAACGAACATCTTCTAACTCATAGGGAACACTATGTAGAATACACGGTTCCGAAACTAGGAGGGTAGCGGCCATAATCGGTAAAACCGCATTCTTTGCTCCATGTACGGGAATCCTTCCCTCAGTAGGTTGACTCCCGATGATATGAAAAGTTGACATCGAACATTCCCCCATGTCTTATTACTCAATAGAAGTTCGGTAATTAGCATCAAAAACCCTTTATAGAGGTACAAACGCGAGCCGTGGAGAACGTTTCCTCCACGGCTTCGCTTTATTCTCGATTGCTTTGTGCAATTTTCAAACGTGTGATTGCTCTTTGCAATGCCGCTTCAGCACGCTCTTGATCCGTACTACCATCGGCTTTTGCAAGTCTTTCCTCTGCTCGACGTTTTGCCTCTTCGGCTCTTGTAATATCAATGCTTTGAGGCCATTCGGCACTCCGTAATAAGAATGTTGCCTTTTTCCCATCCATTTCCATGAATCCGCCACCAATGAACACTACTTTGATTTTTCCTTCTTCATCGCGAATTCTGAGTGGACTGGGTTTCAATGCGGCCACAGCGGGAATATGACCATGCATCACTGCCATTTCGCCCTCTACTGTTTGCATAATGACCATATCGGCTTCTCCGCGCCAAAAAAGGCCTTGAGCAGTGACGATTTCCACATCAAATTTTTTCGCCATTGGTCTCTCCTTTATTTGTTACCGCGGACTTCATCAATAGAACCCTTCATGTAGAAAGCAGATTCCGGCAAGTCATCATAATTTCCAGCTAAAATTTCAGCAAAACCACGAACGGTCTCTTGTCTGGAAACGAAACGACCCTCTTGACCGGTAAATGCTTCCGCAACGAACATGGGTTGCGACAAGAAGCGTTGAATTCTTCTCGCACGTTGAACGCTCTTTTTGTCTTCTTCAGACAATTCATCCATACCAAGAATGGCGATGATATCTTGCAATTCTTTATAGCGTTGCAGAACTTGTTGCACACCCCGGGCAACTCGGTAATGTTCTTCTCCAACAATTCTGGGATCCAAGTATTTGGAACTGGAATCCAACGGGTCAACGGCGGGGAAAATCGCCTGTGCCGCTAATCCACGGTCAAGGTTGGTAGTAGCATCCAAATGCCCGAACAAGGTAGCAGGGGCTGGATCTGTATAGTCATCGGCAGGCACATAAATGGCTTGGATTGATGTAATAGAACCTTTATTTGTTGAAGCGATTCGTTCTTGAATCTGACCTAATTCGGTAGCCAAAGTCGGTTGATACCCAACGGCAGAAGGCATACGACCCAATAGTGCAGAAACCTCAGAACCTGCCTGGACAAATCGGAACATATTATCGACAAAGAACAACACATCTTGGCCCATTTCATCCCGGAAATATTCAGCCATGGTCAAGCCGGTCAATCCAGCACGCAAACGCGCACCCGGCGGCTCGTTCATTTGACCAAAAACCATACAAGTTTTATCAATAACTCCGGACTCGGTCATTTCTCTGTAAAGGCCATTGCCTTCACGGCTGCGTTCGCCAATACCCGCGAAAACAGAATAGCCGCCGTGCTCAGTAGCAATGTTTCGGATAAGCTCTTGAATCAATACGGTCTTGCCAACACCGGCTCCACCGAATAGACCAATTTTACCACCTTTGGGATAAGGACATATTAAATCGATAACCTTGATCCCAGTTTCGAGAATATCGGTAGAAACCGACAACTCTTCCAATTCTGGAGCATTGCGATGTATGGGTAAAAAGGTATCGGAATCAATGGGTCCCTTTTGATCTACAGGTTCTCCAAGGACGTTTAAAATTCTTCCCAAGGTACCTTTTCCTACCGGTACCGTAATGGGCCCACCGGTATTCTCTACCACACATCCACGCACTAATCCATCGGTGCTCGATAAAGCAACACAACGCACTGTATTATCACCCAAATGCTGCGAAACTTCCGCTACAATCGGCTTTTCGACATTAGGGGAAGTAATCCGCACAGCATGGTTGATGTTCGGCAAATTACCGTCCGGAAATCGCACATCGACGACCGGTCCGATAACCGCTATAATATAACCTTCAGACATAGTTTTCCTCCTTGCAATCAAATTTACGTAGACAAACGTCTACCCTTTCAGCGCCTCAGCACCGTTAATAATTTCCAACAATTCATCGGTGATTGCAGATTGACGCAACCGGTTCATATGCAACGTCAATCGTTTGATCATATCGGCAGCATTGCGGGTTGCATTGTCCATAGCTGCCATACGAGCACCGTGTTCACTGGCCTTGGTTTCTAAAAGTGCTTTGAAGAGGCTAGCTTCTAAATAACTCGGAAGCAAGGATGAAACAACTGCCTCTGCGCCAGGTTCAAACAAATATTGAGCGGATTTCACAGAACTTGATTCTGCACGGAATGGTAAAACATCGAGAACTCTCACTTGATATGAAATGGACGTTGCGTGATACGCATAGACCACTTTAAGGTTTGTATAGCCTTCTTTTTTCCACAATTGTTCGATTTTTGGTGTGAGTTGTCGTAGGGTCAACACATTTGCCGAATCTCCGATGTCCCGACCGGAATGTTCCAACCCGATCTTCATTCTACGATAAGCATCGACGCCACGATTCCCCAAGACCATCAGACAACCCCCATTTAGATTGGTTGCTTTCTGATATTCTTCAAAACCGGTACGGATGAGGTTGCCGTTAAAAGCACCGCATAAACCACGGTCGGAAGTTATAACAATGATTGCCGTTTTTCCGTTCGTGTTCTCCTGTAAAAACGGATGTGATAATTCACTTTTGTCCATTTGACTAATAACACGATTGACAACGGACATCACTGCATCGGTGTAATCTCTTGCTTGATACGCAGCGGCTTCGGCTCTTCGCAATTTTGCGGCAGAAACCATTTTCATCGTTTTCGTAATTTGCTCCGTATTGGAAACACTTTGAATACGACGCCGCATTTCTCTAATACCCTTAGCCATGGGAATTCCTCCTTCCCATCGCTTTAAGCCACACCAAAGATGGCTTTAAACTCTTTGATTGCTTGCTCGAGAGCTGCACGATTTTCATCGGTCAACTTTTGAGTTGAGGTAATGTCAGCAATAATCTCCGGATGTTGATCCCGAATGAAGGCTAAGAAATCGCGTTCAAAGGGTTGAATCCGTTCAATTGAGAATTCATCCAAATGTCCATTAACACCGGTGTAAATCGAAATGACCTCTTCCTCAACCGACATTGGAACATTCTCTCCTTGCTTTAACAGCTCTTCTAAACGAGCTCCGCGATTTAGACGAAATTTGGTTTCATCATCTAAGTCGGAACCGAACTGTGCAAAGGATTTTAGTTCGCGATATTGCGCCAATTCAGATTTCATACGTCCGGCAACTTGTTTCATTGCCCGAATCTGTGCATCTCCACCAACACGGGAAACCGAAATACCAACGTTCATTGCCGGTCGTTGTCCCGAGAAGAATAGATCACTTTCCAAGAAAACCTGACCATCGGTAATGGAAATAATATTCGTTGGAATATAGGCTGAAACATCTCCGGCTTGAGTCTCGACCAAGGGTAAAGCTGTCAAAGATCCGCCCCCTAATTGGTCGGAGAGCTTTGCCGCTCGTTCCAATAAACGAGAGTGTAAGTAGAAAACATCTCCTGGGAACGCTTCGCGACCTGGGGGACGTCGTAACAACAGGGAAACGGTACGGTACGCAACCGCATGTTTTGATAAATCATCGTAGATAATCAAAACATGTTTCCCTTGATGCATAAATTCTTCACCAATGGCACATCCGGCGTATGCGGAAATATACTGTAATGCAGGCGGCTCTGATGCCGATGCTGCAACTACAATCGAATACTCCATAGCACCGTAATCTTCAAGTTTTTTGACAACACGCGCTACGCTAGAAGATTTTTGCCCAATGGCTACGTAGATACAAATAATATCTTTGCCTTTTTGATTGATGATGGTATCAATGGCTAAGGCAGTTTTTCCGGTGCCTCGATCGCCAATGATCAATTCACGTTGACCACGACCAATCGGAGTCATGGAGTCTACTACTTTTAACCCTGTTGCTAGGGATTCAAAGACCGGTTGACGATCAATGATGCCAGGGGCCAAGGTTTCAATGGGTCTAAAACCTGTGGAGGCAATGGGGCCTTTACCATCGATGGGTTCGCCAACTGCATTGATGACTCGGCCCACCAGAGCATCTCCTACGGGAACTGACATCACCCGTCGAGTCCCTCGTACTGTTTGGCTTTCTTTGATACCTTCTTCAGGTCCTAATAAAATACAACCGACACTGTCTTCTTCTAAGTTCATTACCATGCCATATACGCCGTTTTCAAACTGTAAAAGTTCGCCGGCCATAGCATTCTTTAAACCATAAATACGCGCAATACCGTCTCCCACTGTTAAGATGGTTCCGACTTCTTCAACGGATAACTTCTCTTCATATCCTTGTATTTGGCGTAACAGAATCGCGCTAATCTCTTCTGGTTTCAAGTGCATTCAAGTCACTCCGTTCTTCTGGTTTTCCTTTATTGTTTTGATCCGAACTAGAACACTTCGCCAAAGTTAACGGAACTGAGGCAATAAAACCTCGCGCATTTTGTCCAAACGCCGGCGGATTGTACTGTCAAATACAGTATCCTCAACCTGAATTCGAATTCCACCTAATAATTCGGGGAGTACGTGGGTCTCTAATTGAATTTCTTTGTTGTACTCTTTCCGAAGCTTCTCTATTAAGCGTTGCTCCTCTTCCTCGGTCAACGGATTCGCGGTAGATACTTTAACCACGATAATCCCTTGCTCCTCCAATTGGAGATGTTTAAATTGTTCTAAAACTTCTTCTAAAATGTCGCTACGCCCTTTTTCCAAAATCATCATAAGAAAACTTGCTGTTTCAGGCATGAAGGGTTGTTCTAAAACCTCTTGAACCCCTTGCATTTTCGACAATGGTTTGATCTGAGGATGTTGCCAGAAAAGCAAAACCTCCGGATAAGAGTGTAACAACTCGGCCAACTGCTCCATTTGATGAAGAATTGCATCAACTTTGCCGGTAGCGGTGGACGCTTGATAGATTGCAGAAGCGTACTGTTTTGCAACGATACTATTCTTCATCTAATCGTCTCCTCTGCTTTGAATGAACTCATTGACGAGACGTCGATTCGTTTCTGAATCCATGCGGTCACCGATCAACTTCTCAGCTGCCGCAATTGCTAACTCAACGATTTCACCCTTCAGTTGTTGGAAGGTTTGCTCTTTTTCGGTAAGGATTTCCTGCTGTGCTCTGACAATGATTTGTTGGGCATCGCTCTCGGCTTTTTCATGAGCATCTTGCACAATTTTTTCGCCTTGCTGATGAGCACGATTCATGATTTGTTGGGCTTCACCACGAGCATTGGCCAACATTTTCTCATATTCGGCTTTCATTTGTAGAGCAGCTTCTCTCTCGGCGGAAGCTCCTGTAACAGCATTGCGAATCTCTTCTTCTCTTTTAGCCATCATTGCAGTAACCGGTTTATAAAGAATCTTATAAAGGATTACCAGCAGAATTAAAAAATTGATGATTGTAAAGATAACATCTGCTGAAATATCAATCATGGGTTTATATTCCATGGTAACCTCCTTATAGGTCTATATCTGATAACATTGTTACATAAAGGTTGGTCCTTGATGTTTTGTTAGCCGACCAAACCTACGAGGGGATTTAAGAGCACTAAAATCAAAGCGATGATCAAAGAGTAAATTCCTGTGGTCTCGGCCATTGCTTGACCTAACAACATGGTTTGAGTAATGTCGCCACGTGCTTCAGGTTGACGGCCTACGGCTTCGGCACCTTTACCGGCAGCATATCCCTGACCAATACCAGGTCCTAAACCTGCGATTAAACCAATACCAGCACCAATAGCCGATCCGGCTAAAACAATTGCGCGACCCATAATTAAAGCTTCATTCATGATAGAAAACTCCTTTCAATTAACCCTATCCGATTTTCGGTGGGTACCATTAACCTATAGCAATGGCTACAAAAACCATTGTAAGCATAGTAAAGATAAAACTTTGTATTGCCCCAGCAAAGATATCGAAATAAATGTGGAATGGTAGTGGTAAGACCAGCTTCAAAAAGAACGGTAAAGCGAGATAAATCAAGCTTAAGATAACGCTGCCACCAAACATGTTTCCGAACAAACGGAAGGATAACGAAACCGGTTTCGATAACTCACCCACAATATTGATTGGCAAGAAAAAAGGAAACGGTGATAAATATCCTTTGAGGTATGTGATGATGCCATTGGACTTGATGTTGTAATAGTGCAACATAAAAACAGTCATCAGAGCAAGCCCCAAAGTAGTGTTCAAATCAGCGGTAGCGGGTCTTAATCCAATAAGACCACTGATATTGTTTAGGAAAATGAACGGTAAAAGTGCAATGACATAAGGTGCAAACCAAGCATTTTTCTCTCCCATCGCCTGTTTTACCAATCCTTGAATAATGGAGACCCAGAGTTCGGCAAAATGTTGTTTCCCCTTCGGGAATTTTTGTAGATTTCTTGTTGAAAACCATGCTGCAAAAATCAGGATACCCATGATAATCCATTGATTTCGCAAAGTTTCCGTGATAGGATACCCTCCAATACGGAAAAGTATTTGTGGACCTGTAATATTGAGTTCTCCCATGTACTAACCCCCTTTCTGATTGGAATGAGTACTATTCTTCGCTAATTTACCAAAGTAACTGATCATTGTTTCAACAGCTAAGGTTAATTTAACAGAAAATAACGGCGGAATCGCTGCGACAAATGCGCTTAATCCAAACCACGGATGTAATAATAAAATCACAAGCATGACGGCTACCGTTAAGAAACGGACCAAATAGCGGAAGAAAGCAAACTTTTGTGCTTCTTGGGGAGGTTTTTCCACCGTTCGTTGCACATCCAATGCTAACAAACGGAAGTTGAGAAAGGCAATCACTCCGCCAATCAGGGCACCTATTGCTGCAGAAGGATCAAACCAAACAGTTCCTACTACAAGCATGAAGGTCATAATCAAAATCGCTTTTGCATATTTTCTCCACGTTGCCCAATACTCCATAAGATTTGGTTCCATTTCCAAATCACATCCTCGCTAGTGGAACGATAAATGGTTCTGGAGCTTGTTTTCGATGACAAAAGGCATATTCGATGGCTTCGACAATGCGACGGCAGGCTTGACCATCGCCATAGGGATTAACCGCTTGCTGCATTTGTAAATATCGGTTCGTATCTTGAAGGAGCGAATTTGCCTCTTTAACAATCAATTCTTCATCAGTTCCCACTAGGAGAACGGTCCCTGCTTCAACTGCTTCCGGTCGTTCGGTTACATCTCTCAAAACCAAAACCGGTTTTTTTAAGGCGGGTGCTTCCTCTTGGATTCCACCGGAGTCCGTAAGAATGATATAACTACGTGCCATGAGGTTATGCATATCGTCCGGGTCTAAAGGATCGATTAGATGAACTCTCGATAAGTCTTGGAGTCGAGGCAGAACAACTTCTTGAACTGCCGGGTTTCGATGAACCGGCCAGACAACCTCAATATCATCATTTTCTAGAACCAGATTCCTCACCGCGTTAGCAATATGCATCATGGGAGTTCCTAAATTCTCTCTGCGATGCGCAGTAACCGCCATCAGTTTTTTGTTGACATCTAAATGATTCAAAGAGTCCTCTCTGAACTTGTATCCTTCTTTAATGGTGTATGCCATGGCATCGATAACCGTATTGCCTGTGACAAAAATCTTTTCATTGGGAACTCGTTCGGTAAGTAAGTGTTCCCTAGCCAAAGGAGTAGGAGCAAAGTGAAGATCCGCCAAGCGCCCTGTCAGTTGTCGGTTCATTTCTTCCGGGAAGGGAAAATATTTATCATAGGTTCTTAATCCGGCTTCTACATGACCAATCGGGATCTGATGAAAATACGCAATCAGTGCGCCAATAAACGTTGTTAATGTATCCCCATGAACCAAAATCAAATCAGGTTTGGATTTTTCCATGACCCCTTCCAACCCTTCCAAGGCTCGAATCGCGACCCCGGTCAACGTTTGTCTTTGCTGCATGATATTCAGATCATAATCCGGAGTGATTTCAAAAGAGTGCAATACCTGATCCAGCATCTCACGGTGTTGTGCAGTGACACAGACTAAAGATTCAACAAAAGGCGATTTTTCCAGTGCTTTCACCAAAGGAGCCATTTTGATTGCTTCCGGCCTGGTACCGAAAATGGTCAAAACTCGTGTTTTCTTTCCGTTTTCCAACTCTTCACCTCCTATTGATCTTGTTTCCTTCGTTTCAACTCTTCTTGTAATTCTTTACGAAAATTGCTGCCATACCCTTTTGTATCATCATCGATTTCCTTGACGCGGATGGTTCTAGCTACAATAAACATAATCATGCCGAGTAAGCCAACAGAAAAAGCAATGATTCTGCCTTGAACATTGTTGATTTCTACAGCAGCTAGACCCAAACAGGTTGATATTGCATAAAGCCAAAGCACCGTTTGTTTTTGCGTTAAGCCGTTATCGTAAAGAATATGATGAATGTGCTGACGATCTGCTTTCATCGGTGAATTACCCGCTTTGATCCGATTAAAAAAGACCACGAGCGTATCTAAAAGGGGTAAACCTAAGGCTAACAATGGCACAAGCATTGTAGCAAATGTAGCGCCTTTCATCGGGCCTTTGATTGATAAGCAGGCTAAAACAAAGCCGATAAACAGAGCCCCCGCATCACCCATGAAAATCTTTGCAGGATGAAAATTATAAAAGAGGAAACCCAAACAAGCCCCGGCTAATGCGACCGCCATGACGACGACATCAAAATAACTCATTCTCCAGGCAACAATCATTAACGTGACTGAAGCAATCGCTGCCGTTCCTGCTGCTAACCCGTCAAGACCATCGATAAAATTTACCACATTGGTCACGGTAACAATCCATAAAACTGACAAGGGCACGCTAAACGCCCCTAAAGCGATATAACCAGAGGAAAAGGGAATGCCAATCCCTTCAATTACAATGCCACTCTTAACAGCTAAAATAGCACATGCAATTTGGATGACCAGCCGCAACTTTGCTGAGATGTCCATTTTATCGTCGAACGCCCCAACCAACATTAAAATGGTGCCTCCCACCAAGATACCCAACATCTCTTTGCTGATGGGTATGAATAAAGTGCAGGCGACCAGAAATGCAAAATAGATAGCGACTCCGCCAAGATATGGGATGGCGATCTTATGGGTTTTCCTTGGATTTGGTTTATCCATAATATTGAACCGTTGCGCCAATTTCATGGCGATTGGTGTAAAACAAATCACTAAGAACAATGCAGTACTAAAAGTAAATAATGTCTCAATCAGGGAAAGATTTGTTCCGTTCATATAGTACCTCACACCGAAAATAGTATATCATAGTATACAATTTTGTCAATTCGTACATAGACAAGTGAATTTTTTCACTGGGTCAGTTTTAGTCGGTGGCTTGTTGTAGATGGTTGATTTGAAGAAGAGGAATCCCCGCTTCGTCTAATAAACTCTTCGATAATTCGTCGGGGTAGCCTTCTTCATAATAGATGGCTGAAACATGACAATTGATTAACATCTTCGCACACAAAACACAAGGGAATGAGGTCGTGTAACAAGCAGCCCCATCGATACTAATCCCTGCGATTGCGGCCTGAATGATGGCATTTTGCTCCGCATGGACGGCTCGACAAATTTCGTGGCGCTGACCCGAGGGGACATTCTCCTGTTCTCTTTTACAGCCGACCTCTTCACAATGAGCTAAGCCGCTGGGAGAACCGTTGTATCCGGTTGATAAGATTCTTCGGTCCTTTACCAAGATCGCACCGACTTGTCTTCGCAGACAGGTCGAACGCTTTGCCACGACCGACGCAATTTCCATAAAATATAAGTCCCATGATGGCCTCATATCTTCACCTCTTCTAATAGATTCGATTAACTATGTTATATTTGACAATACTCTCAAAAAAACCTTCCTACACCCAGATTGTATGGAAAAAAGGGTTCTGCACGTTTTAGAAGGAATATAATGGATAGAAGATTTGTGAATCATGAATGGAGGGAAAACTATGGAGAAATCTCGCAAAAGAATCCGCTACTTACAAAAAAAACTAGAAATTATGCAGCTTGACTGTGCAATTTATACCGTGGGTGCTACCATGCAATATGTCCTGAATGATCCTACTTTACGATACCACCGTACCGGTTATAGTAAGATGTCTCAAGGCTCAGGATATTTCAGTGGCTTGAATTTACCGACTCGTCTGTTGGTCATTCCTGCTCAAGGAACCGCATTTATGCTATGTCACCCTGACGAAGAAGATCGTTGTTTGCATTATGGTCTCAATGTTTACTCCAGCTTCTGGAGTCATTATCCTTATCACTGGAGAAGGCATTGTAAGGGGAACAGAGTTGCTTTTGGTGCAGATGCTTACCAAGGTTTATCGGATTTATTCCTCCATTTCGATGCATCCCTTGAAATTGTTCCCGGAGAAGCCTTGTTGGATGACCTGCGGATGATCAAAGACGCCGATGAGATTGAGACGCTACGGAAGGCTGCTCTTCTCACCGATGCCGTCATGGAAGCAACAATTCCCCTTCTTGTCGAAGGCAGTCGTCCGATGGATATTGAAGCTTTTATGCAGGAAGAAGGTCGTCGTGGAGGTGCAAGTGACGTTTCTTTCCCGGCTGCCTGCATCTACACCCGTCCGGGACATATTTCTGCACAGGAACGCATTGGTTACCCCAAAGATTTACCTCTCAATGGAAATACCGGCATTGCATTTGATTTCGGATTTGTAGTAGATGGCTACTGCTCGGATTATGGGCGTTCTTTTTACAGAGGAGAACCTCCTGTTGAAGTAGCTAAGGCCTATGAAGCTTTACAAAACGGTCAACAAGAAATGGTGAAACAACTAAAACCAGGGGTTCATCAGATCCGTGACATTGACCGATTAATTCGAGAAGTCGTCACTGCCCAAGGATTTGGCTCACGGATGCTTTATGGTGATACCGGAATTTGCGGACATCAAATCGGAATCGATGTTCACGAAGATCCCTGGCTTTTAAACAGTGAAACCATGGTCCTACAACCCGGGATGGTATTCTGCGCAGAACCCAAAATCTGGTTTCCTGGAGAATGCTACATGCGCGTTGAAGATATGATTTTGATCACCGAAACCGGTGCCGAGTTCTTGACCAACTTCTCCAGAACTCTTTATCGATTACCATAAAACAAACCTCTCAAGAACTATGATATACTTCTATCAATGTTCTTGAGAGGTCTTTAATTACTCTACAGCAAAGGGATCCAGGTCCGGTTCAGAACTCCAAATATACTCGATTCGGTTGGCAATTTCACGAGCTTTCGCTGCTCCAAACTGATCGGCAACGAAAGCGAGAGCCATATCGGTTCCGGCAGAAACTCCGGAGGACGTATAAAACTTGCCATCCGTAACAAAACGTGCCTTTTTCTGCCATAACACCTTGTCGTCTTGTGCGGTAGCCCAAGCATAGGCCCTTTTATTGGTGGTTGCTTTCAACCCTGCAAGTACTCCAGCTTTGGCAAGTAACGCAGAACCGGTACATACGGAAAGGCATAGTGAAGAGTATTCTATAAAGGTTCGCAACTTGGCAATGAACGCAGTATCTTCTACCAAGGTGCGTGTTCCCATTCCTCCGGGGATGAAAAGCACGTCAGAGGAGGACACTTCATTGAGCTTTTCTGTTATAACCACAAACCCTTGCGCACTTCGAACCGGTCCCCCTTCAAATGAGCAGTAGCTCATTTGGATCTCTTCGGCTTTCGAAAAAACTTCAACCGGACCAAATACATCGAGGGCTTCGAAGCCATCAAAGAAAAGAATTCTAATCTTCATGCTTTTCATGAGGATAAAAAACTGCTCGATCTGCCGGGTTTAGAAACTCTTCAACTTCAAACTTATAGCCTTCTGGTCCAATAAACATCAGAGATTTGATTTGTAATGCCTCGCTGAGGTGCGGAGGGTTCGAAAATTCAATTCCGGCTTTTTCAAGACGTGTGACCATATCTTCGAAGTTTAAGACAACAAAACTGGTTAAAACGCCATCTCGAGTCGTTGCCTTACAAGCTCCGCGGCTGCGGTCAACGGCTCCCAGATAAGAACCGGGGCAGATTTGGTAAATCTTCGACCACTTTTGATCGCAGACCAAAGGGAGTTGCAGAACACCCTCAAAAAAGTCACAAGCGGCTTTCAAATCATCGAAATAGATAAAGCTGATTTTCCCATACGCATTTAATAACGACATTGTCTCTCCTCCAATTTTCTTATAGTGGTTTGCTGAATAAAATGACTCGATTTGTATTGGTACCAACAGAATTGTTGGAAATACCCCAAATGTTGGCTGTCTTTGTGAATTGCTGACGATTAATATAGGTAGCAATGGGTTCCAGACCGGCTTTTTGAATTAAGGGAAAAACATAATCATCGAGACGAATTTTTCCCTTCCTCACCTCGCCTACTTCAAAAGCGCCGTAGCCCCCGGGCACTAAGATTCGTCTAAACTCCTCAAACACACTCTGCATCGCTTCCGACCAATGCTCGATCGACCGATATTGCGTTAAGTTGATTGCCACTTCTTCGGTGTTGATATGGTTAAACCAACATCGCAACCAGTTATCTTGATGATATTGTACCTGATCTAAAAAAGGTGGAGATGTCACAATTAAGTGAACTTGATTCTCGGGAATAAGATAAGTATTGGCTGCATCTTGATTTAAAAACTCTCCCCCCACGCCAGGCCAGGGGGTGGGAACCTCTTTTAAGAGCGCTTTGCTCTTTTTGAGGATTATATTTTTGACATCGCGATATTCATCGGTAGGGTTTTTGTATTTCTCATTAATCTTTTTTTGCCGTTCCGGTGTCACTGCCTGGTTTGGTGGCAGTGTATAAACCGAGAAAAACCCTTTGGAATGGCCGGTCAATCGGTTGGTTGCCACCATTCGAATCCATTGGTCCACTCGATCCTCTGTTCCTTGCAAACGACGTTGTAGCAAATACGATTTCAAGGCTCGGATCTCAGCTAACGTTTGCGGTGAAAAAAACACCTCCACTTCAGGCTCATCTTCTTCTTTTGGAATGGACCGAGTAAGATCAATTTCATGCAACCTTCGTTGAACTGCCTCGAGAGGCGGTGGGTTTGTTCGGGGCTCCGCTAAAACCTTCATTAAAGGATTAATGTCATTGGCAATAAATCGCCGCCCCATGAGACTGGCTTGAATGGCGGTTGTACCCCTCCCGGCAAAGGGATCATAGACAATCTCATTTTCTTTTGAAAAGCGTGAGATGAAGAACTCGGGTAATTCTGCTTTAAAGCAAGCGCGATATGAAATTTCATGTAAAGAGCACATTTGGCGTTGCTTGGCAGTCCAAAGTTCAGTATCGATAACAGGATAATGTCCCGGGTAGATCATATTCATGGTCAACCTTCCTTAAAATCAAATCTCGTCTCTTTTCTGCATCGGGGTTGCAAAACCCTTTCCTAGTGGTTTAGGAAAGGGTTTTGCTTTGCGATTATGGAATTGTTGACACAAACAAAATTAGGAGGAATTCGCATGACTGATTTAGAGCTGTATCAAAAAGCAGTTGAACAATTAAAAAATTCCTATGCACCCTATTCTAAGTTTGCTGTTGGTGCGGCTTTGTTGACCGAAGAGGGAAACCTCTATACCGGTTGTAATATTGAAAGCGCTGCCTATAGCGCTACAATTTGCGCTGAACGAACCGCGCTGGTAAAATCTGTTTCTGAAGGTGATCTAAAGATTGCTTCTCTTGCGGTCGCTTCCTCCTCCGGAGATTTTACCTTTCCCTGTGGCATTTGCCGCCAGATGTTGGTTGAGTTCAACCCCAATCTACGAATCATTGTGGGAAATCAACAAGATCAATTGAAGGTTTTTTTGCTCAAAGAACTCCTTCCTGAAGCCTTCACAGCACAAGAACTGGACAAAAATTAATATTTCATCTCATCGGGTAGTTTCCGAAGCTCATAAGCCATGACTTCCGCCATGCCTCTTTGACGAAGCTTTTCAGTAATCTCGGCTGGGGTCTTTTTACGGAAGGGTAGTATTTCTTCGGTAGCTAATCTGCCAATCAATTTTGAAACAAGAATTGCATCCAACTGAATGGTTCGAGGATTTAGTTTGTCTAAGGTATCCCAATAGGTATGACCAAACCCTCTGGGTGCACCACCATTGTTTGTAGGATTGCTGGATGCATAGGATCCCGACGGAAACCCTACCGCACTAAAATGATACATATCACTGTAGGTGCCGATTGCATCACCAACCCGGACGTGACCTTCATGCATCTGGCCAAACAATTGCTTCAACCAGGCCAAATCTTCAGACCAGCCTTGTAAGGTCATGCGGCCAAAATAGCCGTTGCCTGCGCAATCTAAGTTCAACATGAAAACTATATTTTCATCTTTATGTGCCTTTACATAGGCTTCCGAACCCAAAAGTCCCATCTCCTCTTGAGCAAAGCCAATGAACCGAATCGTTCTGTCCAGTCTCCCCTTTTGTGTCGCCAAAGCGCGGGCAGTTTCCAAAATAACTGCAATACCGGTTCCATTGTCCACAGCAGCTGGGCTGATATCATGACCATCGTAATGACCACCAATAACAATGATTTCATCCGGTTTCGTTTTACCTCGAATCTCGCCTACGGCATTGTAACTGGTAGTAGGTCCCGATTGATTGTTCGACCAGATTTTAAGTCGGATCGGTCCTTTTTTACCCGCTCTCAAAATTTCCATTCCTGTTTCTAAAGATACCGAGATCACCGGTACTTCACAATTCCGACCAAATCTTGCAGATCCGGTTTCCGGCAAGCCTCCACCTTCACCACGCATCCAGATGAACCCGATCACGCCGGCTTCAACAGCCCGTCCGAGCTTCTCACCACGATGCATCCCCCGATGATAAAAAGCGGGGTTCGCAGTACTGACCATTGCAATAGCTCCTTTTAATTGCTCACGGTAATCCGCATAGGTTTGAGGATCACCATCACCCAAATAAACCAAAGGAGCTTCCACTTCACCGGCTGGACAATTCGGTAAGGCAATGCAGTCCAATTGCTTTTCAAAAGGAGAAGTCATGAGCAAAGTCGTATCTTTGCGAACCCAGCCATGACATTGGAAAGGTTCCGTCCAGGCTTTTTCGACGCCCAACTCTAATAGCCTATCTGCTAGGAACTTGCCAGCTCCGCGCTCTTGATCGCTACCACCGAAGCGCGACCCAAATTTGGTAACCAGTTCTTCAATAAAATCTGCACCGGCTCGCGAAGCATACAGTTCTACTAAAATCCGATCATCCATATCTTTCCAAAATTCTCTCATTGTTATCACTCCTTCAATGTACTTCAATGTATTCTTCTGTTTCTTTTCGTTTTCTAACCTCAAATTCCTTTATAAAAAACGACCGTATTCGGCTTTTACCCCGAATACGGTCGTTCTTCATTAATAGGTTATAACTTTTTTAGGACACTTGTCAACACACAAGTGACACGCGATACACTTACTATGGTCGATATGGTGAATTTGTTTTAGCTCGCCTTCAATGGCATTGACTGGGCAGTTTTTAGCACAAATTGTACAACCAATGCATCCCTCACCAATGACAGGTTTCTTATGTTTCTTGTCTTCTTCTAAGATGAGTGCTTTGGTTGGGCACTTACTGACACATAATCCACAGCTTCGGCATTTATCATAATCGATGACTGCCACATTTTTAAGTTTCCGCGGATTAGGCCAAGGATCGTTGTCTGGATCTTTTACGATGTGAATAGCACCAAAAGGACAGGTCTTTTCACAGATACCACAGGCAATACATCCGGTAGCACAACCGGTTTTTCTAGTATCAACACCGGTGTCTTGTGAAGAACAGTTCACATGAACTGCAGAATCCTTAGGAACAACGATAAAAAGCTGTTTCGGACATTCTTTGACACATTTACCGCAGTTTTGACATTTATCTTCATCAATGACTGGGATGCCTTTTTCGTTCATGGTAATCGCATCAAAGGGACAAACCCGCACGCAATCGGCAAATCCTAAACAACCATAAGCACAAGATTCAGTTCCACCACCAAGAAGATTGGCTGCTCGGCATGTTTCAATACCGGTGTATTGACCTCTTTGATTACAATCACCGCTACACATGAGCGCTGCAACTTTCACAACGCCTTCCGAAGAAACTGTCTGACCCATAATCTGGCCCACGTTAGCAGCAACTCGTGCTCCGCCAACAGGACAGGACTCAACCGGCATTTTTCCAGCGGCAATTGCAGCTGCTAAACCGGCACAACCTGGGTAGCCACAGGCTCCACAATTCGCACCCGGCAAAGCATTGATAATCGCTTCTACCTTGGGATCTGTCTCCACCGCAAATTTTTTACTTGCAAAAGCTAATAGTGCACCAAAGGCTGCACCCATAATTCCTAACGAAGCTATGCTTTGTAACATCTGAGTGCCTCCTTATAAAATGAGAAAGTCTTTAAATAAGCCTTGGAATCCATAAAAGGCCATTGCCATTAGGCCAGCTGTAATAAAAGCCATGGGGAATCCTTGTAATGCTTTGGGGATTGAAGAGAACGCCAATTTTTCGCGGACACCTGCCATGAGGGTGATGGCGAGCAAAAAGCCCAAAGCAGAAGCAAAGCCATTGACCATTGCGTAGAAGAAATTATATTCCGCTTGAATGTTCAAAACGGTTACACCCAATACAGCACAGTTGGTTGTAATTAGCGGTAAGTACACTCCTAACGCTTGATACAAGGTTGGGCTGACTTTTTGAATGACCATTTCCACAAACTGAACCAATGCAGCAACAACCAAAATGAAGGCAACCGTCTGCATAAATGGAATCCCAAACTGTTCTAGGATATAGTGTTGAACCAACCAAGTAACTCCGGATGCAACAGTCATAACAAATGTAACTGCAACACCCATGCCGACCGCGGTCTCAACTTTTTGTGAAACACCGAGGAACGGGCAAATACCAAGGAACTTAACAAAGATAAAGTTGTTGATCAAAATACCAGCAATTAAAATAGAAACAAACTGCATTCCCATTCCCTCCTTTTACGCGGCTTTTTTATGATTGGCAACTAGATTGATTGCTCCTAATACCAAACCCAGTGTTAAGAAAGCACCGGGAGCTTGAACCATAATTTTAGCAACGGGGAATCCTTCTCCCATTACATGGAATCCAAAGAAGGTGCCATTGCCAAGAATCTCACGGAAGGTAGCAACGATCATCAAAGCACCCATGAAACCCAACCCCATACCAACGCCGTCAAGGGCCGAAAGCACCACGTTGTTCTTGGAAGCAAAACTTTCTGCACGAGCAAGAATGATACAGTTAACAACAATTAAAGGAATGAAAATGCCCAATGTTTTATGCATCGCAGGCAAATAAGCTTCCATGACTAAATCTACAATAGTAACAAAAGTAGCAATGATAACGATAAAACAAGGAATTCTAATTTTTGCAGGAATGACCTTGCGTAGCATGGATATAAGGACATTGGAACAGGTTAAGACGAAGGTAACCAAAATTCCCATCCAAAACCCATTTTCTACAGCACTCGTGACTGCTAAAGAAGGGCAGGTTCCCAAAACTAACCGGAATAAGGGATTTTCGGTCACAAGTCCGTTGGTTAAGGTTTTTAAATATTTATTGTTCATTTTTTCTTAACCTCCCCGAATTTCCTGGGTATGGTGAAGCGTTCAATCAGCGGAGCGACAATGTTCATTAATAAAATCGAAAATGAAACACCTTCCGGATATGAACCCCAGAACCGAATCATAATCGTAATCAACCCACAACCGATGCCGTAAATCCAGCGTCCCGTTGCGGTTGAAGGAGAGGTGACGTAATCCGTAGCCATGAAGATTGCACCAATCATGACCCCACCAGCCAACAAGTGGAAGAGGCCAGAGTTCAACCCGTCAGCTCCAAAAATACTGGCAAGTATGAAGACCGTTCCTAAGTATGCGAGCGGAATCCGATAATCGATTAATTCTTTATAAATTAGATAAATTCCACCCACTAAGAGCGCTAATGCGGATGTTTCCCCTATACTGCCACCAATAAACCCAATAAACATATCCCACAGTAAGGGCAGGGTTGCAGTGTCAGGAATCCCTGCTTTGGCAATCGCTAAAGGGGTTGCTGTGGCAATGGCATCTAATGGGGTCACCCATTGAACCATTTGATTCGGCCAAGCGGCCATGAGCATGGCTCTTGCAGCTAACGCCGGATTCATAAAGTTTTGTCCTAATCCACCAAAAGCCTGTTTTACAATGGAAATTGCAAAAATCGAACCTACTACACCAATCCATAAGGGGGCAGCGACCGGCAGGTTCATCCCTAGTAATAAGCCCGTTAGAACGGCAGAACCGTCAGCAATGGTCACTTTTTTTCGAAGCAATCTTTGCAAAACAAACTCCGTTAAAACGGCAGCAGCAATGCTCAATACCATATGAAGCAATGCTCTCATGCCAAAGAAGACAACACCTGCTGAAGCAGCGGGAATCAAAGCTAATACCACAGTGAACATAATCTTTTTGGTTGTCAGGGGCGAACGAATGTGCGGTGGCGCCTGAACGATCAGTTTCATTTCATCCATTTTCCTTCGCTCCTTTCTACTTCTTCTGTTCGGCCCGTTTGGCCATCACATAATTCTTACCGACTCTCATATAATGGAGTAGTGGAATTTTAGCCGGACAAACGTATGCACAGGAAGAACATTCACGACAATCTAGGATATTAAATTGCTCAAGACCGGCAGTATCGCCATTCTTCGCATACTTTGACAGCTGATGAGGAACTAGCCGACAGGGACATGCTTGAACGCAAAGCCCACAATGGATGCAGTCGGTCATTTCGCCCGGCTCTGCTTGCTCTTTTGTTAACACTACAAAGCCGTTGTTTTGCTTGGTTAACGGAATGTTGGTGTGGAATTGCGCAAACCCGGTCAAGGGTCCCCCAACAATAATGCTTCCGGGTGTACCACTGTAACCACCGACAGCCATCATCATATCTTCAATCTTGGTTCCAACTCGCACAGTGAAATTGCCTGGATTTTGAACCGCTCCACCCACTGTCATAATTCTTTCAATGAGAGGCATTCCTGTTTGCAAGGTTCGTCCAATTGCCCAAGCAGTTGCAACGTTCGCTACTACAACCCCCACATCATGTGGAAGACCACCCGAAGGAACTTCTCTTCCGGTGACGGCATAAATCAATTGACGTTCTTCCCCTTGTGGGTATTTAGGTACCAATGGAACAACATCAATCCCTTTTTCATTAAGGATCTTCTCATGAAGAGCTTCAATAGCTCCTTCCATGGTAATCTTGATTCCAATATATGCGTGATTTACACCTAATGCTTTCATCATAGCGCGTATACCAAGAATCATGGTATCGGTTTCTTCTATAATGACGCGTTGATCACATGTTAAATAAGGTTCACATTCGACCCCGTTCATAATCAACATTTCGATTTTTTTATCGGCTGGCGGAGACAATTTTACGGAGGTAGGAAAACCTGCCCCACCCAAGCCAACGATACCAGCTTCACGCACCATGTTACGAATATCGTCAGGGGTCATATTGTCTAAATTCTTTTGACCCGAAATCGATTCATCGGGCGTATCTTGGTAATCATTTTCAATGGTGATTGCCATGATTTTTTTGCCTAATGTACCATCGACTAAACCGATCGCTTTGACTTTTCCCGATACACTTGCATGCACCGGTGCACTGACAAAAGCTTTCGCTTCGCCGATTTTTTGGCCCATTTTGACAAGGTCCCCTACTTTGACAAGGGGTTGACAAGGAGCCCCTACATGCTGCTGTAAGGGGATAACCACAAGTTGTGGAACGGTCATTGGTCTGATAGCGTCCAATGCGGTAAACTTATTTTTGGGTGGATGAATACCGCCACGAAATGTTTTTAAGCGCATGAATGTCACCTCTTATTGTGATTCTCTGTACTATTTTTCACGATATTAACCATTACTTTGTTCATTATACCACAAAGGTACGATCATAAAACAACATAATTTTCACAAAGTTTACAGGAATCTGTCTTTTTGTCATTCTGTCTCAGCTCTATTCAAAAACATGTTCCGAAAATCATTGAGACGAAACATAATACTCTCTTTAAGAAGCATGATATCCCCTGCTTGATTCACTCCCTTTTGAAGAGCAAGCAGAGATTCATTCCACAAGACTTCCTGCTCCTCTGTAGCGAATACATACTGGGTATTCAACAAATTTTGTATTTCGGAATTTAAGGATTGGTTGTCTGCTTGATCTGAAAAAATTTGGTTTGCTAAGAGATTATAAGCAGTGACCGCTTTGGCGAATGTATAAAGTTCATCCTCCGATTCAACCATTTCTGATTCCGCTTCAGGCCACTCCCAGACTACAGGAAAAGCATCGGGGTACCCTAGCTCTGCTGCGAAGTCCACCTGCTCCTCTGCCTTACCTGATGTCAAAAAAGGTCCTAAGAACATAATCAACCCAGTTTCCGTGTCCTCATAATGAACCTGGATTCCCTGTTCTGTTAAGCGCTTTTGTTCTTCCTCTGCCCATTCTTTTTGGTTGCTGAATGCTAATTGCAATCGCCAAAATGAGAAAGAAGAGAATTTTACTGAGAAGGCTTGATCTGGGTAAATTGGTTTTTCCGGTTCAGGCGGAATCTCCTGATTCGGATCTTCTTGTTTGCCCAAAAAGGACAAAAACCAACGCCAAGGAGAATTGATCTCCGTTGTGACTCCACCGACTCTTAGATCAATGATATTGATTAAGATCGGACTTGCAAAAAAGCCAAGGGCTAAGGCACCGATCATTGCTAAAATCAGCAGAAACCGAACGGGTCGTTTTTTCTGCTTTTCTCTTTTACTACTTCGGGGACCCATTCTGTTGCCACCTCTTTTCAAATGGATAGGCCATCTCAGCAGATGTTGAGATGGCCCTTATCTGCATATTTACTTCTTTTCCCAGTTATTTAGCAAATCAGCTAAAATTTCAATGCCACGCACTAACTGCTCATCTTTGGGTGTGGAGTAATTAAGCCTAACAGACTGTGTAGGTTGTGTGGAATCAACAAAGAAATTGTTGCCGGGAACTATGGCCACGCCTGCTTGCAGAGCTGCTTTCGTGAACTCGTGAATATTGACTCCTTGGGGTAAATCACACCAAACAAATAATCCCCCGTCTGGCACGGTGTGAACCACTGTAGGCATAAGGCGATCTAGGCTATCGAGCATTAGCTGACATTTGTGTTTGTAAATTCCGCGTAACCGTTCCAGATGAGCCGGGAAATCATATTGTGTCAGCAAGCGATGAACAATCATCTGTGCTAAAATATTGGCATGTACATCATTACATTGCTTGGCAATGGTCATCTTGGCCATGACAGGTTTCGGCCCAACAACAAAACCAACACGCATCCCCGGGGAAATTACTTTGGAGTAGGAGCCACAGTAGAGCACTACCCCTGCTTCATCCATGGACTTGATGCTAGGAATATGTTCCCCTCTGAAACGAAGTTCACCATAGGGGTTATCTTCTACGATCATCACTTTATGCTTAACCGCAATTTCATAAATTGCTTTTCGTTTTTCTAAACTCATGGTACGACCGGATGGATTTTGGAAAGTTGGAATTAGGTAGATGATTTTGGTGTTTGGATTTTCAAGCAATGCTTTTTCCAAATCTTCGGGACGGATGCCATCGTTTTCCATGGGTAATCCAACCAAATTGAGGCTGTATGAACGGAAAGTATTCAAGCTGCCAATGAAACTGGGGTTTTCACAAATTACCGTATCTCCTTCATTGCAAAGAACTTTTGCCGCATAATCCATTGCCTGTTGGCCGCCCGAAATAATATTAACTTCGTCAAATTCACGTCCAATCCCATAGGTGGTTTTCAAATACTCCCGCATGGCTTGACGTAAGGGTGGGTAACCTTCGGTAAGGGAATATTGCAATGCTGCAATCGGATTTTCACGATAAATCTCTTCTGTGAACCGAACGATTGCTTCTACAGGAAAAGCTTCCGGTGCTGGGTTTCCGGCTGCAAAGGGGATGATTTTGGGGTCGGCCGTAGCCTTAAGAATCTCACGAATTGCAGAAGGTTGCATCGCTGAAATCCTCTTTGAAAAGACATATTCCAATTAACTCACTCCTACTCTTTTTTTTAGTCTTGGTTGTTCAGTTCTTCCTCTATAATCGAAACTCCTGCCGTTTATATCATAAATCATGATGAATTCTATGGAATCGTAAAAGAAATGCACTCCACCCAAAAGAGCGGAGTGCATAACATTGTTTCGGGGATTCCGATTAGATGAGGTTACTGTTTACTAATAGTCTGCGAACAATCACCGCAACTTCTGCTCTACTGATCATTGCTTTCGGTTCGATCGTGGTTGCTGTTCTACCCGATATGATTCCGTTTTGGATACAAGCAGTAATCGCTGCTTTGGCATACTCTGCCGTAGTGGAACCATCGGTAAAGGCTTCCAATGTTAAGGCGATCTGATCCGAAGAGAATGAAGTGTTGAGTTTAGTTTGGTTCATGGCGCGAGCAATGATCGTCATTGCTTGTTCTCTAGTAATGGCATCATTTGGACCAAAGTTTCCGGTTTCATAGCCATTGATCAAACCATATTCAACTGCAGTTTGAATGAATCCAGCATACCAACTATTGTTCGTAACATCTGGGAATTGGCTGGTACCGCTACCAGCTCTTAATCCAAGGGCTCTTACCACAATCGTGGCAAATTCCGCTCTGGTGATCTCTCGGTCTGGTTCATAGTTGTTGTTCCCGGTTCCAGAAACAATCAGTCTTGAACCCATATCGATGATTTCCTTTTCAGCCCAATGACCTTGTGTGTCAGCAAAGGTTTTTTCATTGTAGATTACGGTGTATGTTGAGTTTGTGAGAGAGTTAATCTTTGCAAAATACTTGCCGTTGATCTCAACGATTACCGTTGGGACATGACTGAAGGTTCCATCTTCGTTAAGAACCACCGCGGTGGTAATCTTTGAAGGATCTACGCCGTCGGGAATAGCAATCATTCTTTCCACATAACCGGTAAACTTAGAAACTTCAACTTTTTGATCTTCATAGGTAGCCGTGACTTGGAACCGCACCGGTTGAACCACTAAGGTGAAGTTGTTTTCATCGGCCGTATCTTTAATCACTTGCACTGTGTCAGCGGGTGGTTCAGAAATGGTAACGGAAATCTTGATATCCTTCAAAGCTACCTCGGAACCGATTTGATCACTAATCTGTTGAACATTAAGCTCAACAGCCGGGATTGTGTAGGTAGCGGTTTCGGTCTTTACTTCTAAAACGGCGGCTTTTTCCTCCATAGCTTCAACTGTTTTGGCTGTCAGGACACCGGTGTAGGTGGTAGCGGGTTCTGTGAAAGCTAAAGAAACAGTTGCACCTTGGGTTGTTGATTCTTGAATTGCTGTTGTTAAATCTTCGTTTGTTGTAATTGTAGTTTGAGTAGTTCCGTCTTCTTCCTCGGTGGTTTCGGTGGTTGCAACGGGTTTGTCAACTCCATCTACTACCACCGGTACGGTATTGGTGGGAGGTGCCGGAGGCGGTGTTGGAGGGACATAGGGATCTTCAGGAGGTGCTACCGGTGTGAAGTCTGAGGATGCCGCGGTGCTCGTGCCAATGACGTTTACCGCAGAAACCGTAATTGTATACTTGGTTCCATTTGTCAAGCCGGTGAAGCTGTAGTTCTTTGTTGGAGCTACAACGACGATGGGTGCATCTGCATCCTTTTGAACCAAGTAGTGTGTTATGGGGCTTCCACCATTTGCAGGTTCTGTCCAATTGACTGATATGGTTTTATCTCCTGCATAACCCGTTAGGGTTGGGGCAGATGGAGCAGTTGCCGGGATACTGATTGCACCGGTTGAAACCACTTCGCCGGAGAAGGTAATTCCCATTGCGACTAGTTTAGCATCAATGGTCTTACCAAGATCCGCGGTTGTAATGGTATAAGTATCGGTAGTCGAACCGGCGATTACTTGACCGTCTCGCATCCAGACGAAACCATAGTCAGTATCTTGCACGGCTGAGGCAGAAACTGCAGTGGGTGTTGCTGTTAGAGTATCCCCTACTGCAACTCCGGTATTGGTTAGGGTTAGAGTGGCTTGCAATAACGCTTTACCGACTGCGATGGGTGCAGAAGTAAACACACCAGAGAAATCACCGGTTAGTGTAACCACAAAGGAGATGTTCTTATCAACATCATCATTCGTTAGGGTGTAATCGATACTCGTCGCTCCGGTGATATCGACATTGTCACGCTTCCATTGGTAGGTCATCGAAGATGTTGCTGCTTCTGCAGGAGAAAGCGTTAAACTGACTGACAAGACATCTCCGGGACCGGTTAAGCCATCGGAATCGGTGTCCGTTTTAAGTACAATCGCTTTCGAACTTGTTGCTGCCACTTTCACGATTTGCGACGCGCTGCTAATCGTTGAAGTACCTGTATAGTTGGTCTCTTTTGCTTCTGCTTCAACAGTAATCAACTGATTCGAATCTGCATTGACGACAGTGTAGGTCTTTCCAGTTTCACCAGCAATTGCATTGCCAGCTCGATACCATTGCCACGTCAATTCTGTGTCAGCGACGTTCGCTAATGAGCCAATCAATTGATACCCAATGGGTACCGGTGTAACAGTTGGTATGGTAGAGATTGTGGGAATTAGTGTTGCTAAAGGAGATTTGGTGATTGTAAGTTTTCCAGTTGTTCCAACAGTTTCGCCTTTGAAGGTCACAAGATAATTGGTATTTGTAGAAACACCCGTAATATCTACGTCAGTACCAACCGGAGTATTAAGGACAGCTGTGCTAGTTAAAGTTACTAGTAAGTCGTCATTGGTTTCTCCAGCAATCATGTTGAATCCGGTATCAAAAATCCATGTCAAATCCGGATTGGCGACCCCATAAATTCTAGTCTTATCTTCAATAACCACTGTAACAGGTTTTGGACTAATCGTAAAAATTGCCTCATTGCTACCTTTGTGCGTGTCGCTTTCGTAGGTCGCAATCATCGTATAAGTACCTGCTTTTTTGGGTTGTTCTGCTAAAACTTGATTCTGAGCATCTTTGAACGAGTAGGTCACCAAAGGATTACCATAAGTGCTTGCATTGGCAATACTGGATGTTGGTGTGAATGCATCTCCATAGGTGATGGTCGCGTTCGATATTGTGATATCTGTTGCAGGAATAACTAATTTCTCGGTCACGTTGACAGTGACGGTTAAAGGTGCAATGGTCAGCCAACTAGGAACACTGCCTACATCGTCACTTTGAACCAAGGTAACGAGTAATGAAGTTTCAACAGGAATGGCTTTCAATTCATTAACGGTGCGATTCCATTGCGGTGCAGTAAATGAGGTAGCGCCTATAGATTGGTCTAAATTGAAGGTTATAGAAGTGGGTAATTCAAAATTTGCATAGGTTGTTGCATTCGTTTGTGTTACTTTTGCAATCGTTACCGAAGGAGGCACCACTGAAGTTAGGGTTCCTGTAATGGGTTGAAGGGTTAACGTTGCCTGATATGCACCGGTGTAGGTTTCGAAATTCGAACCAACACTTAACGTACCATCAAGCTTATACACGGCACCTTTAATATTATAGACTGTCGATGGAGCAAATGCCCATGTAATAGGAAGATTGGTTATGTGATTGTTTCCATAGAAGACTTGAACTGAACCGGTTGTAACTAAGGGTAACAAACTCGCTAAATCCGTATTCTCAGTGATATTCACTAAATGTGCGAACTCGGGTGGCTTTGTTCCAATACCAGTAATCGTAGCTTTCTCAACAGTTAAGGTGCCTGTAGTTACTGTGATGACATAATCGTCATTAGCATTGGTATCACTACCTGTGATATTAACATTTCCCACAGCCGTTGCTGCATCTGCAGTGCAATTGAGAGCGATACCTGCATCTAACGTGCTTTGTGAGTCAGAGCCAACGAGGTCAGCGGTATTGTATGTATAGGTTAACGCGGGGTTCGACTCACCATAGTCTCTGGTTTTATTGTCAGCGACCACGGTTATGGGTTTTGGCAATACTGTCACTGTGTAATCTTTTTCGATTTCCACATTCAGGTATTCCCCTGATGTAGTAACCTTGAACACCACTGTTATGATACGAGAACCACTATTCTGAAGGGTTGTTGGATCTTTGTAAGTGAATGTTCCATTTAAGGAAGTTGAACCTGCGTTAGCGGTTCCTGAAGCTGGCAACCCGGCTTTGTTATTTGCATCACCATAGGTGTAGGTTGTGCTCGATATAAGTGTATCTACTGGGGTCCAATCGGGATCTACATCCGTCACTTTGATTGTCAACGTTACTGAAACATCATTATAATTCATATTGTTTACTACAATTGTTATTACACCTGTAGTAGTCTTAGGTTGAGCAGTAACATTAAATGTCAATGTGCCTGCAGCCTCAGTTGGTGTTCCAGTGAATAAAGCCGTTCCATCAGTGGTAATTGAGCTATAAACAACATTTTTTAACTCTGTTGGCAGTTGAATACCTAAATTGTATGTTTTAGTGGCAGCAGTATCACTAACTACAGCCATTTCATACGCAAGAACATTCGTGTAATTGGCTTTTGTTATGTTTGCCAATAACGTGTTTACTGGATCCGTAATGGTGTAGTTTCCAGCTTTTATTCCGCTTAGAGTTAATCCACTGACTGTGACGACTTTACCGTTTTCTACTTCGGCATTGGCAAAAGTAAAGGTCCCGCTTGCACTAACATCATCTGAACCTATCTTGTTTGTTAAGGTTACTGTTCCGCTTCCTACCGATGTCCCATTATACACCTTGTTGTTTGCACTCAATGTGTAAGTGAGTTCCAGTGGGGTGATGTTTGCATTCAACGTCGCAGATGGATCTGTGATGGTGTAGTTTCCAGCTTTTATTCCGCTTAGAGTTAATCCACTGACTGTGACGA
>CAYRNW010000005.1:0-8533 GCA_964425745.1 uncultured Eubacteriales bacterium | reverse complement strand
TCCCATTATACACCTTGTTGTTTGCACTCAATGTGTAAGTGAGTTCCAGTGGGGTCACTTCGAAAGGGTTGCTAACAAAATTCAGAATGTAATTGCTATTTAAAGCTAAATTTCCTATTGTTATGTCATACGCATTAGCGTTTTCACCAGTAACCCTGCTTAAGGTCCCTGTGAAGGTATCAGAACCTACCAAAGGTGTATGTGTGTAAGTGAATGTTGGGTCTACTACAGTGCCGTAAACTTTTGAAAGCCCTGAGTCTGCTGTAACTAAAATTGGCTTAGGTTGAACGATAATGGTATATTGAGATACCTTAGTTTCGTAATTTGCACTTGTTCCTGTCGCTTGAACGACAATTACCCCTGCTTTAGTAATAGTAATCGTATTACCAGATAGAGTTCCAGCATCATCAGCCCCTACTAGTGCATAATTTACATTTGAAGCTAGTCCATCGTAAGTAAGGCCTAATTCAAACGCTGTATCTCCATATGTTTTCTCAGTGGGAATTGGTGTACCTGAAAAAGCAAGTGGATCACCCTTCAGAATACCAGCATAAGATATAGTCTCGGAATCCGTTTTTTCAGGTGATTGAGAATCTTTTACAGTAACAGTGAATCCACCAGGATTGCCTATAGAAAGTGGTGTTCCAGATAGAACTCCTGTGTTAGTATCTAACGAGACATCTGATCTTATGAAAGGAACTTCATACGTATAAGGAGTCTTTCCTCCAGATACATACTGCGAAAAATCTACAGCGAAAGGAACTCCAACCTTCCATGCTGGAATAACTCCACCCGTGTAGTTGAAAGTAAATGGAAGATAGTTTGCCATAACCGGAGCACTCAATGTACCGAAAACCGAGTCAGAATATTCTGAACTATCTAATGCTTCTACTTTGACTTTCGCTGTATAAGTAGTGCCAGCTATAATCTTCGTACTTAAGCCGATATCAAGCGTCTTAAGTGTTTTGTCAACCGCTTTTGGAGCATCAACTAGTTGAGTTCCATCTGCGTTGTATAACTGAATAGTATATTCTTCAATATCGCTTGCATTATTAACCGAATCTGTAATTGTAGCAGTGAATCCGCCATTTGGATTATTGGTTAAAGCAACTGAAGGCGCAGTTAACGGTGGTTCATTGTTCAAATCCGTCAGATTATCAAATAAGCGAGTAATTCCAATGCTATCTGCAGTTCCATCAGCTCTGCCATAGAAGCTATTACCTAAGGTACCGTTTGTATCTAAAATTGAAGTTCCATATGAAGTAGTATTCGGTATGTAGGCATATAAGAAGCTATTTGGTACTACATAAGTATTTTCAAACCTAAATGTTTGTGAATTTAGAACGGCGTTATCTTTAATTTTGAAGTAAAACTCAAATGCTGGTTTTAAATCCGAGGTTGTCGCTACTGCCTTAGAAGTTGACAAATCGTATTTAAATGCGGTTCTGTCGCCGAGAATCTTCCACTGAGCAGAACTAATTTCATAAGTAGAGTATCTACTGTTGTAATAGTCATATTCTGTAGTTAATGCAGTAGCCCTAAAAGGATCTGTGCTCCCCGGAAGCGATTCTGTAACAGAAACATTCGTATAAGTAAAAGCATGTATAGGTTGAATTTTATTGTGATCAAATGAAACCTTTGTTGAAAAACCTTTAAATCCATTAGTGGACGCAACCTGAAAAACTAATTTGTAAATACCATTTTCAACATTCACTACTGCATCCTCAACGTGAATATTCCCTTGCATTGGAGCAGTTCCGAATATCTGTAAGGAACTTGATAGTAAAAACGAGAGTAATATCAAGATAAAAACGGTAAACCTAATTTTTGTTATTCTCACTATTTCCCCCCCTAATCAACTACAGCGTTTTTGTTGTAATTACTGAGAACCGCTGATAAATCTAAGAATTCAATGACTCCATTACCATCCACATCTGCTGGATCTGTTTTCACTTGATTATAATTAGATAGAATCGCCGAAAGATCTAAAAATTCTATTACATCATTACTGTCGATGTCACCTGATAAGAGGTTTCCGGTGATTCCCGATACATCGAGCTCTATAATAGAGATATTGTTCTTGGTATATTTTGCATGTGATTGAGCAGTAGCAACCAATTGATATGTTCCCTCAGTAACAAGCGGTATATTGAATTGCCCTGATGTATTTGATTGAACAGTAAAGACATTTGATGTGGGAATATAAGCGGGCATGTTCATTTCTGTCAAGGTTATTGTTGCAACCCTATTTATAACACCGCTTAGATAAGAAACTGTTCCACTAACATTTACTGGCACTGCTTCGATATAACCAATAATCTTAGGTCCAACGACACCCGTTAAGCCACTAATCAATACAGTACAGTTAGGAATAGAACTTGGAATGAAATTCGAAAATGCTATGCTTGTATCAGTTGAGGCCCCCTGGTCCATATAACGGATAGTATCTGCCGAAATGGTTAACCCTGCAGGTGTGGTAGCCACACCTTTCACAACTAGAAAGACTATTTGTTGCCCTGCAGTTAACTCAGTTTCAATGCTTTCGTTATATGTTACTGAGTACTTTCCACTAGCTGGTTGTAAGACAAGATTTCCGTCAACCTCTACCCCACCAAGGGTAACAGTAGTAGCTGCGTTTACTGACATGGATGTCAACATCATCAACGCCAATATCATCAAAACGAGACGATAAAGATACTTCATACACACTTCCTCCTTACACAAAATCCCTTAATAAGGGTGAGATAACCAAGGCAACATCATTTGCGGCTTGTTTTTCAACTGGGTCTTCCAATAACCAAGGTAGTTCGCTTTTAGTGATATAGACCATATTCAACTGGGAATTCCATTCAACAGCGTGTCCTAAAGCCTCCGCGACAAACCGGATAGGAACCATGGTTCTACTCCACTGAAGCTCCGCAGCTGTATCTATGGAGTATGTAACACCATTCTTTTGATATTGCTTCTCACCAATCGTCAAAGTTAAGACATCAGAACCTTTAATGAATGTAACGGTTTTGGTTGTATCGTTCCAAGTCACTTCCATTCCCAACTTTTCAGCAATAAAGCGAATCGGAACAAAGGTTCTCTGATCCTTAATATATGGTGTAACAATTTTCTCTCCAGGGTATATATGGCACAATGCTCCATCTTTGGCTGCTGCATAATTGCCAATTTGCAAAACTAAAGTATCTGTTAGCCGTTCCAATGAAGTAATGGGTCTCTTAATTATTGGTTCGTTTTGATTCTCTGGTGGACTTGTTTCAGGCTTAGGCGTCTGCGAGGTATCATTAGATGGAGGATTGGGGTTAATATATTCATCCTCAATAACCGTTTTCTGCAATGCGCTAAAGTCAATTCTAATAATAGATGACATTTGTAGGCCAGCATTTGCTAACCCTCCACCATTTGGCAGGTAAACTCTGTATGGTTTTGTTGAATCTTCTTTTGCTAATTCAAACATAGGTTGGCTGGAATCTAGCACTTTGAAATAAAAGGTATAAAATATCAGTGGAGTGTTTCCAATTGTAGCTGCTCTCTCTACTAGTGCTGTTTCATACGAAAAACTCTCTCCGGGGGTTAAATATAACGAGAAGTCAATCAAACCAAGTGGATGATCGATATCTGTACCAATTGTAGAAAATTTACCTGATATATCTGTGTTCAGTGTTGTGAACTCATTAAATCTATTGGTCGCTAGTTTCGTGCTTTTGTCAATAGGCTGTAGTTTCACTGGATCATATCTTATGGCAAATTGAAACGCATTAAAAGTTGCGTTACTAATACTCATTGTTACCGTGATATTACTATCGGAGTCAGGTGCAGAAGCTACAAAGTTCACCTGAGCTGGTGCCGTTTGTGCATATAAATTCATCGGCAGCATAAACAGCAAAGAAAGCACTAAAAATAAAGCTAATAAGCTTTTTAGTTTTTGCATATAATTGCCCCTTTCTTCTAAAGAATTAGGTAGGATTGAAACAATAGGGTTTGTTACAGATTTCTCCAACCTTGCGAATAGACAGAATCCTTTATTTCGAATAATTCGACTATTGGATTGTAATTCCTTCAAGTCAAAGAAATTATTCAACCAACTAAATATTATTAGGATTCGGCCCATAATCGCATCTTTGAAACCTCATTTATTAAAAAATTCACCCATAAAAATTTCAAATAAGGCATATGTTCACATCGTTTAAATCACCGTTAATCAATATCACGGACGCGGTTTCTGGCATATTTACTGTTCCAGAAGTTGAGAAATACCCTTTACTAGCATAGGTTGACTCATTATTATCAATGGTATACTCGAAAGTATAGGAACCTTTAGGAGCAAACATTTGAAACGGTGCTTCTTTTGTTCCTGCGAGAATTGTTATTGAACTCACTCCACCAATATATTCTGAAGAGGCTGCGACTATTAGTATGTTCATATCCATACTAGGCGCACTATCTGCTTCAGGGATTATGATTTTACCGGTAATATATAGTTTTTTACTTAGAGTCATATCAATCCCAGTTAAATCTCCCTTAACATCTACTAATGAAGCATTTGGCGGTATATATGCAATTCCCGAAGTTGAATACAGCATAAGACCTATATAAGGGGTGTCCTGATTTTCGATCCTATACATGAAACCATAACTACCTTCTGATAAAACCAACTGATATTGTGTTTCTCTTGACCCGGCTTTGATAATTGTGGCACTATTTCTGGAAAAGCTTTTATTATCTGTTGAAATCCACAAACTAATAACAATATCTTCTTGCGGCATATCATCTGCTTCAGGAATCCTGATTGTACCAGTCACGAGGTATCTATTTACCTGTTCCATAATCAAAGTCATATCTATACCGCTTAAATCGCGATTTACAACTACCGTTGATGCTGAGCTAGACAAGCTGGTCGTTCCCGTGGTTGAATAGTAGCCTTCTGGATAATCCACACCTTGATTATAAATGGAACAACTAAAAGTGTAAATACCTTCGGGTAAGACTAATCGATATTGAACTCCTCTCGCTCCCGCTTGGATGGTGTAGATGTAACCTGCTCCACCTCCACCCTCTAATGAATACCACAATATTACTTCGATACTCTCAGCTGGCAATTCTTCCTCATCAGGTATCCTAATTTCTCCCGTAACGAGGTGTCCCTTGATCAACGTCATGTCAATTCCACTCACATCATTATTGACAGTGATCAATGTTTTCAAATGATAATAGTGGGTTGTTCCAGCGCTCGAGTAGTATCCATCTGCGTAATGACTATCTTTATTTTCTGTGTAATATCTTATCGAATACTCTCCTTCTGGCAAGACCATCTGATATTTAGCTTCTCTGCTTCCTGCTGGGATTGTAACTGAACAATATTCGCTGCTACTATTCACATCCGAATTAGCATGCAAACTCATTGTGATGTCCTGTAGCGGCGTAGCGTCTGTTTCCGGAATTCTGATTGTTCCGGTTACGATGAATCTTTTTACCTGTTCCATAATCAAAGTCATATCAATATCATTTAAATCGCGGCTTACAATTACCGGTGATGCTGATCTAAACAGGCTGGTCGTTCCCGTGGTTGAATAGTAGCCTTCTGGATAATCCACACCTTGATCATATACGGAACAACTAAAAGTGTAGATACCTTCAGGTAAGATTAATCGATATTGAACTTCTCTCGTTCCCGCTTGGATGGTGTAGATGTAACCTGCTCCACCTCCACCCTCTAAAGAGTACCTCATAGTAACTCTGATACTCTCAGCTGGCAATTCTTCCTCATCAGGTATCCTAATTTCTCCCGTAACGAGGTGTCCCTTGATCAACGTCATGTCAATTCCACTCACATCATTATTGACAGTGATCACTGTTTTCAAATGATAATAGTGGGTTGTTCCAGCGCTCGAGTAGTATCCATCTGCATAATGACTGTCTTTATTATCTATGTAATATCCTACCGTATATTCTCCTACCGGTAAGACCATCTGATATTGAGCTTCCCTTGTTCCTGCTGGGATTGTAACTGAACAATATTCGCCACTACTACTCGTATCCGAATTAGCATGCAAACTCACTACGATGTCCTGTAACGGTGTAGCGTCCGTTTCTGGAATTCTGATTGTTCCGGTTAGAATGTATCCGCTCGGCTGTTCTTTGATTAAGGTCATATCTATACCACTCACATCATTATTGACAACGACTAATGAAGCCGAGCTAGATGAGTTTGCTGTTCCAACTGTTGAATAGTATCCTTGAACATAAGGGCTATCTTGGTCATACAAGGAATAACCAAAAGTATAACTACCCGCTGGTAAGACCACCTGATATTGCGCTTCTCTCTTTCCTGCCTGAATGGTAAATAAGTTCCCCCTCCTGTTTTCGCCCTCTAATGAATGCCACACATATAGGTCTATACTCTCAACTGGTAATTCATCTCCTACAGGAATCATAATTTTACCGGTGACACGGTACCCTTTTATCAAGGTCATGTCAACACCACTCATGTCATCATTAACAGACACCAAAGTTGCTAAACTCGTTAAGTGTGCCGTTCCAGAGGTTGAATAGTATCCATCGGCATATGACGTACTTTGGTTATATAAGGAATACTTAAAAGTATAATTACCTTCGGGTAAGACCACCTGGTATTGGGTTTCTCTCGTTCCAGCATTAATTATAATTGATTCACCATACCATGATTGTCTGTCAAGTGAGTAATAGACTACCACACAAATATTTTCAGAAGGCAATTCATCCTCTTCTGGAATCGTGATTTTACCAATCACTGAATGACCTTTAATCAATGTCATGTCAATGCCGTTTACATTATTATTAACAACTACCAATGAAGCCGAGTTGGAGAAGAAGGTAGTTCCAGTGGTAGAATAATATCCTTTCGCATACTGAGCATCTTGGCTATCCATGGTATAAAAGAAAGTATAGCTTCCTTCTGCTAAGACCAACTGATATTGTGCTTCCCTCGACCCTGCTTGAATTGTAATTAAACTAGCACTGCTGCTGGTACTACGCTTATCCAAACGAGAAAACAAAAATAATGTGATATCATGTAGGGGCGCTTCATCTGTTTCAGGAATCCTGATTTTCCCCGTAACAATATGTCCTTTTATCAAGGTCATGTCTAGACCGTTTAAATCACTATTGACAGCTACCCATGATGCAGAATTAGATGTGTTGACCGTTCCAATGGTCGAATAGTATCCTTCTGAATAATAGGGGGTATTCTGGTTATAAATGGAATACCTAAAAGTATACCGGCCTTCTGGTAAGACCAACTGATATAGTGTTTCTCTCGTCCCCGCTTGAATTATAATTGTATCCCCATTCCATGATTTTCTGTCCGATGAGTAATAGACGACCACACTAATATTCTCTGTTGACAATTCATTTTGTTCAGGTAAACTAATTTTCCCTGTAACTATATGTTTTTTTGCTAAAGTCATGTCAATACCATCAACATCGTTTTTAACAATTACCGATGATGCTGTTCCTGACATGTATACTGTTCCGTTGGCTGAATAGTATCCAGAGGTAAAATATGACGTATCTTGGCTGACTAAGGAATATCTTAAAGTATAACTTCCTTCAGGTAATATCATTTTAAATTGTGCTTCCCGCATCCCTGCTTGGATAATAACCGAATCATAATGACTACTACTTCCGTTATTTGAAGTAGCAGTCAAACTTATTGTGATGTCCTGTAGCGGTGCTTCGTCCGTTTCTGGAATCATGATTTTACCTGTCACTACGTGGTCATTCTCTTGTGATTTTTGAATCATTGCATGTTCGCTTGCTTTCGCTAATGGTTCCCAGTTTTCTCCTACAAAAAAAGCTCGAACATAGCTGCCTGGTTCAAGAGAAGTATCTACAAATGTAAATTCTACTGAGGTTCTAGCATTACTTGGAATAGTGATTATTTTTTTAAACCTGTTATTTTGATCATACTCTGCAAGCAATACCTGTCCTTGCTTTGCGATTGGTAGACTAATAGTAACTTTGTTTGATTCTGCCGTGTTAATTGTTACACCCTGGTTCGGGTTAGATTCCAATAAAGAAAATTTCGGTTCATCAAATTGATGGGTTCCCTCCTGCTCGTGAGCCATGAGATTCATTGAAAAAAGCAACAATAAACATATACACCAAAAAACCAAGCGACGAGAATATTTTTGCACAACTTTCCTCTCCTCTGTATATTTTTATAAACTGTTAGCAAGTGCATTCTATTTCGCCAGGTTATAAATATTTCCTTCTTTTTTAGTTGTTTATTTTTTGCTTAGTGATTGTATTTATTATATTTTCGTTTGCTAATTATTTCTAAGCTAACAACTTAAAGTAATCGCTCAAAGCCGTCAATTTGTGTTTTCGTGTGAACGGTTCTCTCTGCTTTCACCTTGGGACAGTTCTTTCAAAACCGTCCCAAGGTGAGGTGAGTATAGAAAAGCAGAACACACAAGTGAATGTGTGTTCTGCTTTTTGTTTGCCCGGCAGTTACCTACTCTCCCAGAGGGTTGCCCCTCAAGTACCA
>CAYRNW010000004.1:0-139150 GCA_964425745.1 uncultured Eubacteriales bacterium | reverse complement strand
TCCTTGGACTAGGACAATTCTACTACTACTTTATAATACGAGGGGTCAGACCCCTATTGTAAAAGTGAGTCAATGGTCAATAAAATGCAGCTTAAGCAGGTGAAAGCTAAACTTCTGGCGAAATCTGCCATGCAATCCTACCAATTGAACGGAGTGAGCTCATGAAAGATGCCAATTCATATCATATTCGGCCATACCTTGCGAGCGATGAACAAACCTTTATTGCCCTATTGCGCCAACCCGGGGGACACTACCTGACCTCTGAAAATCTTAGTCTCGATGACTATGCTGAAAAATACGTTTATGAACTAGACGGTAACCCCGTGGGTTTTCTCCTTTTGGAAATGGATGCACGCATTTCACAAATCATCATCTATGTTGCACCCGCATATCGCCGCCGAGGCATTGGTTCTCTTTTGCTGCAATATGGTAAAACCTGTTTAGAGAAGCTCGTCCCCAATACTACATGGGTTTTCTTCCGAAGCGATATCGGCTCTGCCAAGGAGTTTTATGTCAAACGCGGTGCCCAAAACTGGTATTCGTATCACTTCATGGAGTGTGAAGCCAAGCCCGCCACAACACAGCAACCTGAGCTATCGTTTGACCGAATCATCACCTACGCCACGGCTCAAATGGAAAATCCGGATATTTTCACGGGATACTTAGAGAAACGCGCCGCCGCTTTCCTGGTCACCAACAAGATGATCGATTCACGACCTTACGACGAACGCGAGAGAAGCACCGCCATTGAAGCGTGGTGTAATAAATACAAAGAGGACCTTTGGTTGTTTTACCGCCAGGACCGCCTAATCGGTTCGGTTTGCATTAGCGAAGGCTTTTTCGACGAAGTTTTTGTTGAACCGGCACAACAAGGCAAGAATATGGGCTCAGAAATTGTGCGTTGGGGACTAAAGAAGTGCCAAGAAAAAGGATGGAAACCGTCGCTCTGCGTTGTCAACGGCAACCTCCCAGCCACCAAATGCTACCTTAATGCGGGGTTTGAAATCAAACAAACCTTGGAAATGATGCGGATGTTCAACGATCATAAAGAACCCGATTTTCGCGGACCCATTGGCAGATAAAACCGAGAAATGCATCAGAGTCTACTTTGGAATGGAGTGAGAGTATGAAATACGCAAATTCTATGGCTGATCTAGTTGGCAACACCCCATTAGTCAAGCTTCAGAAAATATCGAGCGAAGCAAATCTTTTTGCTAAATGTGAATTTATGAACCCCATCAGTATTAAAGACAGGCCGGTTTTGCAAATCATTAATCACGCGGAAGCTACCGGTGCACTCAAACCCGGAGATACCCTTAACAGAGAGATCATCGATGAGATTTTGCTGATCAAAGAAGAAGATGCCTTTGAAATGTGCCGGCAGTTGGCTGCCCGAGAAGGGATGCTGGTCGGGATTTCCTCGGGAGCCGTGGCGCATATAATGGCAGAGCTTGCTGCAAGACCTGAAAATAAAGGTAAAAACATTGTCGGTATCTTTGCCGACTCCGGTCAACGATATTTGAGTGTGGAGGGATTGTTTCATGTTTGATAAAGAACGAAGCAACACTGCTACTCTATGCAAAGTCGCTACGGGTATAAGCTGATATGAGAAAATTTAAGAAAATCTACATAGAAATTACCAACGTCTGTAACCTCACTTGCAATTTCTGTCCACAGACAAAACGAACAGCGGAGTTCATGGATTATGAAACCTTTGCAAAAATATTGGATCAAATCAAAGATCATACCGATTCAATCTATTTACATGTGAAGGGGGAGCCCCTTTTGCATCCGGATTTAGGTCGATTCTTAGATTTGTGCAAGGGAAAAGGGTTTCAAGTAAACATTACGACCAATGGAACCTTGATTCATCAGGTTCAAGAGGTGCTTTTAACAAAACCTGCTGTGCGACAAATCAACTTTTCTCTACATAGTATAGAGAAAACCCTAGGCATACAAAGTAGAGAAGAATATTGGAAACGTATTTTATCCTTTGCCAAGGAAGCCATGCAAAAAACAGAAATCTTCATTTCATTACGATTGTGGAATCTAAATGAAAACAGTGAGTTGGATTTCCTGCAGAGCATCAATAGGGAATTGCTGGATTTGATTGAAAAAGAGTTTTCTTGGTCGCGGCAAAGGCATGAAGGGACTCTCGGGCTGAAAGGGGTTAAACTTGGCGAGAGAGTTTATCTTAATCAGGATTATCAATTCGCCTGGCCGGATCTCACCTTAGAGGAGGAAAGCAGAACAGGGTTTTGCTATGGGTTACGTCATCAGGCGGCAATTTTAGTCGATGGCACAGTGCTACCTTGCTGTTTAGATTCCGAGGGAGTCCTCAATTTGGGCAATATCAAGGAGAACACTTTTTCGGAAATTATCGAAAGCGAACGAGCAATTCAAATCATAGATGGCTTTACAAATAGGCAAGCGGTTGAAGAACTCTGCAGAAAGTGTGGGTATCGAAAAAGATTTGATTGAAATTACGTGAAGACCTTTGACAAGCCATTTTTTTCCTGATATAGTAGGGCTAAATCTACAAAGAGGTGGCAACATGAACACAGCAAACCGTAACATCACTGTGAACTTCATCGAGTCTGTTTCTTATTATTACCGAAACAGGCTTGAGTTGCTATGCCCGTAAACTTATTAACGGCATATCTGCGGCTCAAGGCAATGCGCTTTGAGCCGTTTTTTTATTGGAAAGGAGAGTTATTATGAGTGCAGATACCTTATTCGAAACCATTCGTCGCAATGCGGTAGAGATTTACTCAGAAGAAGGGCTCAAAACACGTTTCGCTTCCGGCAAGTCTTTGAAAATCAAGCTGGGAGCAGACCCGTCACGCCCCGATTTACACCTGGGACACACCGTTCCTTTGCGCATGCTGCGCCGAATGCAAGACGCCGGACATGAAATCATCTTTGTGATCGGTGATTTCACCGGTATGATCGGCGACCCCACCGGCAAGAGCAAAACCCGAGTGCCTCTAACCTTTGAACAAACCCGACATAACGGGCAAAGCTACTTTGAGCAGGTAACCAAAATTCTCGACCCTGCCAAAACCCGTATCACTTACAACTCAGAGTGGCTGAGTCCGCTAAATTTTGCCGATGTGCTATCACTCACCGCCAAATACACTTTAGCACGTATCATGGAACGAGATGACTTTGCTGGTCGCTTTGACAATAATCAAGCCATTGGCTTGCACGAATTGCTTTACCCTCTGATGCAGGGCTACGATTCGGTGGCGTTAGAGGCCGATATAGAAGTGGGTGGCACCGACCAAACCTTTAATCTCTTGGTGGGGCGTGCACTGCAAAAAGACTACGGGCAGGAACCGCAGGAAGTAATCACCTTTCCCTTGTTACCCGGTCTCGATGGCAAGGAGAAGATGAGCAAATCCTTAGATAATTACATTGCCATTGATGAACCCGCCGCTACTATGTTTGAAAAATGCATGCGGGTGCCCGACTCAGTGCTGGCCGAATACTTCCAATTAACCACCGATTTACCGGAACAACGCTATGAACTCGCCATGCAGCAAGATCTGCTGGAAGCCCACAAAATCTACGCGCGCGAGATTGTGCGGTTATACCATGGGGAGGATGCTGTAACAGCAGCCGAACAACGATACGCAGACGTTGCCAAAGGTGCTGTGCCCAAAAGCATTCCGGTAGTGACGTTTCCTTCAGGTCAGTCGGTTTCTCTGATTGACGTATTGAAGCAAGCGGGATTTGCTGCCTCCAATTCCGAAGCTCGCAGGCTCATTGAAGGCAAAGGCATTCAGCTAAACGGCGAAGTTGTTACCGATATTCACTGTCTGATTCGTGAAAACAGTACCCTCCGTCGCGGGAAAAATCGTTTCCTGCGCGTGGTTTTTATGTGAGTAAAAAGGAGTTTCAATCGACAACCTTTAATTACTATGTATAAATTTAATTAATACCTACAAAAGGGCGGAAAGAGGCGATCTAAAAATGATGAAACGAATCCTAACTCGGATGAGAAATAGCATTTGGTTATATCCGGTCCTCTATAGCCTCATCGCTCTATTGTTGGCAATTGGTGTGATGATGATTGACTCTTACTATGTAGATACCGTTTCCATCTTCGTGCATCGCTTGTTTTTTACCTCGACTGCATTGGCACAGACGGTGTTGGAAATCGTCGCCATGTCCTTCATTACCATTATGACCTTTACGTTTTCTACGACCATGGTCGTGCTTACCATGTATTCTTCGCAGTTCACGCCTCGTGTTGTGGAAAACTTTTTGAACAATCAAACTACCATGAAGTCTTTTGCCATCTTCCTCAGCGGCTTTATCTATGCTATTACCTCACTTTTGTTTTTAAGCATCAATTCCAAAGAGGACAGCGTTGTGGCGGCCAGCGTGGCGGTCATCTATCTGATTGTAGGCCTCATTTACTTCTTGATTTTTGTCCAAAGTGTTGCTACCCATATTCAAGCCAGTGGGTTGATCCTGCGTTTATATAATGAGGCACTGGGCAAAATCAAGCGCTATATCGAATTTGTGGAAGAACAGCAGATTATTCCTGCCGATCAGTTTGAAACCATGATCAAAGGCAAGAGAGTGGAGTATCTGACTTCCTTAGAAGATGGCTATATCCAGGAGATGGATTATCGTCGCTTGCTGCGCTTGGCCGAAGAATTTAAAGTCGTCGTTTGCTTCCGCAAAGTGGTGGGACAGTTCATATCGAAAGAAACCAGAGTCATGACGGTGTATATTGATACAGAGCATACGCTGAGCGATGAAGAGCAACGTTATCTGCAAGAGTGTGTTTTGGTGGGCAACAAGAAGACTGAAGAACAGGATTTTGCCTTTACGATTCAAAAAATCGTTGAGATTGCGCTGAAGGCGATTTCGCCGAGTATCAACGACCCGAATACCGCCATTCATTGCCTGAAAAACATTGGATTGCTGCTGCGCGATCTATCGGGTATTAAAGAGGGTTTTGTCCTCATGCAAGAAGGGGAGAACAAAGAATTTATCGTCTATGAAGCGTATGATTTCTATGACATTTTAAACGACGCCTATAACCAAATTGTTTTCTACGGTCAAGAAGACCCTTCAGTCATGGCAGCTGTTTTCAATTCCATGAAGTTCATCAAAATCAAGGCCAACAACAAAACAGCCGAAGTGATCGATGATTACGCAAAGCAGCTTTTTGAGAAGTTGTCGGATCAAGGGTATGGCAAGCTGGAATACAATATGGTCTACAAGGAATATACCAATCTGCTCGATATCAAAGGGAGAGCAGAGTCATAAAGGATAACTGGCGAACGGAATTGGGGAGAGAGGTAGGATGATATGCGAGAAATCGATACTAAAGCAAAAGCAGCGGCCCATGACGCTACTCTGCTTTCGGATTTTATTGCAGAACACGATCTCTTTATCACCCGCACCGCTTCCAAAGTTGCCAAACGCTATATTACAAAGGCAGAAGACGAATACTCCATTGCTCTGATCGCTTTTTCGGAAGCGGTTCAAAAATATGATTATAGTAAAGGAAGCTTTTATTCCTATGCAGAGCTCGTGATTCGTAGCAGCCTGATTGATTACTTTCGTGGACAGGGAAAATACAGCCCAGAAATCAATGTTGAGTGGGTTCAGGAGCGCGCTTTTGTGGAATACAACGATAATCAACTAGCATTGGAGATTGAAGCCCTCACACCGGTTTTACAAGAATACGGGTTCAGCTGGATGGATTTACCTGAAGCCTCGCCCAAAGCTGAGAAAACCAAGGTTTTTTGTGCTCAAGTGGTTCAGTATTTGCTGAATTCACCAATTCTTTTGCAAGAACTCAAACGCAGCAAACTGTTGCCGATAAAAATAATTGAAAAAAAGATGGACCTACCCCGAAAATTACTGGATCGTCATCGTAAATATATAATAGCTGCAGTAGAAATCCTCAAAGGGGATTACCCGTACTTAGCGGAATATTTGCGATTTGTCAAGGAGAAGGAGTAATATGAAAAAAAAGGCAACGGTCTTAGAAATCAGAGATGGTCATGCTGCTTTGCTGCGGGAAGATGGCATCTTTGTTAAACAAAGAAATAGAGGGTATAAGATTGGCGATGTGGTCATGCTTGAAGAGCAAAGCTTCTGGGCGAAGAGGAAAATCTTCGCTTCCATAGCAGCAATGATGCTGGTCACTTTTCTAAGCGGTGGCATGGTCGCTTATGCACGTCCATCGTATTATGTCAGTATTGACTCGAACCCCAGCATTCTTTTGGAAGTCAACATGTTTGAGCGGGTGCTAAAGGCAGAAGCATTGGACCCAGCTGCCGTTGATGTGCTTGAAGGCTTGAAATTGAAAAACATGATTGTTGAGCAAGCAGTGGATGAAGCGGTGGGGCGGATGAGTGAAATGGGCTACCTACAATCGTCCGAAAATAATGTTTTAGTGACGGCTACAGCCGAGAACCAAGTGAAAGCCGAAAAGCTGGTGGAAAAACTAGAAAAATCGGTAGCGAAGGAAATTGTTGAAAGCAACAGTGAAGCACAGGTTACGGTCAATGTGGTGAGCTACGATATGGTAGATGCGGCCAAGACCGTGGAGGGCATGACCCCCGGCAAATATAATATTGTCGTGAATCAGTTGGGCAAGGACCCTAAAGATTATGTCGATGTTTCGATTCAAGAGATTATGAACGAGATCAAGGACGCCAAGGAGGCCGCCAAAGAGGATAAAAAGCAGCCGAATGATTCCGAAGACCCCGAGAAACCGGAACCACCAGAAAAGCCCGAAAAGCCCGAAAAGCCAGAACCACCAGAAAAGCCAACTCCGCCCGGACAAGAGAATAAACCGGAGAAACCTCAAACAAAAACTCCATAATAAGTTGGGGACGGTTCTCTCCTCTTGGTTTTACCATAAAAATGGCAAAAACCAAGAGGAGAGAACCGTCCCTGTGGTTGAAATGAGGGGGAGAGAACCGTCCCTTTATTCACGACAGAGTTATAATCGATTCATTTCACCTTCCATGAGTTGGAGCGAGGCCATTAACTCATCAAAAGAGGGTGGAGCGCCGAAAATCATGCTTTTCATGCTTTCGTAATCACGTCTCAAGATGGCTATGCTATCTCCTGCCGGTATTAATTTTAGAGTCGGAGGTTTCGCCGTATCATAATGAGCAGAACCGCTCGGGTAAAAGCGATCTTTGAAGCGAACGACCTGCTCAAGTAAATCCAGGTTCTCGTATGCCGCCTTTTTAACATCGCTTCGTCCCATGCAGAATAAATCATAATAGTGACGTGAATATCGAGAGGGGATAGACCCCGTGGTTCGGTACGCTTCCTTGTGCAAAATAGTAACCTTTTCCCAAAAAGTTCGCTCGGGAGAGGTAGTCAGAATCATTGTGGAAGGCTTTTCGAAGATATTTGGATACCTTTGTGCCACAAAAGAAGTTACATTAGCCGCTTGTGTTGGCGTCCAGGCAGCTAAAGCACCGATTTCAAGGCGAATTTCACTGATGATAACTTCATTCGTAAATACTCGCGGATAAGCAAAATGGACGGTTTGAGGGTCAGCACCGTCTATCCAGAGTGAAAAATCCTCTTTCAGTAGGCTACTAAACTCGATTTGCAATTGAGGAAGAAAGGTCTCACGAAGGAAAACAGCAGTTGCAGCATTCACTTCCTTATTAAACAGATCTTGTTTGGTTCTACTCCGTTTCTTCCATAAATCATCTGCTGTGAAGCCGAGTACGCGCCAATCAAGAATTAAATCTATGTCTTCAGAAAAACGGCTAATGAGGCCGAAACATTTGAATAAACTGGTTCCGCCCTTGAAGGCGAACTGCTTCTGCCAAGGGCTAAAATGGAACAAGTGGTCTAGTGTATAACAAACCCAAAAGTCTTTTTCGACTAATGCTTCAGGCAGGCCAATATCCTTAGAAGTCAAAAGGAAGAATTCTTCTCGATTTTGACTATCCCAAATTGCAAGTTGTCTCATTTTCATCCTCCAAGCAGATTTTCTTGATTACTTCGTAAACCCAGGCAGTGACTCGTTGGCTTTCGAGTAGTAAGGTTTTCTTTTCTTCTGGACTTAATCTCATGGATAGAAGACGAACCTCATGCTGGGTTATTTTATCTTTACCTATTGCCTTTATTGCTTGTATCACCAAAGCTAACTTATATGACAATCCGATTAATTCGTTTTTCAGGTCTGTATGTCTAAATTTAATGATCCTTCCGTCAATTGCATATACCTTATACGGGCCATCGCTAACATAATTCCAAACTGCAGGAACTTGCGTAGATAACCCAAGAGTATTTAAAGCAGTATCACCAAAGGGAATGACTGTCCAACCATAGTTTCGAGCGATGGCTTGAGCTATATCATTTGCTCTAGGAGGTATTATTGATTCTAGAACCGTACTGTATCTAGGTTTCACAAAAATCCCTCTTGATAAGCGATAAAGATCACCCGTTTCAAGTAATCGTTTTAGGCACATATTGACACCGGAAGCCCTAGTGATATCAAAAAAATCGGATGGAACAAATACTGAGCTAGGCGCGGCGGAATCGATTCTTTCCTTTATCAGTTGCAGGTAATTTGGTCGCATAATCCTTCACTCCCTTTCGTTATAAATAATATATACTATTTGTAACGAAATAGCAACTACTTCCTCTACAACTTCTAAATCGTAGTCTAACCCCCCCCCCATAAACTCAACCAATATTTGTATAAATATCTCCAAAGCAGTGATTGCATTTTTTTCATAGCGTGGTATTCTTAGATTGCGGAGGTGGATCTATGAATTACAAAAGAAGTCAAAGACCACGGAGAGGGTGGCGTAATCGTCGGTTATAACTTCAAAGACGGCGATCGTTTGCTCATCGTTGAAGACGCGATTACCTCAGGAAAAGTGTTGCGCGAAGCCATGGCTAAAATTGCGCGTATTGCAAAAGTCAAAGTGACCGATATGCTGGTTTCGGTCGATCGCCTGGAAAAAGGACTCACCGAAAACTCCGCTATACAAGAAGTAGAACGCGACTTTGGCATCCTTGTGCATTCCATTGTGACCATTGACGATATCATCGCAGCCATAGAAAACGGAATCATCCTCGGGCATGATAAACTCCCGTCGCTACGGACATACCGAGAAAAATATGGAGTGAGTAAATGATGAAATACCAATATCTTCTTTTCGATCTCGACAGCTTCCGTACCCTCTATGGTTTCAGTGAATCTCAAGCTCAACAGGCCATAGAGCATTATCGCGAGTATTTCACCCAAACCGGTATTTTTGAAAACGAGCTCTATTTGGGTATCGACACTCTCTTGCCTGAACTCACAAGCCGGGGTTACAAAATAGTTCTGGCAACTTCAAAACCAGAACCCTATGCCATAAGAATCCTGGAGCATTTTCGGCTGCACCAGTATTTCACTTTCATTTGCGGCAGCAACCTCGATAACTCCCGCCGCAACAAAGGCGAGATCATCGCCCACATCTTAAAACAGATGGAACTCTTCGCCGACGACTGCATTATGATCGGTGACCGTGAACACGACATTCTTGGAGCCCAGGCAAACCATATGGATTCCATTGGGGTGCTTTTCGGCTTTGGAAGTCGCGAGGAACTGGAAAAAGCCGGTGCGACTCATGTTGTTGAAACGGTAGAAGAATTGAGAAGGCTTATACTGGATCGATAGACATCTCTTACAAAAACAGCGGAAGCAACGTAATGCTTCCGCTGTTTTCTTAAGCGTTCCTCATACTCTCTGCATAAGAAAATCGAGGATGTTAACCTGATTGATCCCACTTTCGCCCAAGGGAACTTCATCTAAAGTTAAAATATACCTAGGATAATAATCGTCTACCAATGTGAGCGGGCGAAGTTCACGTTGAAAGGTATTCGGATCTAAAACCGTAGCTGCAACTTGATAGTAAATTCTTTCACTTCCGCGTTCGGCTACAAAATCGATTTCGTATTCTCCCGCTTTGCCAATACTGACCCGGTAACCTCTTCGGATCAGTTCTAAATAGACGATATTTTCTAGCACATGACCAATGTCAGAAGACCGTTCACCCAACAATACTTGCCGCAACCCGGTGTCAACTAAATAATACTTTTCTAAAGATTTTAGGTGCTGCTTCCCTTTAATGTCATACCTACCAACCTTGTAGATGACATAAGCATCCCCCAAACCTCGGAGGTAGTTCTCAACTGTAATGGAAGTGACTTTTCTACCGTATGATACTAAACTATCGGCGATTTTTTTGCTAGATACGATGCTTCCAATATTGTCAGCAAGAAACCGAAGAATACTTTCCAATAAATTGATGTCACTGATGCGATTGCGAGTCGCAACATCTTTTAATAAAACGGTATGGTAAATCCCAGACAAGTATTCTCTTTTCGTTGTCTCATCATCTAAGGCCGTCAAATATGGAAACCCACCAAAACGGAGATATTGATTCCATACTTGTTTCTCCTCTCCTTGGAATTCTTGCACAAATTCAGAAAAAGAGAGAGGAAGCATGCTGATTTCCACATATCTTCCTGATAAAAGCGTTGCTAAATCTCCAGATAACAGATGGGCATTAGAGCCCGTTATATACAGGTCCACATTCTTTTGTATGAATAAGCTGTCTACAGCTTTTTGATATTGATTTACATTTTGAATCTCATCCAAGAAAATATAGGTCATCGTATCCTCATTTAGACTTTGCTTCACATAGTCATATAAGGCTCGATAGTCCATTAAGGATTCAAAAGCAAGATCTTCAAAGTTAATAGAGATGATTTGCTCCGGCTTAACTCCTGTTTCCAGTAAATGTTGACGGAATTGTTCCAACAGAGTCGATTTTCCACAACGTCGAACGCCTGTTATGACTTTGATGAGTTTATGATTCACCAATTTTTTCAGTTGATCTAAATATTCTGTTCGTTGTACCATAATCTCGCCTCCTTGAAGATATCATATAATAACTTTGTTAATTTGTCAACTTTTTATAGTTAACTATAAAAACTTATGTGTATAATAGATTTTTTAAAGTATACTATGAAAACTTCGTGGGTTCGGTCTTGTAATTACCTTATGACAAAGCAAAATCCCCCGAGCGCCTCTCGGGGGATTTCCTCGTATGTACCTAAACCTTATGGATTCCACAGTAAACACCCATGCCACCCAGCATGTTGATTACATCATAACCTTCGGCTGAAAGTTTGCGGCATACAAACTGACTCCGCGATCCGGACAGACAGAATAGATAATACGTGGTGCCTTTTTTCATATGTTTGTCTGGGTTCGCCATCAGTTCATTCATGGGAACATTCTTAGCGGTCTTTAAGGTTCCGGCCTTGTACTCATAAGGCTCACGGATGTCTAGCAATTCTACCTTGCCTACCAAAGGGTCAATATCGTTCATGCGAATGGTCTTGCCGGTGCTCTTTTGCAAAAATGAAAACATGGTATCGTCCTCCTCGTATTGATCGTTATGAAGAATACACCATAAACATTTTGAGTTCAGTAACCAACTCACAAAACCCCACCTTATTTCGCACCGGGGTCTGACCCCGGTGCGAAATAAAATTATGAAAAAAGAAGAATCATTTGAAGGAGTTTTGAAAATTATGCAGAATTATGCAATGAGATAAAAATAATCAAAAAGAGGCACATGAAACAAAATGGAAATCGCATAGAAAATATCGACGATTCTAGAAGACTTCATGAATGAGGAGTGTGGAGAATGAAACGCATTCAGGAATTTCGTCGCATGGAACCTATTTCTCGTCTGATTCTAATTGCTCTTTTTTGCAGCATCCTCTTGTTTAGTTTTTGCTTCCAGCTTTCCGCGGCTATACGCGATGGCATGCAGACGCGGCTATTCCGCTTGCTTGATCAGCAAAACCCTATTATTTATATGGTATCGTGGGATTACGATTACGATGCCCCCCAAATTGAGTATATGTCTACCCAAGACCGGGAAGCTGTAGAGAAAATCTCGCACGTCAAAGCAGCTTCGCTGGTCTCGCTCGATGCCAAATTCACTTATTTTCCGGAGAAAGCTTTCGAGGACCCATTGGGGTACTTATCCCCCTTTGGTGAGGAAGATTCAGAGACTCGTTGGCTTACGGTAGAAGCTGCTTATGTTGAGCCGAGTTTTTTCCAAGTTTTCGAATATCCTACCTACAAAGGCCGTTTACCTACTTTTACCGATAAAGATTGGGCGGTTTTAGGTGTGACCCTAGAGCAACGCACCGCATGGGAAATTGGCGAACCCTTTCAAAGAATTTTTGCCAGTTATGGTTTTCAAGCCTTCTTTTCCGGAACACCGGATCAGGTTAGAGAAGAGAGGAAAAACTTCCAACCAGATCCACTCATTCCCTTAAACGAGCAATACCCGCAAACAGTGTTGGGCAGCCTGGTTTACAGGCAAGAGGAAGATTTGCTGACCAAGTATGATCATTATGCATATTTGGATTATGGCAGCGATGAAGATCTAGGAGCTCGTATTGCCCGCCTGCCCAAGCGTGCCCCTACAGTCTATGTGACGTGGGAGGAATTCAAAGAAGTATACAGCCAAAGGACAGAACCTTTGTTGGATTATGAACCATGGACTGGGCCAGGTGGTGAAGGTCTCTACGAATCGAAATCCATACAAGAATACATCTTCAAAAAGTGGGAAATCTACAACGATATCCCCGACTATAGTATGCAAAAAGACATTGGCTACGGTTTCGAGAAACCTTATAACTACTTATTTGTCCGAATCGACTCGGCGGAGCATGCCGAAACCACGGTAGAAGCCATTCTGAAGTATCTGCGCCCTCTTTACGGAGATAAAGTGAAAGCGATTCAAATCGATAGCGGCACTCGCGGTGTGGTTGCTATGACTGAGGAGTCCATTGTTCCCTTAAAGAAAGTTAGTTATAACCTGGCTGCTGTTTCGTTGTTACTCATGTTAGCTCTTGTCACCATGCATGGCTTTCAGGAAAGAAAAAACATCGCCATGAAACGCTCCCTGGGCTCCACCGAAGCCGAAATCGAGTTGGAATACTTTCTACAATATCTGCGCTTAAGTGTGCCTGCGAATGTTTTATCGGTGATATTAGTCTACATGTTCTTAATTCTGGTGCAGAGCCAGTTCAGCATTATTTCGTATCTTTCTCCAGACACCATCGTCACCATGCTCCCCCTCACCGTGTTTTTGGGTCCCACTTGCAGTTTCTTACCTCTGTTTTTCATTTTGAAATATGAGCCCATGGCGGTAGTATCGGGCGATAAGAGTATGAAATGGTGGATTTTCGATCTCCGCCGAGACTTGGTTTGGGCAACTTTCTTGGTGGTCATTGCTGTGGTCACCTACAGTAGCTTAACCGCCTTAAAAGATATGAACGTGGTAGACAATCAAATACGGCAAGCCGGTTTCGACCGGGTCACGCTGGAAAGCGTTAGAAATACGGGTCAAGACCACTTACCTCCGGCATATTTGCAAATCATCGCAAACTTAGGTATCGATGTAGAGGGTTTGGCTTGGCAGGGAACCGTGCCGCAAGCAAGTCTGTGGCTGGAACAAGAGAAATACATAGCATACCTATCACTTTGCCAGGGAGATACTTTGAACGCTCAAAGTTTGAATTTGCTACACGGTAATTGGATACAAAGGCCGCAAGAGGTGGTATTAGGTAACCAAATAGCCAAAGCATTGTTTGGAACCTCACAGCTTGCTTTGGGGCAAACCCTACGTTTCCAACCCCAGGGTTCACCTTATACAGTCGTAGGAGTAGTCGATGCCAAAGAAGATGTAGAACGTCCCAATTTAGACAACCCCAATGCAACAGTATTTATGAGTTCCCAAGCAAACGATAGTAGCATCTGGAAGGAGGTCCTAAAGCCCCTCATTATTCTTCGCAGTGAGGACTTCAACCGAATCCAAGACGCCAGAGCCGCCTTGCAGAACTGGTTGAATCAGTCGAGTGTTCCCTTGTTGAAGATCAAAGAAAAGCTTTATGACTTAGAACAAACTCGCCAATTGCAGAAAACCTTCCTTTATACCGTGTGGATGTTCATCTTGTTGGAGGTCTTACAAATCGGGATTGCGGTTCTCTCGTTTACCTTGATTCGCACCAGAGAATTAGCCCGTGTAGTAGCGATCCAACGTTCTCTCGGGGCAACTCAAGCCCAAATTGCCCGGGCTATCTTCATTGAATCGATTTGGCCGTTCTTACCGGCTGCTTTACTAGGGTGTATTTTCGGCTTTGGTGTGTTTTTTGCAGATCAAGGGCTTTCGCAAGTGTATCCTAGAGATTATATAGTTACCTTAATCCCCATAGTAGTATCTATGCTCTTGTGTATCTTGGCGGCTTGGCAACCGGCACAACGCTTTGCCAAAATTCCGCCTGCAAACCTAATGTAAAAAGAAGGAGGTTTTTTCAATGCCAGAACCCAGACATCCTTACCGTTTCTCGCCCTTGCAGGAAAAACTAACAGGACTGGTGCTTGTCATCCTTTTGGTCATTCTCATTGTTAATGTGTTTTTTAAGGTAACCTCTGCTTATGTCATGATTCCACTTATTGTCTTAGCCGGAGTGGTATATGTGGCCTCGCTCATAGCGGGTAAGATGAAGAAGTAACCCCAAGTTAGACTCGTTTAGTGTAGAAATAGTAAGATGTTACTACTCAATTAGTAACATCTTACTATTGAAACCATTTTGAACAGGCATATAATTATAGTAGATTTGATTTTATGCAAATGCTATTTGATGAATTAAAATTATTTTGGCTTCTGTTTAGGAGGGAAGAATGTGAGAAGGTTCAAAGTATTTTTTCTTTGCTTGATTTTATGCAGCACCTTTTCTCCACTGATTTTTAGCAAAGCTCAGGGTAATGCAAAGGAAGAAACAACACTATTTTTCTTCTATTCACCCTACTGTAGCAGTTGCCAGCAGGCAGAGCCAATAGTTGAAAAGCTCGAAGCAGACGGTCTTGCGGTTGAAAAATATAATATTCAAGATCCCGGAAGTTTATCTCTCATGATGCAATTATTGGTTGATTGCGATAAAGCGCCATCGCTGGCTGGTCAAGTCCCTGCATTCTTTTATGGGGATAATGCTCAAATCGGATTTTCGGATGAAGATAGCCTCAAAGCATTTCTATCGGGGGGATCCTCAAAAGATAGTGTAACAGTAAGCTCCTTGACTGAATGGGGGGTTTTTGTGGCAGGTCTTTCTGATGGCTTAAATCCATGCACTCTCAATGTGTTGTTGATATTGTTAGCGATTATAGCCAACAAAGACAGAGATAGATTATTACAATGTGGGCTCGTATTTGTTTTCGGAGTGACATCTGTTTATTTCCTATTGGGTATTGGATTAGGACAATTAGTTGTGAGATTTGACTTCCTGCGTGTTGCAGCACCATTCATTTATATTTTGATGGGGTTACTCTTAGTGATATCTTCTATTGGAAGTAATCAGGGAAAAGGGAATAAAGTCAAGCTGAAATTAGGTAAAGTGATTGGCAATTTGAGAGCAAGAAGTATTGGGCTGCTGTCCGTGTTTATTATCGGCTTATGTAGTTCAATGTTTGAATTTATCTGTACAGGTCAAATCTACCTACCAACCATATATTACATATCTACGAAAGATACAACAGGTTATTTATGGCGCCTTGTTTTATATAACGCAGCCTTTGCATTACCCATGGTTTTGATTATTCTGTTAATGTTTTTTGGTAAAAACGCACTGATTGTGCAAGGCCAGCTCAAAAACCAATATCTTAACACTTTTGCTCGTGCAATTACACTGAGCCTGGGGTTTTATCTTTTCGTTACTGGATTGTTCGGCTTATTTAACTAAATAACGGTTAAATATAGAGTTCGTATAATAGCATAGTATCCTTACTCACTAAAGTATGTTGGGTTTATGTGAGGAAAACCTGGTGAATAAGTTTTTCGCTTGATATGCTGGAGTTAACTTTAGGTATTTCACCAGCATTGATAGATAGCCATGCTGGATTTAATAAAAGGAGAAAAGAAAATGAAAAAATATTTGATTATAATAATGTTGTTTGGATTGTTGTCCACACTATTTTCGTCTTTTGCTCTTGCCAATCCAATGTGCGCCATTGCTGATGTAGTAGATTGTAATGCCGATAACACCTATTGTGTATGTACACTTTGCGGGTGGTGCTCATATGAACCTTACACTCCTGATCTAGCTGTAGTTTATCAAAACTATGTTGAGGTAAACAGATACTGCACATATAGACCAGTACCTTGTGGTTGGATAAAAGGTATGGAATTGCCGAGTAGGTAGTATAATCTCCAGCATGGCTATACAAACCTAACGTGCGTAAATTAGTCATTATATACATAAAGCGAATTACTTATTCTCGAGAATTGGAGATGATAATGAAATGAAGCACTCCATCTATAACAATGCTTTCGTCACACTAATAGTGTTCTTAATAGTATTACTCAGTGGGTGTCAATCAATGAAAAATGTGACACCTAAGGAGAACATTGAGGAACCGAAATTATGGAGTGTCTTAAAACCTTTATCGCAAGAAGAAAGAGTAAAACAGCATCAATACATTGACACAGTAGTAAACAGCGAGTTTCCAATTAAGGGCTTAACAGATGGGTATATAATACTTACTACAGGGGGACCAAATCTCTATGAAGAGTTATGTATGCGTGAACTTTTGCAACTATCTGATTTAGCCCCAATAACTATCTTAATTGCCGGATTAGTATCTCCTGCTTCTAATTCATTCTTTGATAAGATTCAACTCCCAACAAATGTTGAGATTGTTAAGATTGATAGAAATGGTTTGATTAGTTTGGGTTTTGATGAAGATTATATTGAAATTGAAAAATACTATCATCCAGCAGTTTGGCAAATAGAGAAGGGTATTATCCAAAATCAATATCTTTATTATGTAGTCGGTCAATATGCAGATATATATGAGCACTTCACAAACGATGATTCCATGATTTCGCCGATTCAAGTTGGACAACCCTTGCAAAAATTATATTTGGTTCAGGCACGAGGTCAAGAGAGAGAACTGGTTCAAATAGACCGGCCAACTCTGCTTATTCTTTGGTCATTTGAGAATTCAAATGCATTGCTACAAACCTTCTTAGACTATTTTCAGAACAAGGTGCAGATATTTCTGGTGCTTAAGACAACAGATATTCGCACTCGTTATCCTGTGCTTTTAGAAGCTTTAGCATCGTCTTATGATGCTGAAGATAGAATTGAATGGAAATATATTGAAAGTATGAAAAACCAAACATCAGTTGAACTAAGTAACATCAACAATATAATGAAACTATATCCCGAGTTGAAGATATATGAAGATCAAAATCACGAAATGATACGTAGGCTGAATTCTTTACAGATTCTGCATTACTCGTTGATGAAAGGAGAGGACCGTGGAGTTATGCTTTATTCGTTCTACCTGTTCAATGCAAAAAGTATCTTGGTTAAAGACTGGCAGTGCCGCATGACTTTGGGGAATCAAGAAGACAGATATGAAATGCTGACTATTTTGGAGCAAGCAATAACTGAGTTGAAATAAGTTGGGCAATTAGAGGTGATTGATGTGTTGCGAGCAAACAGAAGAAGAAGTGAAAAACCGAAAACCTTTTTTATTTTGATATTGATTTGCTTTTTACTAAGCGCCTGTCATTTTAGAGTTAACGATCTTAAAGTTAAAAGTGGCTATGATAATAAGGAGTTTTTAGTTGCTACAAGTAAAAAATTTACTGATGGTCTGCTAGAAGAGCTAAATGGTAAAATAAAAACCCAGGAACTCTATCCGGAAAAATCTAATGAAGGCTATATTTTGGTTTTGAATGGAACTTTGGATTTGATTACCACAATGATAGTACAGTTATGCTACCAGAATGAAATCAAAGACATTACTTCTTTGCTCCCTGCAAGGACGGAAGAAAATTCTTCAATGTTAGATCAGATAATAAATGGTCTTTCGGAAGATACAGAAATAATTTATTATGACGATAATATGTTGAATAAATGGTCAATTGGTTCTTTTCCTGCAATTTACTATATTAAAGATGGAATTGTAGAATATAAGAAAGCGAATATCAGATTTCAAGATTGGCCAGAGATTAACGAAATCATGAGCTCAAAAAAACACATAGGCATTACAAAATCATCATTTATTGAGGGAGAGAAATTTCCGATTTTGAGCCTTTTTGATGAAACAGACCATGAAATCGAGCTTAATACAAATGGTAAACAATGCTATTTGTTTTTATCACCGACGTGCTCAATATGTTCTGATATAATACCATGGATAAAACAATCTGATTGGAAAGTAAAGCCGACGATTATTATTGATGATAGTTCATACTATTCAGACTCAATTGAAAATTTCAAGGATTCTTTCCCTCAAGTTATAGTAGATGAGGAACTCCTAACACAAATGCAACAATGGGATTTGGGAATGCGCGAAAAGGTTAAAGCTTATATTGAATTGTTAGGTGATGACTTTACTGTTTTAAAGGACAGCCTTGGTGATTTGAAAAAGAATTTCGTTGAAATTGGTTATCCTTTCATGGTAATCACAGATGAGAATGGCTGTTTAAAACATGCTAGGGTGATTACTTTGGTAAATCCTGAAGGCAAGAATCTATTTGAAGGATATGAAAATCCGTTAGATTTAGCTAAATAACAAGACGGATTATAACAAGTCTTCAGGAGGTGAGATTACGAAAAGGTCAAAATTCATTAAACTACTTTTGCTATATATAGGCATATTTGTGTTGATCATTGGTTGTTCGTCTCAGGAAGTGGTTGAAACAAAACAAAATGAGCTATCTGGAATCAAACGCATGGTTTTATCGCCGTTAACAACTGAAGAATTGTCGAATCTAGCTCACGTTAGTACCAAGGTGGGAGATGGTTTTCCCATAAAAGAAATCGATAATGAGTTCATCTTGTTAACATATTCCTTTCAATTTGGAACAAGTAACATAATGGTGAAGGAATTTTCGAACGCCTTTTCAGATAAGTCACTAACTATTCTCTATGAAAACCTTCCTAATGATGATGAAGCACACAATTTGTATGAATATTTGCTTGAACAATCTAATATAACATTACGAAAAATTGAGAGTAACGAACTCGAAAAGGTATATAAGAATAAGCGGGTTGGCGAATCTTATTACCCAAAATTATGGAGAATATCTAAGGGCATCATCGTTGATCAATGGTTGAACCTTCAACCGGGTATTGATTTTGAGTATTTCAAGTTACTAATAAACAACCCTTACTCTGTTGAAGAATTACCGCTTAGTATGCCTATTGACCATGAAAAAGTCATTCTAACAATAGATCAACCTACATTATTGATTGAATTTGAAATATGGGGTAATGAAGAACCAATCTACCGCTTAATCGATGAATTATCTGTGCAGCCTTATCGTGTCGTGCCTGTTGTAAACTCGTTTTTCCCATATCGCTATTTCCCGTTATTGAAAGAGCTAGTTGAACAGAGACCTGACATAGAATTAACAGAATCACGAGAAAGAATGTATCAGGATTGGGAGAAACTAGTAGAAGAATACCCAACTGCTCTAACAACATTAAAAAAAAGATGGCACAACATCACATGGTACGAGGATATGAACCTCGAAATCACAAATCGCTTTTCTAAGGATAAGGCGACAAGCAAATGTATTATCTATCTACTAGATACAAACGGGCTATTGATAGCTCAATGGACTTGCGAAAATAAGTTAGTTCCTATAGAAGATGAATCAACCTATGTGTATCATCAGATTATCGAGGTTCTGAAGACAAGGCAACCTTAAGAGAAAGGTGAATTGCAATGCCGATGAAACTAACCAGGATTAAGCAAATGGTTTATCGTTTCAAGATAAAAGAGCCAATTAGTAAAGTTATCACGATGATTTTGCTTGTAAGCATACTCTTGTTCGAGATTTGTGTCATGGCAGCCGCAAGCTTAAGTAATGGGGTTGAGGTTCAATTAGAAAACGAAAAAAAGGAAGACCAGACCTTAGTGTATGCCATTGGATGGAATTATAATTCCAAGGTAACACCCGTAGAGTTTTTTTCCTCAGATGATAAAAAGTTGGTTCTCGAAATTGATCATGTGGAAGAAGTTTCATTAGTAGCCAACAATCGCGAATATTTGATGCACTATGAGCCAGACAAGAGAATTGAAACCTCTTCAGGTTCTATGGTTTTCAGGAAATCTGTTCCTTCGATATTTGTTGAACCCAGCTATTTCAGAATTATGCAGATGGCATCTGAGACGGATCGTTTACCAGATGAACTCGACCAAAATTGGGCTGTTTTAGGTGCAGCTGTATCTCAACTTCACCAATGGGAGATTGGATCAACCCTGAACAATATTTATGACACTAAAGGATTTGATTTTGCAGGGACATATGTGGAGTTTTTGAATTTCAAACCAGATTCACCGGTATCAGTCGAAAAAGAATATCCTCAAATCGTCATGTCCTCCTTAAAATGGATCTCTAATCCGGTGAAACCGCTTCCTGGGGATGAGCTTGTTTACTTTGACTATGCGAGTGATCAAAATTTTATAGCCCGAAGCAACGCTGGGTTGCATTTTGCTTTACCAAGGATGCTGGTTACTATGGAGGAATTTTGGGTGAAACGAAATTCCAATGAGCATGTTGGTTATTATATAGAAGGAAGCAAAGAAGAAACCCTTGCCAGAGAATTTTTTAACCCAGAACCGTATAACTACTTGCTGGTTAAGATTGATTCAAAAGAGAACATCTCATTAACTCTGCGAAAGATCCTCGATACCTTTGAAGATCGCTTTCAAGGTGAGGTTTATTCAATCCCTGTGGAACTCATACCACCTCTTAAAATTGGTATGGATAACGAAGAATTGCAACCTCTCATTCAGTTGTTTATGTCCATGGTCGGTATTTCCATGCTTCTCATTACTTCTTTACTTATGTTGCATTTGTATCAGGAAAGAAAGGCCATAGCTATTCGCCGTTCCATGGGTTCGGGCACCGACCAAATCGAGTTGGAGTATGCTAAGAACTATTTGAACCTTTCGTTAGGAGCGGCTTGCATATCCATACCCGGGTTGTGGTTGGTGCTAAATATGTGCTACCATTTTCTGGGCATCCGGTATGTCTTTCAAATCAGTTCGCTCGTTCCGTTTCTAATCATCACCTTGAGCTTCGCCCCGTTCAGTAGTGTAATTTGTTCGTTCTTTGTTTTGGGTCAGAGTCCGATTGATGCCATAAAAGGGAAATCACGATTCCAATGGGGTAAAATTGATTTCCGGCGCGAGCTTAGTGTTGTGACTTTCTTTTTATTGATTGTCGTCATACAACAAAGCACCTGGTCTACCATTATGGAAACAGCTAAACTGGAAGCAAAACTACGAACCTCTCAGTTTGATATGATACAAATTCAAAGTATTCATAAGGTAAACGAAGATCATTTACCCAGCGAAATCATATATAAACTCACCGGGCTAGGGGTAGAAGAAGAGAGTATAGGCTGGCAGGGAACGTATCCGAGATTTAGTTTTTATGTAGATGGTATGCAATTTACCACCAACTTGGTGGTCACCGCCGGTCATTACCAAGAATCTCAAGGATTGTTGGTGAGTCAGGGTTATTGGCCACAAGAATACGAGGAAATTGCAGTAGGGGAAGAACTAGCAGAGACATTGTTTGGCTCAGCAGAAGAGGCTTTAGGGAAAGTGATGCAATTCCCCAGCTACGGGACGAGAGAGAGTAAACGAATTGTAGGAATTGTCACACTGGGTGAGTACATGGAGCGGCCCGAATTAGGTTATCCATTACTCAGTATCTATGCCACGGATGAAAAGAACAAAGACACGTTTTGGCAAAACAAAGTGGCACCGCTACTCATTATTAGGAATAGTGACTACGGTAGGATCCAGGAATTGCATGAGCAACTCAGTGAAAAATACCGCGAGACACCCGATATAAAAGTCATTGAACCTTCGTTTGATTTACAGCGTACTCTGGACATGCAGCACAGTGTCATGCTGACTTCATGGTTTCTCATTGGTATGCTAGTTTTACAAACCTGTTTCGGGTTATTTGCTTTCACCATAGTAAAAACACGCGAGATTTCCAAATACACCGGAATCCAAAGAACCATGGGTGCGACTGCCAAACAAATCATTCGTCAACTGATGAAGCGTACTGGTTTTCCTTTTGTAGTAGCAGGAGTATTGGCAACTGGACTTTCACTACTGCAACAAACAACCTCAGGTCAGACTTTGTGGTATACAAGCGAAGCGGTAATCCTGATTTTCGGACCCTTCCTGTTATGTATAGGGAGTGCAATTTTTGCATCTTGGTTACCGGCAGTGGCATTCTCGCGAAAAGAACCCGGAGATTTGCTGTAAGGAAGGTGGTTATCAACATATGAATCGCTCCTTTTTTATCAAGATGGGTGTTTTATTCTTGGTGTTTCTAGTCATCTTACTTAGTGGATGTCAACCTCAAAAAGAAATAGAGCCAGTTGTAGATCAAGATGCACCTAAACTATGGAGTGTGCTGAAACCCCTTTCAGAGGAAGAAAAACTTAAACAACGCAAGTATATCAATACGAAACCGGGAGATGAGTTTCCAATTCCTGGTATAGAAGACGGGTTCGTTATCCTAACATCTGGAAGTGATACCCTCTATGAAGAACTTTGCATGGAAGACCTCTTACAATTAGCTGATCTTGCTCCGGTCACGTTGCTTATTGCCGGACTGGCACCGCTCCGCTCAGAACCCTTCTATGAAGTTATGACTCTACCCAGCAATTCTGAAGTAGTAAAACTGAAGTTGAGTGACTTATTGAGTTTAGGTTTCGAGCAAGATTACTTGAATCTAATCTATTACTATCATCCTACGATTTGGCAAGTAAAAGACGGGATGATTCAAAGGCAATATCTGTATTATGCAGTTGGGCAATATGAAGATGTTTACACTCATTTTACTACAGATGAAGTTTCTATGTTTCCGGTAGAAATCGGCAAAGCATTACAAGAACTTGTTCTTGTTCGATCGAGCTCTCAAGAAAAGGAAACGATTAAGATCTCCGAACCGACTTTAATGATACATTGGTCTTTAGAGAATTCACTTCCGCAACTGAGTGCGTTAATTGATCCTCTCATAGAGAAAGTGCAAATCATACTAGTTTTACAGAATACTGAAGTGCGAACGCGATTCCCTGTATTATTGCACGAACTGGCAACACGAGAAAATGTTGAAGAAAAAATCGAATGGTTTTCTAGAAAAAACTATGATTTTCTGATGAATAAATATATGGCTCGACTGGAAAGTATAGCCCAAATGTATCCTTATTTGATGATATTCGAGGACCAATCTTATGAAATTGTTCGAAGGTTCAATTTAGTTCATCTTACTCACCCTATGTTGAAAGAAGTAGATGATCGATTTGCGGAATTAAACAGTTTTTTCTTATTCAATGAAAAAGGGATTTTGGTTAACGAATGGATTTGCCGTTTGACCCTGGGCAATAAAGAAGACAATGTCGTCATGTTAAATATACTTGAACAAGCTATAGCCGAGTTGAAACGGTAAGGGAAAGGAGTAGAAAACCATGGAAGGATATCGTCCATTACTGACAGTCAAAGATATGAGTAAGATTTATCATAAGCGCGAGGTAGAAATTCGTGCACTCGATCAGGCAAATCTAGAAGTTCGCCGTGGCGAATGGATTACTTTGTGGGGACCCTCTGGTAGCGGTAAGTCAACCTTCCTTTATTTGTTGGGGACGTTGCTACAACCTGAGGAAGGTAGCTATCGTTTTGAAAATGAAATGCTGGCCGGAACCGAAAGCTTGGGCTACTTATCTAGTACGAATGACAAAAAGCTATCTGCATTTCGGGCTGAAAAAATCGGCTTCATCTTCCAGGACTATAACTTACTTGAAGACAAAACCGCTTTGGAGAATGTAATGCAACCGGCAAAATATGTGACTAAGCTCAAACCCCAAAAAGAAGTCCAAGAGCGCGCCATGGAGTTGCTGCGTCAGGTAGACTTAGGTGATCGTATGCAACATTTTCCGGGAGAATTATCGGGTGGACAAGAGCAACGGGTAGCAATAGCCCGAGCAATGATGAACCAGCCTTCTTTGTTGTTAGCTGATGAACCCACTGGCAATCTTGACAGTGCAAATCACAAAATGGTGCTCGATCTCATGCAGAAACTCAATCGAGAAGGAATGACGGTGATCGTAGCTTCACACAACCCCGAGGTCGCTGAAATTGCTGATCGGGTTGTTAAACTCAAGGATGGCAAGATTGAAGAAGTGGAAGTTAATATGAAGTAGATAACAGCTCCAAAGCAAACTATGACACCTGAACACAAGAAATTTTTAACCTACAACAGTGAAAGTTTTACAGCTTGGAGTCTTGAAGTAGGACCAAAAACAGCTGCGGTTATGCAATATTTCCTTTCTTTGGGGAGAGAAGTTGAGCAGGGTTTCAAGGCATGTGCCAGCTTGATTAAGCTCTCCGAACGGTATGGAGCGAAGCGACTGGAGAAAGCTTGCGAACGTCTCTTGGCATTTACACAAACACCAAGCATTCGAACCCTTACGACAATCTTGAAAAATGGACAGGATAAAGTTCAGGTTACTACACAAGAGACAATTCCGAACAAACAGGGCATTACCCATGGAGCTGATTACTTCCGAAAAGGAGGTAACCACAATGATCAACCAATCTACGGTCGAGTTACTTCGAGTAATTCGGTTTAGTGCCATGGCTTCTGAGTTCGAAATACAAATGCAGGATCCACGCTCCTATAACCAATTAGGTTTTGAGGAAAGGCTTTCACTACTTGTCGATTCGGAATGGAATCAAAGACAACGAAATAAATTGTTGCGCTTCATTCGCAACGCACATTTCGCCATTCCAGGTGCAACCATTGAAGGGATTGAATACCACGAGGATCGTCGTTTAGATAAGGGACAAATTATTCGCTTCTCCACTTGTAAATACATGGAGGGAGGACACCACATTATTCTCAAAGGTGCTTCTGGAAATGGTAAAACATATCTGGCTTGTGCATTGGGTAATGCAGCATGTAGAAAGTTTAAAACAGTGCGTTATATCCGCTTACCTGAACTATTGGAAGAACTAAGCTTGGCACAAATCGCAGGAGAATTTAAGAAAGTCATTAAGAGTAACAAAAAAGTTGACTTGTTGATTTTGGATGAATGGCTTATTCGCAGTCTCACCCTACAAGAGTCCTACAATCTACTTGAAATCATTGAAACTCGCTGCTCTGGTGGCTCTACAATTTTCTGCACCCAGTACGATACCAATGATTGGTATGAGCGAATGAATGCTAACTCTGAAAGTAGCAGCCCTATCTCAGATGCCATTATGGATCGTATTGTTCACAATGCTGTTGAGATTATGATTCAAGGCAAGAAATCCATGCGCGAACGTCACGAATTAAAAAGTTTGGATGAGATCTAGTTCTTAGTATCACCGGGGGCTTTGCCCCCGCACCCCCAAGGTTTTTCGCTTTAGTTTTACCAGGAGAGTGATTTCATGAATCTTGTTATCTTTCGCTTAAACGCAAAAGAAAAGAGCGACACCTTTTATGGCATCACTCTCCCGCAAAACCTCATATACCGCTCAGGTCGCTCCTCAGCGTTGCCTTATCCTGCATATGAGTAAACGCACTTTTATGATGCCACTAGGTTTCTTTATTGTCAAGCCATTATGTTGGTGTTTACTTCCGTTTCACTGGTGATGTTTTAACGATTGACTGGTGTTAAAACTCCGATGGACTGGCGTTATTTGCCCGTGCACGTGGTGTTTAGTGTCCGTAATTTACACTAATAATAAAGAAACTTTCAATTATCTTGTATTTATAAAGTTATGATGCCTGTGCAACTCATGCGGATGCATGTAACATAAAAAATGGAAAGGGGAATTCATATGTCGAAATTGACTAGGATGCTCTCGTTTACTATTGTTTTCAGTATTATGCTTAGTTCTCTTGCATTTGCAAATGCTAATCCTTGTGGAATGGATTGTATGGCAGCACAATTAGTAGTACCTGGTGAAACTACATGCTACTGTGTTTTTTGCGGTATGTGCGGGGCTTCAGATCCATATAATCCCGATTTGGAAATATATTACATCAATCAGGTCGAGATTTCAAGAAGATGTGCATATTACCCCGTGCCATGCGGCTATTTGAAAGCTTTGCCATTAGTTGTGACTAAGTAGCACCATATAGCTTAATATCCGCATGAGTTGCAGATTTCTACAACAATATCGTATAAGGAGAGGGTAGCTTGTTAGTTCACCGAAACGATAAAACATTCCTGTTGCTGTTTTCAATAGTATTGCTTTTTGTTCTAACTTCCTGCAGCAATAACAGCGAATTGATGAATAGAGAAAAAGATGACGAAATAGAATATAAGCTAATGACGAGTAAGAATGACAGTGAAATGTACTTTACAAAAGTGTATCTTGGTTTAGATATAGATGATTTTTTCCCAATAGAAACAACATACAATATGGTTTTCATTTGTGATGGATATGAGGGATTGGTTAACAATTTAGTTTTAAATCTTGTGAATATAGACTACGCACAACCGATTACCTATATTGCAGTCATCAAAGAAGGTGAAACTCGAGATGATCAGCTATCACAAGCACTGCCCAAAGGCAGTGAAATAATTCTGTTAAAAGAAACGGATATAGCAGAGTATACCTTAGGTCGTCTTCCTGTCCTTTACAGCGTTAGAAACAGAACCGTAGTTAACAAATACAGTAATTTCCGTGTGCAGGATTGGAAAAAAATCAAAGACTTCCTTTTATTGAGTGATTATCTTTCAACGGTAAAAATAGCAGGTCTAGGAGGTTCTTTCCCGGAATTGTACCTTAAAAGAGAAAATGGTGAACCGCTTACTTATAATGAAAAAGGAAAGAAAATCCTAATTACACTTTCACCGGAATGTTCAATTTGCATGGATGCTGCGTCTTGGATACTGAAGCAGGAATGGCCAATAAAACCAACTATTGTGATTAATAATAATGGGGCTTATATGCTAGAAGCTTTTCAAGAGATGGATGCTTATTATGGCGAGTTTGAAATATCTGAGGAATCATATGAAAGCATTAAGACTGGTCAGCTAATGCAAAAGGAGAGAGTTACAGGATTGCTGAATATACTCAATGAGAGTTGTGCAGTATATACCGACGACTATAACGAGTTAGGCGTAAAGCTAAATCTATATCAATACCCGAGTATGATCATCGTGAATGAAAACAACGAAATTGTTAGTCGCTTTTTCTTAATGCTGGTAAATAGTGCGTTTTCAGAAACAGGAGATTACCAAGATCCACTTTTGCTTGTTGAGCAATATTTCGGCAAACAATAAATCCAATTAATGTTTTTAATGTGTCTTAAATTGAGGTGTAAGATGAGTAAACTAAACCAAACCATAAGGAATTTGTACCAGCGTTTTCGTTCCATGGAACCAATGACTAGGACGATTTCTGTGATTCTGTTTACAAGCATACTCTTATTCGAGATCTGCGTCATGGCTGCAGCCAGCTTAAGCAGTGGAATTGAAGTTCAACTCGATGAAGAAAAGAAAAAAGATCAGACTTTAATCTATGCTATTGGCTGGGATTACGATACAGCACTTTCTACATCCGAGTACTTTACAACAGCAGACAGTAAACAGATCAAAGAAATTGAACATGTGGAAGAAGTATCCTTGGTCGCGAAAAATCGCGTCATTTTTACGCATTATGAAGAGAATCGCCCTACAGAAACGCTGCTTGGTACGATGTCCTATTTCCATGACGCTGTTCAGACATTGTTTGTGGAACCAAGCTATTTCAGAATCATGCAATTGGCCCCGGAAGCAGATCGCTTACCCGACGAATTGGATCATAATTGGGCGGTGTTGGGAGCGTATGCGAACGAAAGTCACAAATGGGAATTCGGGTTACCCATGAAGAACATCTATGATGCGGCAGGTTTTTATTTCGAGGGAGCTCCAATTGATCTTTTCGATTGGAAACCTAGTTTTTTAACTTCGCTGGAGTATCTTTACCCACAGAAAATCTTAACATCCTTACAATGGACAGGTTCTCAGATTTATCCGAGTGATACCGACCGCAGGGTATATCTTGATTACGGGGATGATACAGCTTTCTTGAGCCGTATGACGGCTGAACTCCATTATCCTCTTGAGAGAAAGGCGGCAACTCAGGAAGAACTTAATGCTGACCTAGGAAACACCAGTGATTCCGGTTTATACCTGGAAGGCAGCAAGCTTGAAGAAGAAGCCAATTCTTTTTTTAACCCGGAACCTTCCAACTACCTCTTGATTAAAATCGATCAGAAAGAAAACATTTCATTAACCTTGCGAAAAGTCCTCGATACCTTCGAAGATCGCTTTCAGGCAGAGGTCTATTCTATCCCGGTCGATTTGACCCCCCCGCTCAAAATCGGTATGGAGTATGCGGAATTAGCTCCTCTTATTAATTTGTTTATGAAAATGGTGGGCATTTCCATGCTCCTGATCACGTCTTTGCTCATGTTGCATTTATATCAAGAGCGTAAAGCCATTGCGATACGCCGTTCTATGGGTTCGGGCACCGACCAAATCGAATTGGAGTATGCTAAGAACTACTTGAACCTTTCGTTAGGAGCGGCTTCCATATCCCTACCCGGGTTGTGGTTGGTGCTAAATATTTGCTACCATTTTCTGGACATCCGGTATGTCTTTCAAATCAGTTCGCTCGTTCCGTTTCTAATCATCACCTTGTGCTTTGCCCCTTTCAGTAGTGTAATCTGTTCCTTCTTTGTCTTAGGGCAGAGTCCTATCGACGCCTTAAAAGGGAAATCACGATTCCAATGGGGGAAAATTGATTTTCGGCGGGAACTCAGTGTACTGACCTTTTTCTTGCTCGTTCTTGCCATACAGCAAAGTACCTGGTCCACCATCATGGAAACAGACCGTCTGGAGACAAAGCTGATAACCTCTCAATTTGACTTGATACAAATTCAAAGTGTACATCAAGTCAATGAAGCACATCTACCGAGCGCTTATATCGGCAAACTAGTTGAAATGGGAGTGGAAGAAGAAAGTATTGCTTGGCAAGGCTCCTATTCAAGATACTCCTTTCTAGTGAATGGAGTACAGTATACAACTAACCTTATCGTTACTGCCGGAAAGTATACCGAAACCCAAGGGTTAGACGTCAGCCTAGGCAGTTGGCCGCAGCGATATGAAGAAATAGCGGTGGGAAGAGAATTGGCAGAAGTCCTATTTACTTCAGTGGAAAATGCTGTAGGAAAAGAGGTAGAATTCTATAGCTACGGTCCGAAAGAAACTAAAAAAATCGTCGGAATCATTGATTTGGGTGACTATATGGAGCGGCCAGGGTTGAGCTTCCCGTTGCTCAGTATTTATACAACCGATGAAAAAAATAAAGACACCTTTTGGCAGAACAAAGTTGCGCCGCAAATCATCATAAGAAACAGCGACTATACCAGAATAAAAGAATTATATCAACAACTCAGCGAGAAGCTGCGGGAAACACCGGATATTAAAGTAATTGAACCGTCTTATGATTTGCAGCGCACTCTCGATATGCAGCGCAGCTACATGTATACCTCGTGGTTCCTGATTGCTCTGCTGATTCTGCAAACATGTTTTGGTCTGTTTGCTTTTACCATTGTCAAGACGCGAGAAATTTCGAAATACACAGGTATACAAAGAACCATCGGTGCTACCGCTCAACAAATTGTCATTCAACTTATGAAAAGAACCGGTTATCCTTTTGTTGCAGCTGGGCTATTGGCAACGGGAATATCGTTTTTACAGCAGTATCTATCGGGTCAGAACTTAAGGCTTACGCCCAATGTCGCATTACTAATATTCGGGCCTCTCTTGCTGTGTTTGCTGAGCGCAATCTTGACGGCTTGGCTACCGGCAGTTTTGTTCTCGCGTAAAGAACCTGGAGAATTGCTGTAAGGAAGGGAGGTCAGAACCTATGAAACGGTCGTTCTTGGTGAAAATAAGCGTTATGTTTTTAGTGTTTCTCCTTGTTTTACTCAGCGGATGTCAACCGCAAAAAAAAGAACCTGTTATTTCTCAAGACGCTCCCAAGCTATGGAGTGTGTTAAAACCTTTTTCAGAAGAAGAAGTAACAAAACAACGTGAATACATTCAAACGCAGCCAGGAGATATGTTTCCCGTTTCAGGAATACAGGATGGCTTCGTTATCTTGACATCGGGCAGCGATACCTTATACGAAGAATTGTTTATGGAAGAATTATTGCAGCTTGCCGAGGTTGCTCCCGTTACGCTATTGATTGCCGGATTGGCTGTAAATCGCGGTTTGCCTTTCTATGAGGTGATGGATTTACCTGCCAATTGCGCACTGGTCAAAATGCAGCTGAGTGATTTAATGAAACTGGGATTTAAGCAAGATTATCTGAACATTATAAAAAACTTTCACCCTATGATTTGGTTGTTGGAAGACGGGGTGATTCAAAGGCAGTATTTCTATTATGCAGTTGGGCAGTATGAAGATGTTTATTCCTATTTAGTCACGGCAGAAGAAACACTAATACCGGTGCAAATCGGTAAGCCTTTGCATGAGCTTTGCTTAGTTCGGTCGGAAACACAAGAAAAAGAAGTACTGAAAATAACCAAACCCACCTTGTTGATTCTTTGGACAATTGGAAACTCCAACTTGCAATTATATACTTTGCTCGATACTTTAGAAGATCAGATACAAGTGGTGGTTGTTCTACCAACTACCGATGCGCATACAAGGTACCCAATCATACAACAAGAACTGGCGCACCGTGAGGACGCGGAGACAAAAATCGAGTGGTATTATCGTAATTTCTATGAGATTCAAATAAATGTATATTTGAAAGAAACAGAGAGTTTGCGACAGAAGTATCCAGATTTACTGATTTACGAAGATCAATCCTATGAAATGGTGCGGAGATTCAATCTAGGTCCTACTATTCACCCCATGTTGGTAGAAGCAGATGATCGAGATGTGAGGTTGAATAGTTTCTTCTTGTTCGATGAACAAGGAATCATGATCAACGAATGGATTTGCCGTTTGACCCTGGGCAATAAAGAAGACAATGTCGTCATGTTAAATATACTTGAACAAGCTATAGCCGAGTTGAAACGGTAAGGGAAAGGAGTAGAAAACCATGGAAGGATATCGTCCATTACTGACAGTCAAAGATATGAGTAAGATTTATCATAAGCGCGAGGTAGAAATTCGTGCACTCGATCAGGCAAATTTAGAAGTTCGCCGTGGCGAATGGATTACTCTGTGGGGGCCCTCTGGTAGCGGTAAGTCAACCTTCCTTTACTTGTTGGGGACGCTTCTACAACCCGAGGAGGGGAGCTACCGCTTTGAAGATGAAATGCTGGCAGGGACCGAAAGCTTGGGCTACTTGTCGAGCACGAACGACAAAAAGCTATCTGCTTTTCGGGCTGAAAAGATCGGCTTCATCTTTCAAGACTATAACTTACTTGAAGACAAAACCGCTTTGGAGAATGTAATGCAACCGGCAAAATATGTGACTAAGCTCAAGCCTCCAAAAGAAGTGCAGGAGCGTGCAGAGGAGTTACTACGCCAGGTGGATTTGGCAGATCGTATGCATCATTTCCCGGGAGAATTATCGGGGGGGCAAGAACAGCGTGTGGCCATCGCCAGAGCTATGATGAATCAGCCCTCGTTGTTATTGGCAGATGAGCCTACCGGAAACCTCGATAGTGCCAACCACACCATGGTACTGGACCTCATGCGCAAGTTGAACCAACAAGGGGTTACGGTCATTGTGGCATCCCACAACCCAGAAGTGGCAGAGATTGCCGACCGCGTGGTGAAGCTGAAAGACGGGAAGATTGAAGAGATTGTTTCGAGGTAAGATTTTAACAGAAGCAATTTGAGGAAAAACAGAGGAGTTTACCACTCTTTCGGTGAAATAAAGTGCAAACACAAAATCGAGTATCCAAAAACGTTAGGGCGGTGAATCTCCATGGCAGAGTTGTTTATTCGAACCGAGCGAGTTGTGCCAAAAAACGAGAACGAAGTCTCGAGACCTGTTCCGTTTAGCCCTTTTTATGTTCGGGAATTGGAGTCTTTCTTAGCGGATCAGGCCAAAGAGGGTTTTGAACTGAAACAGATTTCTGCTAACAATTATTCGTTTACCTATGAAAAATCGATGTCGAAAGAGCTGACGTATCGCCTTCTTCTAGGTCCGACACAGTTGGATGCATCTCTTCAAGGAACCTTGGAACGCGCTGGCTGGAAGTTGGTTACTTCTATGAATAAAAATTGGTTTGAGAAAGATGTTGTTTTCCACATCTTTGTTACGGAAGATAAGAATGCTATGGATGACTGGTTTTGGAGAAACAATCTCAACTATGCTCCCATTAAAACAGCCCGGTCTAACTTCTACTTGCCGATTCTTTTCGAGGTTGCCGTCATCCTTGTGGCCGCCTATATTATGTATAGTATCCCCAGTTTCAAAAAATCTTCTAAGGACTACTTTTTTCTAATAGGGTTATTGGTCAGTTTTTTTGTGGATCTGTTTCAAAGGATCCTAAACGTGCAGCCCCAAAAAGCGTTTTTAGCAACACTTGAGCCCACGAATTATCTGACACGTTATCAAGCGGTAGATTGGAAGATTCAGAAAGCAAAGAATAACTGGTATGGGTTGAAAAGTTTTTCTATGATGTTGGTGACATTCTTGATTTCTTTCATGCTGAAACTGTTTTTAGAGATTTAGGGGTAGTCCTTGGGAAACGGTGAGCCCCAACACGAATGACAGTTAAGTCCAAAAAAGTATGTTAAATTCGTACTTTTCTTGACTTAACTGTCATTTTCATATATTATAGTGGCGTGAGGTGAATAGAATGAAACGAAAAATCGAGAGCTCGTTGCTTGCTTGGAAGAATAAAGCAATTGACAGAAAACCCCTTCTCATCAATGGAGCCAGACAGGTTGGAAAGACCTATATTTTAAGAGACTTTGGCAATGCACATTTCAGCAACGTTGTCTATGTGAATTTAGAAACAAATCTCAACATCGCGTCTTACTTTGACAACAATATCACACCTGAAAGAATTCTGCGGTATCTGGAATCTTCTTTTGGAGAAAAGATTATCCCCGGAGAGACCCTGGTAATCTTAGATGAAATCCAATCCTGCGAACGAGCACTGACTTCGCTTAAATACTTTTGTGAGGAAACACCTCAATATCACATTGCGGCTGCAGGAAGTTTACTTGGGGTCGCTATCAACCGGCAACACTATTCTTTTCCGGTTGGCAAAGTTGAAACACTGGTTCTCCATGCCCTTGATTTTGAGGAATATCTTTGGGCACGTGGGGAAAGCTTCTTGGAAGAAGAAATCAGAAATGCTTTTCAACAGTTGAGCAAACTTCCGGAAGCCTTACATCAGAAGGCAATCGAATTATACAGAGAATACGTAATTGTTGGCGGTATGCCTGCCAGTATTAATGCATTCTTAAGAGAAAAGAGTTTCATAGACATCTCCTTAGTTCAGAACGAAATTTTAGACAATTATGTTGCAGATATGGCGAAGTATTCAAGCCCTACCGATACCGTAAAAATCAGAGCTTGCTACCAGTCTATCCCTGCTCAATTGGCAAAAGAAAACAAAAAGTTTCAGTACAAGGTCATCCAAAAGGGAGGCAGTACGGCACTTTTTGGTTCTTCCATCGAATGGCTCCATCTTGCCGGAATTGTTCTGAAATGCCAAAAGATTAATCAAGCGGTAGAACCAATTTCGGTGTACGCTGAGTTATCTGCTTTTAAACTTTACATGGGTGACACGGGTTTGTTGGTAGCAATGTCGGGAATGTCACAGCAAACCATCCTCCTTGGTGAAGGGAACACCTTTATGGGAGCAGTAACCGAAAACTATGTTGCCCAACAGTTCGCTGCCAGTGGGTATCCTCTTTACTATTGGGAGAGTAACAGCCAAGCCGAGGTGGACTTTGTGTTACAAAAGGGGAATCAAATCATCGGGATTGAAGTTAAAAAAGGCGAGCACGTTCGTTCCAGAAGTCTATCTGTGTTTCGGGGTGCGTATCATCCCGCTTATACCATTCGGCTCTCTCTGAAAAATTTCGGAGAAGAAGATGGACTGAGATCGATACCATTATATGCGGCTTACTGCATCTAGGAATGATGTGTTCTTGAGACTCTGTTTTTTTTCTGCAGGATTTTGGCAGAAAATAATAGAAAGGTAATAGCGTTCCTTGTGCCGATTTATCTTCGGAACGGAGGCATTTTATGCTGAATCAAGAGCGATTGCTCCGGCAGATCAATATTTATGATGCGATTTTTCAACAATCACCCATAGGGATTGCCATTTCTTTTAATTCGGAAGCCCAAACAGCAGAAGAAGCTGAAACCTTCCGTATCAACCCTATGTACGAAAAAATCACAGGCAGAAGTAAAGAAGAACTTCGTCGAGTTGGCTGGGCAAGCATTACACACCCCGATGATATTGCAGAGAATTTGCGCTACTACACACGCTTCTTAGCCGAAGAGATCGACAACTACGCCATGGAGAAACGGTTTATTCGACCGGATGGCTCGATTGTTTGGGTTCATATGACGGTAACACGCCTAATTCTTGGCGAAAGGTTTCAATATAATCATGTCAGTTTGATTCAAGACATTACCGACCGCAAAATCATGGAAAGTGCTTTGGTTGAAAGTGAACGAGGCAAGGCCGTCTTGTTGGCTCATTTACCGGGACTTGCGTATCGGTGTTTAAATGATGACAATTGGACAATGAAGTATGTTTCAGAAGGCTGTTTCAATTTGACCGGTTACGCGGCAGAACGATTATTAGATAATAAGGATCTTAGCTTCAATGAGTTGATTGCCCCGGAATATCGTGAGCTGCTTCGCCGCGAGTGGGAGCGCGTTTTTGCACACAATCTTTCCTTTTCGTATGAGTATGAAATTATAACAGCGAGCGGAAAACGCAAATGGGTCTTGGAGCTGGGAGAAGGGATTCGAAATTCCCAAGGCGAGTATGATACGCTGGAAGGGATTATTATCGATATCACCGATCGCAAACAAATGGAGAATCGCTTGAAATATGATGCTGAGCATGACCGTTGGACCGGATTACTGAACCGCTCTTCCTTGGAAAAATTGTTGTCTCAACACAGATTGCTTCCACCGCAGGGGAAGCGAGCTTTGTTTAGCATAAACCTCAGCTCCATACAAATACTGACCACGACCTATGGCTTTCATTATACGCAAGAACTGATGAAACAGATTGCCGATACCTTGCGTTTTCTTAGCTCAAAGAATCGTTTGTTATTTAGCACTCATGAAACTCGGTTTGTCTTCTATTTGTTCAATGGTAGTGAAGAGGCAGAAGCAGAGATTCAAATCCTCCGTGATGCGATCATCGCTTTGCTGGAACCAATGTTGGTGGCGGAACGTTTGAATGGGGGTCTTGGCATCTTAGAAATCGACCCAGCTAACGAGCAAGATGTGAATCAATTATTGAAAAAATTGCTGATTGCATCGGAGAAGGCATTGACCATTCATGATAAAGGCGTTGCCTGCTGTGTTTTTGATGCTGCAATGGAAGCAGAAATCAATCGAGAAGAAAAAATCAAACAGGAGTTGTCCTGTATTGCAGCAGATATCGATTGTAGCAGTTTCTATTTAGAGTATCAGCCAATTATTGATCTGAAAACCCGGAAGATCAGTGGCTTTGAAGCTCTTGCCAGAATTCGGACCGAAGCCTTAGGTCGGATTTCTCCTGTTGAGTTTATCCCAGTCGCTGAAAAAGCAAAACTGATGACCGAACTTGGCCAAAATATTCTGCTCAAAGCCTTTACTTTTCTAAAAAAGCTTGAGGATTTGGGTGAAAAGGAAATTCAAGTCGCGGTTAATCTTTCTGCAACACAATTGTTAAAACCGGATTTTTACGTTAGTCTTACGACCCTGGTTAAAAAAATGCAGGTATCTCCTCAACAAATTGGCTTGGAAATTACGGAATCCATTTATATTTCCAGTCATCAAGAGGTGAATCGAATCCTGAAATCGCTCATGGATTATGGTTTTCAAATCGCCATCGATGATTTTGGCACCGGCTATTCCTCCTTGGCTCGCGAACAGGATCTGAATATCAACAGCTTGAAGATTGATAAAGCCTTTGTTTGGAAGCTTCGTGAGCTTGCTCCGGAAAAAGTGATTTTAGGAGATATCATTTCCATGGCTCACAAAATGGGGCACTGCGTGGTAGCAGAAGGGGTAGAAGATGAGTTGCAACTCAATTATCTGATCGAGCATGGGTGTGACCAGGTGCAGGGTTTTTACTTTGCCAAAAGTTTAAGCGAAGAAGATGCCCTAAAAATGTTACGAAATTGGAAAAAATAATCAAGTAGAATAAAGGAATCCAAACCCCGAACAGGAATAGAGCTGTAATGATATAGAGGAGGATTACAGCATGCGAAAATGGCGGGTCAATGGATTCCTTATACTTTTAGTTCTGATCGTAATTTCAGGGCTTGCAGTGGCAGCCGAAGTACGGTCCAGTTTTTCTGTGAATTCCAACAAATCTAGGGTTTTAGTCGATGGCGAACTGACCAATTTCGAGGCCTACAACATTGACGGCTTCAATTACTTTAAGCTAAGAGATATAGCTAAAGTGGTTAATGAAAGCAGTAAGCAATTCAATGTCACATGGGACGGTTCTGTGGGGGCAATCAATTTACTTTCCGGTAAAAGCTATGTCGCAACCGGAACGGAGTTGGTTATGGGTGACGGAGCTCAGAAAACAGCCTTTTTCAACTCCTCATCGATTTATAAAGACGGTAAGCGCATCATTTTGGGAGCTTTTACCATTAATGATAACAATTTTTTCAAATTGAGAGATCTTTGTCAAACCTTTGACATTGGGGTCACCTGGGATGCGGCTTCTGCCACCATCGGTATAGATACCAGCATTTCCTATGTTGCTCCTTTGAAAACTCCGGTTTGGGTGACTCCTAATTACACCGATGATTTTGATAATATCATTTATCCTGCCGGAGAAGGTTATTTTATTGGCTTGAGTGCCAAGAGCGTGGAATCTTGGGATTATGTTATGACACTATTGAACGACGCCATGAAACCGGTATTAAGGACCAATTACAGAGCTGATTTTGATGTGCTGAGCACATTACGATTTAGTAATGGTCTCATGCCGGTTACAACCGCTACCGAAGAAGAAGCCAGTTCTAGTTACTATAATAATGAAACCAAATACGGATACATTGATCCGGCTGGAAATATGATCATTCCGGAGAAGTATTTCAATGTCTCGGCCTTCAAGTATGGCGTTGCTTGTGTTCATGAAATGAGAAATGGTGTAATCTATACCCTGCTTATCGATACGACCGGTAAGGTCGTCTGGGAGAAAGCCGATAATCTCAATGCTGTTTTTGGTGGAGACGGACGGGTCAGGTTCTGGCCGACCAATGAATATATTACTCTCCCGGAAGATGTGCTTGCCAGACATAACGGCTACTGGGATTACAAAGATGATTGGGTAGAAACCAAGAATCTTACCGCTGCCGACGCTGCTGACGAAGCTGCATTCCGCAGTGCCTATGGTAACCTCTATGGCAAAATTGTACCTTTGGGCTACGGATTCTTCCTTGTTGAAAACGCCACCTATCCGGTTATGGAAGGTGTGGTCAACAGTAAGAACGTGGAAATCGTAAGAAGAGGCGGCTATTATGGAATTGAAACCGTTTATACCGATACCTCACTTTATTTCATAGTGCTGGAATCGGATTCCCCGTGGGATAGTAAAAGTGTGATCAATTCTTCTGGTGTAAAAATCTTGAACTATGTGCATCAGGTCTATTTTGCAGGGGGCGAAGCGATTTGGTATTTCCAACATGATGCTGCAGGGACTTCAATGTACGGACTCATGGAAAGCAGTGGCAAAGATATTGCTGCGGTGGGGTATACGTTTTTAACTTCTCATGATCCCTACAACGGAATCAAGAACGATTATAATGAGTTGAACGATCCGGGTTTTGCCAACACACGTATTTATACAGCCGGAAATATGCAGGAGCGTGTCGATCTCACCGATTTGAAGAAGCAATTGGCGATTTCTCAAGAGATCTATAATCAAATCAATGCCATTTGGGATCCGGAATACAAGGGCCAGAGCTTTTATGATTTGGGTAAATACATCAACCGCGCCAATGCTCTTATCGCCATGGCCAAACCCACCTGGACCGACGTTAGTGTTACTGAATGTTGGCTCAGTATTTCAACCTCCTTCGCTTATACAGTACTAGAAAATTGGAATTCCAGATAAATTTTGTCCTGTAAGCGTTCAACAACAAAGCTTCCTAATTTTGGGAAGCTTTTCCTTTGTACACAGAAGGAAATTGGTCCTTCAAGTTGAAATTAACAATATTCAAACAGGGAGGGTATTCTTATGAAAATGAAACTCTATATTGAAAAACAACTGGACCGCGAGTATTTAGATCAACTGGAACCCTACTACGATGTTGTTTGCAACGAAGTTGACGAACTGCACGCGCTGCCCACCGGCAATGAATTGGTTTCCTGGCTCAATGGAGTCGATGTCGCTATTTGTGGAACTGCCCGTTTCAACAAACAAGTCGTCGATCAATTGACCACCCTCAAATACATTTCCAGCACTTCGGCAGGTTACGACGGCTTCGATGTTGCTCATGCCCGCGCCAAAGGAATCCGTTTTTCCAATAACGCTTGGGCCAAACGCGATGTCTGTTCCGAGCACGCTTTAGCCCTCATGTTGGCGGTGGCAAAAATGATACCAGCTCGCAACACCCGCGCTAAAACTGGGCAATGGCAACATGGCGACGGCGGTCGTTTAGGCATGGATCTGACCGGTGCGACGCTCGGCATTATTGGTGCAGGTAGCATTGGCCAAGATATTGCTCGCAAGGCAGCTGGTTTTAATATGAAGGTGATCTACCACAACCGCAAACCCAACCCCGCCTTCGAGAAAGAATGCAACGCCACCTTTGTCGATTTAGAAACCCTGCTACGCACAGCCGATTTCGTAACCACCAACACCCCACTTACGGCAGAGACCACAGGGTTTATGAATGCCGAAAAGTTCAAAATGATGAAACCGACCGCGATTTATATTAATATTTCCCGCGGCAAAGTAGTGGTAGACCAGGATTTAGTCACTGCGTTGAAAGAAGGATGGATTTGGGGCGCCGGCATTGATGTGGTGGAGCACGAAGTGGAAGTGCGCACCACCGGGGGCTTAGAGAACCCCCTGATCAAAGAGCTGTTCTCGTTAGAGAATGTAGTGATTACACCCCATGCGGCCGATATGAGCTTTGAAGGCAAGCGCAAAGAATTGGTGGAAGTGGTAGAAAATGCAGTCCGCTTTGCCAAGGGTGAAGCGCTTTTAGACGAAGTATTAGGGTAGGCGATCGTATGACTGAGCATAAAATAATCGGTATCGGTAGAACCGCAGAAGTCTATACCTGGGAAGCAGGGAAAGTGCTGAAACTCTTTATTCCGGGTTACCCGCAAAGTGCTGTGGAAAAGGAATTTCGGTTAGGCCAGCTGCTAAATACCCTGAACTTTCCTAAGCCGAAAGCCTATGAAATGATCTCTTGGCAACATCGCTATGGTATTGTCTATGACCACGTCTTGGGAGAATCGCTCTTAGAGTGGGTGCTGAGAACCCTAGATGCAGAAGGGTGTGCTGCAAGGTTAGCAGAGCTCCATCCATTGATCATGCAAAATCAGCTGGATGAGCTACCGTCGTACAAAGGGTTCTTGCGTTGGGGCATTGAAAAAGCGACAGCTTTGAGCCAAACCGAACGTGAAGTAGCCCTGCATCAATTGAAGGATTTGCCCGAAGGCAAGCAACTCTGTCATGGCGATTTTCACCCTGGTAATATCATGATTCACGAAGACAAAAGTGTGGTACTCGACTTTATGAATGTCTGCAAAGGACCAGCGCTTTACGACATTGCTCGCACCGTTTTCTTAATCCAATACAGCCAAGTGCCCGAACCAGTGCCGGACCCGGAAGCTTTGAAGGCTTTTCAAAAAGCCTTAGCCGATGCCTATTTACAAAAGCTTCAAGTTCGCAGAGATCAACTGCAACCGTACTTTGCAGTCATTGCAGCCGCTCGCAAAGGGGAAGCACCGGAAGAATAAAAAAAGACGGAACACTTCGATTTTTTTCGAGGTGTTCCGTTTTTTTATTAAGTGATTAGTGATTCTGAGGATCTGATAACCTGAAAACCTGCGAACCCTGTGAATTTGGGTTTAAATCGCCTCTACGAATGCAGCAATCTCCTCTTCGGTATTGAAGAAGGAGGGGCTGACACGAATCGTGCCGGAGCGGTAGGTAACGATAATTCCCTTAACACGCAAGGCGGTGTATAAGGCTTTGTTGGCTGCAGCATCGCCGACACTGAAAATCAAAATCGAAGAACGTTCGGCCTGTGTTTCCACGGGGGATAATAATGTATGACCTTTGGCGCGAATGCCCTTAATCAGCAGGTCGATCAAATGCATGACACGAGTGTAGATATTCTCAACGCCGACTTCGAGCAGAATATCCAGCCCTGCCGTCCAGGCATGGAATAAAGAATAGGCAATGGAGCCGGTCTCAAAGCGGCGGGCGTCTTCATGATAATTCAAATCGGTAAAGATATTCTCGGCAGCGAACATGCCAGGCATGCTGGGGTTGATTCGGCGTTGCACATCGGAACGCACATATAAAAAGCCGGTGCCGGGCATACCGAGCAACCATTTAAAGCCGGCGCAGCAGAGGATATCGATGCCATCTTTTTCAACATTCAAAGGCATCACTCCGGTAGCTTGAATACCGTCGACCAAAAATAGGGCTCCCACCTTGTGTGCTAGGCTACTCAGGGCTTTTAAATCACTGCGAAATCCAGAATTGAACCGAACCGCTGCTGCAGCCACGATTTTAGTGTTGGCATCGACTCGAGCGGCCACATCTTCAACTTTAATGCGATTATGCTCATCCACGGGCACAATACGCACATCCACATTTTTTTCTCGTAACGCCAGCCAGGGAAAGGTATTGTTCCAATGTTCGTCAGCGGGAACTACAATATTGTCTCCCTCTTGCCAAGGATACCCAGCCGCGACAATGCTAACCCCAACACCGGTGCTGGTGACCAAGGCGTATTCGTCTGCTGAGCCGCCAAGCAGTTGGGCTAAACGAGCTCGAACCTCCTCGCGCACGGTAGAGGGCTTCTCTTGCGGGGCAGTGGAGCAGACCTTTAAATAGTCCTCTAGTTTTAGGCGGAAGGGTTCATTGAGCGGGGATTCTGCAGCATTGTTTAAAAATACATAATTTTGAGTGACGGGGAAAAGTTTACGATACGCTTGAACATCCATATTGATTTCCTCCTCTTTTTCTCTGTGTGTAATGTTCTTCCAGTAAGATTCGCAACAAAAACGAAAAATCCTTTCTAAAAAAAGACCCTTCCTAATTAGAAGAGTCCTTTTCTGTGGAGGGCATTCTTGAGCGAACCAAGACCATGACCGCAGAAATCAAGAGCATGATGCCAGCTGTCCATAGTGAGGTTTTCAGAGGATCTTTTTTACCCCATTCGCGCAAGGCCAACAAGCTACGGCCAATACCGACTAGCGTAGTCAGTAAAAGGATCATCCAATAAACAACGCCCAAGCCCTTGCGACTGATACCGAACCAGCCGTGTTTTCGATAGTCCATAAAGAAATAGCGCACCGGCATTTCTCCGGTATAGGCGTATTCCACAAAGAAGTAGAGACTATATAAAATCGGCATGATCATGACGGTCCAAAGGTTTTTGAAGGGAACCCTATCGTTAGGTTGACGGATGTAATCGATCACGCTCAAAATGGGGGTTAAGCTATGCAAATAGAAATTCGACTGCGAAAGCAGGTAACTCAAGCTCATGGTTGGTGTCAAAAGAATCGCAAATACCAGCCAGGTCAGCGTGATTGAGGTGGTAAACATAAAACGAATGGGTTCCAGCCATGCAGGTCCGGATTTGTTCTTGCTAAACCAAGAAAAACCCAAACCAAGGAGGGCAATACTGCCAGCCCAGATGTTGCTTTGAATGGTAAAGGCTTTGAAAATAGCCGCCATGAAATCCCCGTTTTGCATCGTGCTGTGTGTCAAAATTCCCAGACAACAAGATGCAGCAACGCCGAAAGGAATTAAAGCCGTGACATGGAATTTTCTACGTAATTCATGCATCGTGTACTTCCTTCTTTCTGTAAATTAGAAGCAAATTCTACAGAATAATTGTAACGCGAAGTGGCGTTCTCGTCAAGGTGAGGAAATTTAAAACGGAGTTTTGCAGGTCTTTGATTGTATGTTTGGAGAAACTATAGTAGAATAGGAATAACAGAATCATAGAGAAACCAACAAACATCCCCTACCAGTGCAGGGAGGAGGACATCATGCCAATAATTGATCTAATGGGTTACATTCTTTCCGGATTTGGGATTTTTGTCGCACTTTTTGTTCTTGCTACAATGATCCATAACTATTTTGATTACTCGCCTAGCAGCCGCGATTGGATTGTTGGCTTCTTTTTGGGTGGAGCTTGTTTTTTGCTCAACTCGCACGTCTTTTACGTGCAGGATCAAGCAGTTTTGAATCTAAAATTCCTGCTGTTATTTTTTCTCACACTTAAATTTTCTTGGCGAAGCTTGATTAGCTTTGCTCCGCTTTATCTACTCAGCGTTTACTTTTCTCCGTTTTCCCTGTGGTATGCCGTGGCCTTACTCGCCGTCGCTGCTGGCTTCTTATTCAGCAAATTGAAAAAGGAAATCATGGCAGGTCTCCTGCTTTTTAGCGTTGTACCGGTGGTTTTTTCTGAAATTCATATCAATGGGTATTTGGGTCGCTACGATGCCGAAGTACTTTTGACCCTGGCAGTTTTTGTGGCCACATTAGGCCTGATTTTAACTTTAACCATAGCAGCATTTTTTCCCCAGAACCTGCTTGGGTCCGTTTATCTTAGCCGATATTTTCTGGAGTTGCTTACCAAATATGATAACCTCTACGTTTTTTGGGTGAACGAACAGAAAAAGCAAGTGCATTTTTCCCGGAAATGTGCCGAAGATTTGGAGCTCCCGCGGTTGATCATGCCGTTAGAGGAGTTTCAACAGTTGCTTGGAGATTCTACGGAAGCCCATGTTCGGGTTACGAATCGAAAAGTGGAGCGGACTCTTTTTAGCACACCGGCAACCGGCCAGGAGATTTTTATAGAATATTTTGCGTATCCCAGATTGCTGGGGGGCTACTTAGGGGTGATTCGTGACATTACCAAGCAAACTTCTCGTACCGAGGTGCTATATCGGGCGAAAGCACGCGATTATGTGACCGGATTTCCCGGCTATCCAGTAATGAAAGAAGGCATTCTAGACTACTGTAAAGCCTCCACGGAGTTCATGCTCTTTGCTTCATTGCGCTTGAATTTGGATTTTCAGAAAAGCACGGTTTATGAAACCGAGTTTGAGTTGGCTTGTTTTAAAACAATTGCCAATGTGTTGCGAAAAGAATTTCCACAAGCACAAATTTATTCCGTCAAAACCGGAGAACTCTTGTTTACCCTACAAGAAAATCCCAAAGAGGGCCAAGAACATAAAGCATTACGTCGTTTGGTAGAAGTTTTTAGTGATGTCTATGTCGTACAAGAGAAGCAATTTGCTATGAAAGCAAAAATCGGGGCCTTGTATACGGAAAGTTTACGGGTGCAAACGCTCAGTGATGTTGACGAAGTTCTCAAAAAGCTCAATTTTTGCAAATATCGGACCGATAATCAGGAAAACAGTGATGTCTATTTGTTTGTTCCTTCGCAATACGAGCAGTATAATCAGCGCTTGTTGAGGTTGCGTTATTTACCGGGGATCATAAGTCGCGGAGATTTTTCACTCGTCTTTCAACCGATCTTGAAGATTGCTTCTAAAGAAATACTTTTCTTAGAAGCGCTACTCCGCGTCCATAATGAAGTCTATTCGAATACCGGTGAGTTTATCGGAGACTGTGTGGTTGCCGGGCTGGATGTGGAATTGGACCGCATGATCTTCAAAAAAATCCATGCATTGGCGCTGAACGGAGAAATTCCGACCGATATTTCGGTGAATATTTTAGGCAACACGCCGATCCTCGATGAAATGAAAGCGTTGGCCAATGTCTTGGCTCGTCAAGGAAAACAATTGTACATTGAGTTGACTGAGCATATTTATAATAAGCCCGAAGAAGTTATGGTGAAAGCGGAGCAATTGAAGAGTTCTGGAATCAAAATCATTGCCGATGATTATGGAACCGGATTTTCCAATAATATCATGTTGGCTCAAGTAAAATTTGACGGGCTTAAAATACCCATTGAGCTGATGTCAAATATTCTCAACGATGAAAAGTCTTTTTATATGATCAAGAGCATTCGCGATTATTGCGAGAATTTAAACATCCTCTGTGTAGCAGAAGGGATTGAAACAGAAGAACAGGTGCAGAGTTTGTATCAGATTGGCATTTCCTTGGGTCAGGGCTACCATTTAGCAATGCCCCAGAGTTTGGACACGCTGAATGTGCAGAGGCAGGCAGGTGAGCAGCCATGAAAATTATGGTCATTGGAGCCGAGCGTTTTTTAGGGATCCATAGCATTATCCGTTTCTACCGTGATCATTACCGAGTGGTAGGTGTTTATCAAAACAAGCAGCCGGAGCACTCGGCCAACGTGCCGCATTCTAAATATGTGAGCAGTGACCTCAGGAGCTTGAAAGATATTTTCGCTGCGGAAAAGCCTGAGGTTATTCTGTATGCCGATTGCAAAGAAGTACTGACCATCGAGGATTCTATAAAAAAAGTTACTGAAGTCACAGCACTTGCAGAACTTTCGGTTTTACATGAAACTGCGAAAATAATTTATCTTTCAAATGTTTCTGTTTATGGTGAAGGATTGAAAGCCGAAACCGATGAGGTAGCGCCTTTAAGTATTGATGCCAGAACGCATGTCTTGTGTGAGCAGGCATTTTTGAGCTTCAGACCCAAGGATCGATTTTTCAATATCTTTTTGCGGCTCCCCATGGTTACCGGAGAGTATGAAACGTTGGATTCGACGACGGTCGCATTTGAGATGGTGGAGCAAGCCCTGCAAGAAGGCAAAATTCAAGTGGGACTTCATGGATTTCACTATTTGGTTGCAGCCGGAGATGCTGTAGAAGCCATTGTTCGTAGTTTGAATGACAGTATCGAGGGCGTATACAACATCGTTCCCGCAAATCCGATTTCGGGGGAAGAGTTGGCCAATGAGATATATCGAGAGCTGCACAGCAAAGGGTTGATTTTTGCTCGGCCTAGCAAAGTCCTCATAGGCAGAAATAAAAGCGGAGAAGAACCAACTCATTATGGACTCAAAGCCGCCATGGAATTGGGTCTGGTTTTGCGGCGAAATGTTGCTGTCATGATTGAATCAACGGTACAGTGGCATCAAGACTCGAGACGGGTTAAAAAAGCAATTGTGAAGCGAGAAAGAGCTTCCCATACAGGATTTTGGCGAACGATTGAAAACCTTGCCTTGTTTTCGGCATTGGCGTATCTTACGTATTGGCAAACCGGATACTCCGATACCTTCATTACTCAGTACCTCACAATCTACCTGATCTTCATTTCCATTGTTTTTGGCATCAATCAAGGAATTTTTTCCGCTATTTTAGTCAGTGGCTATTACGTGATCAATTCACTTTTGGACGGCTATAGTATTGTTGCAACTTTTTCCAATGTCAATGTCTTGTTGCAGATGGTACAAGCACTAGTGATTGCGATGAGCATTGGCTATGTATTGGAACGGAAGAATTTTGCGATTCACGAGAGGCAATTACAAATCGAGGATTTGAGTAAAGAATTGGAGATTATGCGCCAAATCAATAGTGACTTAGGACAGATTAAAATGGAGCAAGAAACTCGAATTTTGAAGTATGAATCCGGGTTAGGGAAATTATATGCTTCGATTAAAAGCCTAAACTCGCTCTCACAACAGGACATTTTCTGGGGAACGCTAACCTCCATTCGTGATCTCACCGACGAACCCAACATCTCACTCTTTGTACGACAGCCTGGCAGTAATTTTATGCGCCGGCTACTCTACATCGGCGAGCAGCCCGCCAAATTCCACAAATCGTATAACATCACCGAAAATTCTGTGCTTCTTGATATTGTTCAAAACAACCGGTTCTATACAAACCAATATTTGAATCCGGATATGCCCTCGGTGATTCTCCCCATATCGGTTAACAATCATGTCACGGTCTTGGTGATGATAGAGAATATGGCGTTCGATAAATTAACGCTCTATTACATGAACGTTTTACATATCACCAAAGATTTGTTGGATGATGCTTACAGGAACGCTCACATATATGAAACCTTAATGGATCAATATACTTTTGAGGGTTCGAGCGATATCATGAAAGCAGAGAATTTTCAGAAGGTCATTAGCTTCGCAAAAAAGGGCTGGGAGAATAGTGGTATTGAATATACCGTATTGCAAATCCTGGCAACTGATCAAGAGATGGTAGAAACTGCAGCTAAGACTCGGCGCTTCCTACGAGACACCGATGAAATTGGACGGCTTAGTACGGGTGGAGTTGGAGCGCTCTTGTTGACAACCTCTCCCAGCGAAGCCACCATTGTTGTGGAGCGTTTACAAAAAGCCGGAATTGAGTCGCAGATTTTAGACAAGTAAAGAGGAGTTAGGAGGAACACACCATGCTGGAAATGGCGTTTCAATGGGTTTTGCTCCTCTATTATGTTGTACTCATCGTAGTTCTGTTGGTGATTATGATTACGAGAAAGCAACGATTTTTCTTGATGAATTGGTTCATCGCCTTCTTTTTACCTTTGATCGGTGGCTTCTTCGTTTGGCTCATGCAGAGAAAAACACAAGAAAATCAGGCAGCTGTTGAACAGTATAAAGAGTTTTCGAAAGAAGAGGGTCCCCCCTTGTTTCAGGCAGATCGGCAACGTGACCTGCATACAGCGTCCTTAACCGATATTTTGCTTTTCGAAGATGTAGCAACTCGCCGAGATGCTGTTATGAGAATTTTCAGCAGCGACTCTTTGCAATATGTCAAAGAACTAAAAAAAGCGTTGTCCGATCCCGATACCGAAGTTTCCCATTATGCTTCTTCCGCTCTTACGGAAATCAAACGAAAGTTCGACAACTCCGTGATTGAACTGAGTAAACTGGTACAGGAGGATGAGAGCGTTTTACAAAATAAACTCTCTTATGCAAAGACCCTACACGACTACATTGAAAGTGGTATTTTAGATCCGGCAAACCGTCGCAAATATCAGCGCCAATTTTGTGATCTAATTTTGAAGCTTTTTGAAGACAGAATCAGTGTAGCAGAGGGTATGGATATGGCTTTCTATAAAGATACTGCGCTTTACTTGCAAGATTTGGGAAGAGCTCAAGAAGCGAAGGCCTTTATGGCAGATTGTCTTACTGCGTTTGATCACGAAATCGTTTATTTTGCGGCTTTGGAGCTTTATTACATTCTTGGAGAGCGAGAATTGTTTCAGCAGATTATTCAACGCATTCGCACCAGTCGAGTTCAATTATCTCCAGAGAGATTGGCGTCCTTTCGCTATTTCATCGATCCCCAAATCGGGCGCAAGGAGGGGGCGAAAGTATGAAAGAAAACAGTTCTCAAAAAACCTTGTTAATGCTGGGGTTGTTTCTTATCGTAATCATTGCCCTGCAAATTTCCAAAATGGATATTTTTTATAACAACGAACGTTACCTGGCACCGGAGTACCCGGTTTTTCAAGCCATGGGTTCGGGTGTAAGTGTTGAGAACACACATAAACTCGATAAAATCGCTTTGCTGTATGATCCTTTGGCCGCAGATCGAGATTACGTTTTAGAAAACTTCCAGTCGTTGTTAAAGAAAACGAAATTGCAATACGACCTGATTTCGGTGGAAGAAGAGGTCTCTTTGAGCGAATACCCCTTGATTATCATCCTTCTAGCACGCTATGACCGAGCCCCATTACTGCAGGAGGTTTTCAATTGTGTGGAAGAAGGCGCCACGGCTTATTTCCCAATTGTGCCGGAAAACTCAGATTCGTACATTTCAATATCTACAAGCTTTGGTCTCATTGAGAAAGCCACCAAAATTTCATGTAACCAGTTGATCGATGCCGAAGGTCTCATAGGACCGAAAGGGGAGGTTTACAGCTTTGAAGCACCGATCCCCTTGCGGTATCAGGTGCGATTGCGTCCAGACTGTTTGGTTTATCTCCACGATGAAGATGAGAACCCCTTGTTTTGGTCTCGAAATCTTGAAAAAGGTATGTTATACATCAGCAATTGTGACTTTCTCAGCTCGTATCAAAGTCGTGGTCTGATCATGGAAGTGTTGTATCGTACTTTAAAACAGAAGAACCTCGCTTCGTTTCTGTATCCGATTTCCGGAACAGCAACACTGTTGTTAGAGGAGTTTGCTTCGCCTTATCAGGTGGAGGATTCAGCGATGATGGAGACTGAAAAATTAAGTTACGATAAAATGATGCAAAGCCGGATCTGGCCGCTGATAACCCGATTGATGCGAGACTTTCACGTCAAACCGGTGTTATCCTATGTGTTATCGTATGACGAGAATACCGATACCGATTTTCAGTCGAACCAATTTCCAATCAATGATTTTAAACTCTATGCAGCAGAAGTTTTGCAAAACGGCGGAGAGATTGCCTTTCATGGCTTTAGTATGAGACCCTTCGGTCTAGAGGGTCAACTGCAAGAGATGGGCTGGTTTATCCCTTGGTCTTCCTTTGCTAGTATCGAGGAATCGTTGCAAGCAGCCAAAAGTCCGCTGGAACGGATTTTCCCGAAATATACTATTACGACTTATATGCCCCCGCAAGGGAGAATTGCACCGGAAGTTTTAGCAAAATTACCGGAATTAGATCCCAATCTTTCCGTCCTAGCTCTGACCTGTCGCCGTTTGTACCCGGATCAGTTGATTCGAGACATGGAGAGAGATCCGGTTATAGAAAATCTCTACTATTATACCCTGGTCTCGTGTTTTGACGGAATGCGCTGGACGGTTCGTAATACATTATTAGCGCAAGGCATGGCTTCCATGACACTGAATGTCAATCAGGTATTGGAAAACAGTCGGATGACATTTCCCCAATGGACCGAGGAGTTCATTGCCACCACCGAATTAATCCAAAGCTACCCGGGTGTAGAGCATACGACGATTCGCCAAGCTGCAATGATTACAGAGCAAAGTCAAAATGCGGAGTTTTCTTATTCTGAAACGGCCGATAGTATTGCGATTAAGGTAGCTAAGGGATATTTAGGAATGCAGTTTGTGCTGAGAAGCGAATGGCCGATTCTGCCGGGGGAAGGCTATACCGTTGAAAAATACACCGGCAATTATTATGTGATAACCCTTCAGAGTGAAGAAGTCATTCTACAAAAATAGAGAAAGGAGGGCTCCCTATGAAAATATGCCTTATTGCGGAGGGCTGTTATCCGTACATCGTTGGTGGGGTGTCCTCCTGGGTACAACAATTGATTCGGAACTTTCCGGAGCATGAATACGTTTTGTATACAATCATGCCGGATTCGGAAAAACAAGGACAGTTCTTATATACCTTACCGGCTAATGTTACAGGAGCCCAAGAAGTATTTTTAAATGATATTAGCTTGAAGAGCGAAAAAAATGCAGGCTTAATTCCTAAGCCAACCGTGACAGCCAAATGGGAGATCGATGAGATTCGCCGATTAATGCTTTCGAATCTGGATCAATGGAATATGATTTTCGACTTCTTTCAGCGTGGAGACCGGGTCATACGCAATTTTCTCTTAGGGAGTGATTTCTATGATATTGTCAAAGAGGTGTATAACAAGCAATACGGGGATACACGGTTCGTAGACTTTGTCTGGACTATGCGGTCTATGTATATGACTTTGTTTCACATTTTAAATAATCCACCTCCCAAAGCCGATTTGTATCAAACGGTGTCCACGGGCTATGCAGGGATTGCCGGAGCGATGGGAAAACATTTATATGGAGGAAGTCTGCTGATCACAGAACATGGAATCTATTCGAGGGAGCGAGAGGAAGAGATCATTGTAGCGGCTTGGGTGCAAAAAAGCTTCAAACGGCTCTGGATTGACTATTTCAAAAGCCTTTCCGTAGGAGCATATCGGGCAGCCGATCGTATTGTAGCCTTGTTTGAGACCAACCGTCGCATCCAAATTGAATTGGGTGCCGATCCTTTATACTGCGAAGTCATCTCCAATGGGGTCAATGTAGAAGGGTTTAGCAATTTACCCGGCAAAACAGCCGAAGAAGCAGGAAGACTTAATGTCGGAGCTGTGATTCGGGTGACTCCAATCAAAGACATCAAAACCATGTTGTATGCTTTCGATATTGTGAAACGACGCGTTCCCAATGCTTATTTTTATTTAATCGGTCCTACCGACGAGGCCCCGGAGTATTATCAGGAGTGTATTGCTTTGTGGAAAGAGCTGGGGATTGGCGATTTACAATTTACCGGTCGGGTCAATGTCAAAGAGTATGTGGGACGAATGGATGTCATGGTCTTGACCTCGATTAGCGAGGGGCAACCGTTAGCACTCATGGAAGCAATGGCGGCAGGCGTTGCTTGTGTTTCGACCAATGTCGGCAGTTGTAAAGAGCTGTTCTTAGGCAAACAAGGGGATGATTTAGGACCGGCAGGTCTATTGGTACCAATCATGGACTACGAGCAAATTGCCGAACATATCATTAAGATTATCACAACGCCGGATTTGCAAAAGCAATACGGTAAAGCAGGGCGCGAGCGCATGATTCGCTACTTTTCTGAGGGACGATTCATTGATGCATATCGTCGCTTGTATAACGAGTTAGATCCGGAGAAAAAGCCTATAGACGAGAAAATCTAATGATGATCTAAAAAATCAAAGGGAAAGGGGAGGACTGAAATGGCAGGAATTGGCTTTGAACTAAAAAAACTTTTTCGACGTCAATCGCTGACGGCAAAATTCAGTGCTGTTTTGTACTCGGTCTTTTCCACCATTGGGCATTTGCTGATTGTAATCGGGGCTCTGATTTCAGTAAAACTGTTTTTGCTGAATTCCGATATGCCTTTGAATGATCAACGCCTGTATTCTTCGATTATCTTATACTCCTTTGTTTTCCCTCTGATTTTTACCAGTGGCTTGTGCATCATAATTTCACGGTATATCGCCGATATGATGTGGGGAGATAAGACGGAGGATATTTTCGCCTCGGTTTATGGAGCGTTGGCAATCTATTGTTCTTTGGCTTCAATTCCTGCGGTCGTTCTATTGTGGAAAGCACAATTAAGCTTAGCTTTGTCGATTTTTGCGTATCTACTTTATATGATGGTCGGCATTATCTTTATTCTCATGGTCTATGTCTCCGCTTTGAAAGACTACGCACAGATTTCTAGAAGTTTTATCGTCGGCATGATCATTGCCTTTCTGGGCTCCTATGCAACCTTACGGTTTTGGGATCATCAATTCTCGATGACGACAGCCTTAGTAGGAGCATTTGCCTTTGGAATGACTGTGGTTGCGGGCGGAATCTTAATGGGAGTCAAGAAGTATTTTCAAGTTCCTTCGACTCGTTATTTTGATTTTTTGCTCTACATGGGCAAGTATCCTTCGCTTTTTTGGTTTAATACCTTTTACACCTTGGGGATCTATGTGCAAAACTTTATCTTTTGGGGCTATTACAAAACCCAAAATTCAATCTCCGTCTTTATCTTTTCCGATGAATTCGACATGGCAACGGCATTGGGCGTTTTAAGTATCTTACCGGCTATTGTTTTGTTTGTGGTCCGCATGGAAACTTCGTTTTATGATTATTTTCGCGATTATCTCCGTGCAATCAACACCCAAACCGGGGCTGAGATTGAGCGAGCAAAGCGGTTGATGCAGCGCCAAATGTGGCAAGAATTTTTCTTTGTTGCTGAATTACAGATCTTAATCTCGCTGATATGTGTTGTGGTGGGAATTGCGGTTTTACCTTTGCTGGGTCTCTCTTCTACCGTGATTGAAGTATTCCCCAATATGGTAGCAGGATTTCTCTTCACCTATTTTATGTTTTTGGCCTGCACCCTGATGCAATATTTTGAAAATTACGTCGACTGTTTACACATTACAACCTTGTTTTTACTCTTAAATACGATTTTTACGTTGCTGACAGTGCAGCTGGGGGCGGAATTCTATGGGCTGGGCATTGTTTTTGCCTCGATCGTTACTTTGATTGCAGCATTATTATATTTGCGTAAAACCCTGAATTCGGTCGATTATATTATTTTCTGTTCCCAAGTGCCCGAAGAAGAAAACAAAGGCAAGAATTTAGAATCCTGGATTAACCGCTTAAACGGTCAAGAGGAAGTGAACCAAGATCATGAAAATTTATCTCAATCAGAACGTCAAACGGCAAATTCGTAATGGGCTCATGGCCTTGGTTTTGCTGAGCGGGGTAGCGGTCTCTGCGTACTATCTTTGGTGGTATCAACCACCCGAAGAAGTGTTTATCCCCCCGGAAATCGACTTTTCTCAATTGGATGCCCTGGGAATTCAAGATAATCCTGCCCTTTATAAAGAAGAAGATCGCTATAAGATTTGGGATCTCTATGTTACAGTTTATCAGGGTACGGATTCTGAAACCGGCGGTATTTACGATCTAACTTCGATGAATGAAATTATGGGGTTAGCTCCCGACCCACAATTGGATGCCTTGGTTTATATTGTAGACCCCGATACCGGGAAGACGATTTTCAATACCGAAGACATACAGGTCAATTCTACCTTCTCACTGAGAGGGCAGAGTGCAAGGTTAGAGGAACAAAAGTCGTACAAAATCAAAGTCTACGACGGACAGGGAACCTTCCATGGGCAGCAAGTTTTGAACTTAAATAAACACACCTCGGATTCGAGTCGCTTGGCCCAGAAATTCAGTTTTGATCAAATGGCAAATTTCCCGGATATGGTCTCCTTGCGCACCTCGTTTTTTAGGGTACATATCAAAGACGGGACCCAAACTCAGGCAAGTTATGTGAATTATGGGCTCTATACCCACGTTGAGCAACCCAACAAAACCTTTTTGAACGAACATGGCTTAGATCCCAATGGAACACTTTATAAACCTACCGATTTCGAATTCTTTGAATCTCCCTACATAGTCCCTGTAGACGATCCGGAATTCGACAAAGACATGTTTTCTTTGTTGCTGAAGATTCGCGAAAACCCCGACAATGCCAAATTAGCAACGATGTTGGATGAAATCAATAATCCAAGCAGCAACTTCCCTTCGGTCTTTCAGAAATACTTTGATGTCGATAATTATTTGACCTGGGTTGCCATGAACCTGCTCTTGAATAACTATGATACCATGTCACGAAATTATTTATTGTATTCTCCTTCCTATAGCGATAAATGGTATTTTCTCCCCTGGGACTATGATAAATGCATGTTGAGTGAGGAAAGCTTTATGTCAAGGGGCATGAAAGACTTCTTCGGCTTAGCTCGCTATTGGGGAACAACCTTACATAAACGCTTTTTTAGCGATCCGGCGCATGTGGAAATGCTCGATGACCGAATCGAGGAACTTTATGCTATCATGATGAATCAGGATTGGCAAAGCTTGACCCAAAATTATACCAATACCATTCTCTCAGGATTTCGAAACTCGTTGGATGAGGTCTTCGATGACACCGATGCGGATGAAATTCGAGTCAATATTGCCGACTTTCAAAACCGCATAACCTTTTGTTATAACTTGTATTACAATACAAAAGAGAATCCCATGCCCATTTTTTTAGGTTCTCCAAAACAAGCAGAGGATCAGAAAATCACCTTCAATTGGTCTCCGTCAACCGATTTGCAGGCCGACCGGGTCTACTATGAATTCTCAATTTTCACTGATTATAGAAACCGGACAGGCAGCAGCATATACCGCGAAGAAACCAGCTTGACCAATATCACACCTTCTGTGCAACTACCGAACGGGATCTATTTCTGGTCAGCCGTCGTATTCGACAATAAGGGAAATCGTCAGGTAGGTTACGATCGCTATGTTGTGACGGACGCAGCAGGAAACTCCTACATTGAATATGGATTACGAGCTATTCAAATTCAAGATGGAGATATGATCATCCTAAAGTAAACATGAGAGGAGGGAGTCTATGAAGCGACGTTTGTTTTTGCTCTTGCTTGTGCTTCTGCTCTTGAGCGGATGCAATACCCCGTATGTCTACGACGAATCCTATTATTATGATCAAGAAACATGGGATATTGAGGCAAGTGTGCTCAACGGTAGACCATTTAGTGAAGAGAAGAGTATTTATGACAAAGATGAAGATGGCAGCATTCGGCATTTGTATCTCATCGTTCAAACGGGTGTTGATCGTGATCTCAGTAAGGAATATACGTTTTCTGATCTGAACAACTATACCGACAGCGAATTAGTGGAAGGCGAAGAACCCTTCTGCAACGTGATTATGAGTGAAGGTAGCGAAACCTCATCGGTTGGAGCATCACTTTTTGGCTTTGGCGAGACCGATGCTAACGGTAAAATCACCATCAAAGGCAATACCGAAAAGATTCGCTTGCGTTCGTATCAGATCAAGCTTTATGATCGAGCCGGAACCTGGAATGATATGAAGACGATCAATTTACTCAAGAATCGCAATGATTTATCTCGGATGAAGCAAAAGCTGGGCTTTGATTTGCTGGAAGAATTAGAAGACATTGGGTCTTTACGGACGGGGTTTGTGCGCTTGTTTGTACAGGATACGACTTCGGAAAATCTTGCTGCATATCAAGACATGGGAATCTACACCTACCTTGAACAACCGAACACCGCATATCTGACTGCGCATGGCTTAGATGTCAACGGTAGTTTATACCGTGCCGAGGATTTCACGTTCGCAAGAGAGCCGGAGTCCTTAAAAGAGAAGACCGACTCCACCTATAATAGCGACGATTTCGAAGAGGTTTTGAATATTCGTAATGCCGATACCCATGAAAAATTGCTGCATATGTTGGATTTGTTACAAGATGAATCTGTAGCCATGGAAGAACTGGTGGGGAAGTATTTTAACGAAGAAAACTTGTTGACGTTTGCAGCGGTCAATATCTTGTTCTCCAATTACAATGCCTTTGAAGAAGAGTACCTTTTGTATTCACCGCAGAACTCACTGACTTGGTACCTGATGCCATCCTCTTTTGAAGACGCTTTGTATCATTTGGAGGGAAAAGATGATCAGAAAATCGCCTCTTCCTTTGAAGGCGCCGGATTTTTGTATAATAATTTGCTCTATCGACGCTACTTAAATGTGCCGGGAAACTTGGAAAAGCTGCGCAGTAAAGTGGAAGAGGTGTATCAAGTATTCTCTGCAGAATGGATTGGACAGCAGACATTGACGTATCAGAAGAGTATTTTGAAGTTTCTCTACAGTGTTCCCGAAATCGGGCTCTTACCTCGGGCTGCGACCTATGTTGAACCGTACATTGCCAGTATTCCGGAAATTGTAGCATATAATTACCAGGCCTTTCTTGCAAATGCCCAGTTGCCCACACCTCCCACGATTACTAAAGTGGAGCGGGTAGGGGAAGGTGCCTCCGTTACCTATTTGACCGATAATGCCCAAAGCGGGCGCGTGACTCAATATCATCTTGAGGTTTCTTCATCGGCAGATTTCCAAGTGATTCTGTTCGCCAGTGCGCCCACTCAGGACGGGCAGATCTTCGTTGAGAGCTTGCCTTCGGTGACCACCTTTGTGCGCATTGTGGCGACAGACCAGAATGGGCAACGACAAACCAGCAGCAATGTCGCAGAAGATTCCAAAGGCGATACCTATTATGGTTGTGTGGTCATGGAACGGAGGGTGGGAGAATGAAATATCTCAATAACACCCTGCGCCACGAGTTCAAGTACATCATTCACGAGCAGGAATTTGCAGCCCTCAAAGCACGCTTGAGTACCATGATGCAACCCGATGAAAATAGCGGGGAGGAAGGGTATCATATTCGCAGCCTTTATTTTGACGATATCTATCATACCGCCTATTTCGAAAAACTTTCCGGAGTACAGTTCAGACAAAAATATCGGGTGCGCATTTATAACTTGAGTGACGATAACATCAAGTTGGAGCGCAAAGAGAAATTTGGAGACTTTATCAGTAAGAAATCGATTACGCTCAGTAAAGAGGAGTTTTTTTGGTTAATCCGTAAAGAGAATTTAGAGTTTTTGCTAGAAAAGAATTCCGACATGGCCAAAGATATGTTTTGGGATATGCGAACCAAATTGCTAGCCCCGGCAGTGATTGTCGATTATGTTCGTGAAGTGTATGTTATGGAGGAAGGGAATGTCCGCATTACCTTTGATCAGAATTTGCAAGCCGGAATCGATTCATCCAATATTTTTGACCGAAATGTGACTTTGATCAATGTTTTAGAACCCAATACCTTGGTTTTGGAAGTCAAATACGATGATTATTTGCCCGCCTATATCCATGCAGCGGTTCAAATTCCCGTTCATCGCCGTGAAGCAGTATCCAAGTACATCTATTGTCGGAACGCTCAATTTCAGCGCAATCCGGCAATGCAATATCATGCATTAGGAGAATCAGCATTATGACAACATTTCAAGACATTTTCAAAAATGCATTCTTGAGTGGTTCGGCCACAGATCTCTCTTTGGTAGGGGTCCTCATTGTTATGGCCATGTCCTTGGCAGTGGCGATGTTTATCTATATGATTTACCGCACCTGTTACAGAGGCGTGCTCTACAGCCATAACTTCAATGTGTCGGTGGCGATGATGACCATTATTTCGGCCATGATTGTAGCGACCATCTCTTCCAACATCATCTTGTCCCTTGGTATGGTCGGTGCGTTGTCGATTGTTCGGTTCCGTACCGCGATCAAAGACCCGATTGATCTTATCTTCTTGTTCTGGGCGGTCGCAGCCGGGATAGGCGTGGGGGCTCGCATTTATTGGGTGGTGCTCTTCGGGAACCTCATGGTTGGATTGGCGTTTTGGCTTCTGACCAAGTTGAAACCTCGAAAACTGGTGTATTTATTGGTAATCAGCTTCAAGAACGAAGCATTGCCGGAAATTAACGAAGTACTGGGAAAGATGAATTACATCATCCGCTCCAAAATCACCAAAAAGGATACCACCGAGATGACCTTGGAGATGTATCTGAAAGATCAAAATTTGCAAATCTCAGACCGAATCGCTCAAATCGAAAACGTCCTCAATGTTTCACTCATCTCCTACCACGGCGATTTTGCACAATAGGTTTCGCAAAAGTTCCCTCGGGCTCTGCCGACCTTCGGTCAGAAGCCGCCCTACAGGAATCTTTTGCTCAAATGTCTTCTTGAGTTTAAGGACTGGCTTTAGGGAAGGTTCTCTCCCTTGGTTTTTTACCAGAATTATGTAAGTTTCGCAAAAGTTCCCTCGGGCTCTGCCGACCTTCGGTCAGAAGCCGCCCTACAGGAATCTTTTGCTCAAATGTCTTCTTGAGTTTAAGGACTGGCTTTAGGGAAGGTTCTCTTCCTTGAAACACAAGGGAAACCACAGGGACAGTTCTTTACAGAACCGTCCCCTTGTGGTTTCAATGAACTGTCTCTGTGGTTGAAAAAGGGGGAGAGAACCGTCCCCAACTATTACATCAAAATGGAGGTCATATGGAACTAAAAATTATTAAAAGAAGTGAGGCCAAGGTAAGCGGATGGAGTGGGGGCACCACCACGGAATGGCTGATCTGGCCACCAGAGGCTCATTATAGCAAGCGTGATTTTCAATGTCGTATTAGCACCGCTAAGGTGGAATTGCCGGAGTCTTTATTCACGCCTTTGCCGGGAGTCCATCGCTTTCTTACCCCTTTAGATGCCCCGCTTACGCTCACTCATAACACGCAAATCTCTTTGGTCTTGCAGCCCTTGCAAGTCCATGAGTTTCCGGGGGATTGGCAAACGCTCAGCCGTGGTCAAACTCAAGATCTCAATCTCATGCTTCGCGGGGTGCCCGGAACTATGACACACCTTGCTCAACCACAGGATTTCTCCATTGGCGGGAATCAACATTTGACCTTGGACGCATTCTATTTCACCCAGCCCGGATCTGTGCAAACAAAGGATGAGACCCTGCATCTACAACGCGATGAACTGCTGGTTCTGCTTTCATCCCCAGAGGATTCACCGACGACGATTCATCTTGAAGCCGCCAATATCATCCATATGCAGGCAATACTCCCGCCCGTGGTTTAAGACTTTTTAGATACACGAAGGATTTTCCAAGAGTCATCTCTAATTAAATAGAGAACAGATTGTAAAGGAGTGACTCACGTGGATATTTTACAACAGGCGAAGGACACCTTCGATTATATGGTGCAACATCGTCGCCATATTCATCGGCATCCGGAGTTGACCGGGAAAGAAGATCAAACGGTTGCGTATATTTTAGAACAATTGAAAACCCTAAACATCCCTACCATCGAAGTTGAAAATGGTGGTGTACTGGGGTTCATCAAAGGGCAAAAATCCGGTAAGAGGGTTGTGCTTCGCGCCGATATCGATGCTTTGCCGGTGCAAGAACCGGAAAACAATTTAAAAGGCCCTCGCGTTTGTGTCAGTGAAAACCCGGGTGTAATGCATGCTTGCGGGCACGATTCACATACAGCAATGCTTTTGGGAGCCGCTAAGATCCTTTCTGAGAACAAGGAAGTAATTACTGGCGAGGTCATGCTGGTGTTCGAACGTGGTGAAGAAGGTGGTGGCAATCTCCGCTTTATTATGGAATATTTAGAAGAGCATCATATCACCTTCGACGGTGCTTGGGCCTTGCATGTCTTCCAAGATATGCCTACCGGTATGCTCGGTATTCGTCCGGGCGGAGTTATGGCCGGAGCCATTGCTTTGCGCTATAAAATCATCGGTCGTGGAGGTCACGGTTCTCGCCCCGATCTTTCGATCAATCCTATTGATTGCATGCTGGCTTTATTAGACGAAATCTACAAAGCCCCCATGAAATTCACCCATCCTTTTGAGCCGGTCACCTTCTCGATTGCTAAAATCCAATCGGGACATGTACATAATGTCATACCCGATGTGGCAGAATTTGCTGGTAGCATTCGTTTCTTCCACACCGAAAAAACCGCCAAACCCTTAGTGGCGTATTTGCATGAAATGACCGAAACCATTGCCAAATTATATCGCTGTGAAATCGAATATACCATTAAAGTGGGCAGACCCACCATCAATGACCCCACTGCCACTCAAATTGCGCGCAATGCCGTAGCAGAAGTCTTAGGTGCCGAATGGATTACCGAAGGCGAGCCTGCCATGGGTTCCGAAAGTTTCCCGGCCTTTGCCAACTATGCTCCATCGTTTTACGGAAAATTGGGCATTACCAATTCTGAAGTCGGCAGCGGTGCCGAGATTCACAACCAATTTTTCGATATCGACGAAAAAGCGATGATTCATGGGGCAGCCGCTACGGTTGCTTTTGCACTGGCCTTCTTGAATCACGAACAACCCATCGCCTTCAAACCGTATCCTTACAGCGTAGCCGAATACTACGCCGGTAAATAATAACACAGACCAAGAAAGGGGAACTCTCATGGACAAAGATTTGTTGATCAAACAGTTTAAAGACTACCAAAACCACATGGCCGCCTTCCGCTTCGCAATGTTCCACATCAGTTGGGATGCTTCTACTGCTGCACCGCCGATGTCGGCTGCTTATCGCAACAAGATGTTGGGAATTTTAGCAACCGATAATATGAGCATGCAACGTGACCCCAAAAACCTCGAAATGCTTGAAAAAGTAAGCCAAATGGATGATATCGACGCTCTCGACAAAGTAGCGGCCGGAAAATTTCTGAAAGCAATTCGTAAATTCGAAAAAGTACCCAAAGAAGAAATGGTTGCACGTCAGCAAGATACCGCCAAAGCCCAAAGAGTTTGGGAAGAAGCTAAAAAGAAAAATGATTTTGCCATGTTTGCTCCCTATTTAGCGAAGAACATTGAGCACAACAAAAAATCAGCCGAATATCGTGGCTTTGTGGATCACCCGTATAATACCCTCTTAGACGATTACGAAGAAGGCATGACCATTGAGCGGTATGACCATTTCTTTGGCACCTTACGCAGTGATTTAGTGCCTTTTACCAAAAAAGTACATGCCGAAGGCCGAAAGATTGACGACAGTGCCCTGTATCAATACTACCCGAAAGCCGACCAACGCAAGTTCTTAGAATATTTAGCCGGAGCGCTTCGTTATGATCTAAAGCGCGGTATGATCAGCGAATCCGCTCATCCTTTTACCAGTGGTGCTTCTTATAATGATGTTCGCGTCACTGCCCGTTATCTGGAAAATTACCTCCCTGCCTCCATCTTCCTGGGAATGCATGAGATGGGTCATGCCATTCACTCTCAGCAGGGCGACCCTGCCCATGAAGGCAAGAATATTGGTGGAGCAGGCATGGGTATAGGTGAGAGCCAATCACGCTTCTACGAGAACTATGTAGGTCGTAGCCGCGCGTTCTGGCAACGCCATTTCTACAAACTGCAAACCATTTTCCCGGTGCAATTGGCCGGCTTCGACCCCGATTCTTTTTACCGCATGGCAAACCGCAGCAAACCAGGCTTGATTCGTTTGGATGCCGATGAACTCACTTATTCCAGCCATATCATGGTTCGTTACGAATTGGAACGTGAAATCATGTCGGGTGATTACGATATCAATAAATTACCGGAAATGTGGAACGATAAGATCGAGTCCTACTTAGGCGTTCGTCCTAAAACCGACACCGAAGGCATATTACAAGATACCCATTGGGCCAATGGCTCCTTTGGTTACTTCCCAACCTATGCTCTCGGCACCGCTTACGGAGCACAATTCTACTACGCACTCTGCAATGAGATCGATGTAGAACGTGAAATCGCCAATGACCGCATGGAGACAATCAATGCCTGGTTAAAAGACAAGATCCATCGTCATGGCGGCTTACTCACGCCGGATGAACTCATGGTCCAAGCCACCGGTTCATCGTTTGACCCACAACATTATGTCCGTTTCCTCAAAGAGAAATACACCGAGATTTATTTCTAAACTAAGATTTTTTCAATCGGCGCTCGCACATGAACCTCACAGGTTGCTTCCGTTTTACGGAGGCAGCCTGTTTTTAACTGCGTTGACAGCATTCACCGAAATGGTATAATAAAAAGGAATAAATTCTGCATGATAAGGGAGGAGCATCGCCTTATGAAATTCCTGCACCTATCCGATTTGCACATCGGCAAGCGGATCCATGAATTTTCGTTATTGGAAGATCAGCGGCTGATTTTACAGCAGATTTTGCAATTGGCCGATCAGCACGAGGTCAACGGTCTCTTGATTAGTGGTGATATCTACGACAAGTTGCAGCCCAGCGGTGAAGCGGTTGAATTATTCGACTCCTTCCTCACCGAGATTCGCAAACGCAATTTACTCTGCTGTGCCGTGAGTGGAAATCACGACGCCGCCGAACGTATCGCCTATGGCAGCCGGATTATGGCCGATTCGAACATCCATCTTTCTCCACTCTACGACGGTCAATTGAAAACGGTTACCGTAGAAGATGAATACGGGGAGCTACAGATTCACCTGATGCCCTTTTTAAAACCGATGCAGGTGCGTCCCTTTTACCCTGAAGTCGAGCCGCACGATTATCAGGCAGCCATTGCCAAAGTACTCGAACAGCATCCTCTTAAAGAAAACACGCGCCATATTCTGCTGGCGCATCAGTTTGTGGCCGGTGGTTCGACCACACCGGAACGCAGCGAATCGGAAACGCTTGTGGTAGGGGGTGTGGACCAAATCGATGTCGGCGTATTCAACGCCTTTGATTACGTCGCATTGGGTCACTTACATAAACCTCAAAAAATCAGCCGCGAAACCATTCGCTACAGTGGCTCCCCCTTAGCCTATTCTTTTTCAGAGGCGAACCAACCCAAAACGGTACCCCTAGTACATATTAAGAGCAAAGGCGATGTGGAAATCGAATTACTGCCACTGCACCCCAAGCATGCCATGCGTAGCATCCAAGGCTCTCTCGAGGAAGTACTTTCACCGGAATTTGTTGCCGGTCAGCAAAGCGAAGATTATTTACAAGTGACGTTAACCGATGTTGCTGTGATCGATGCCATGGCTAAGCTGCGAGGAACCTACCCCAATGTGATGCGCCTAGAATTTTTGCACGATACACAAATGAGAGATCAGCTAGGAGCCATGGAGCCGGTTCAGTTTGAATCTCCTTACGAGCTTTTTCGGAGCTTCTATATGCAACAACAGCAGCGGCCGTTGAGTGAGGCTTCCGATGCCATCTTGCGGCGCTTTCTGCAAGCTCAAGAGGAGGTGAAGATGTGAAACCGATCAAGCTGACTATGCAAGCGTTCGGGCCCTATGCCCAACGGGTTGAAATTGATTTTGCCGCCCTAGATCGTGGCTTATTTCTGATTGCCGGAGATACCGGAGCAGGAAAGACGATGATTTTCGATGCAATCGCCTATGCATTGTTCGGAGAAGCCAGCGGTGTGAATCGCGACTCCAAGATGTTACGCAGCGATTATGCTCCGCCCGATGTTAAAACCGAAGTGGAGCTCGAATTTTCATACGCCGGAAAAGTGTACACGGTGAATCGCAATTTAGAATATATGCGTCCTTCCAAACGAGGTCAGAAGGAGACCAAAGCGGAAGCCGATGCGTATTTGGTGTATCCCGATGGTCATACCCAGAGCAATCGTAAATTGGTCACCCAAGCGGTGGAAGATATTTTAGGCATCAATCACGATCAGTTTTCTCAAATTGTGATGATTGCACAAGGGGATTTTCTAAGATTACTTTTAGCCGATACCGGTAACCGCAGCGAGATTTTCCGAAGGCTATTTCATACCCAATATTGCCTAAAATTGCAAGATGATCTCAAACGGGCTGCCGATGAATTGAATAAGCAGCATGGAGATCTGAAACGAGCAATCCTCCAAGAAGCCCTCCAGGCAGACACAAAACCTCTCACTGAAGAAGATTCCCTTCGGAGCGAATCACTCAAGCAGTGGCAGCAAGAGGCCAATGCTCAAAATTGGCTGCGTTTGTGTGACTTGTTAAAGCAAGGCAATGCCTTAGATGCCAAGCAAATTGCGGGGTTACAGGAGCAGAAGAACGTACTCACCGAAGAACTGAACCGCTTGGAACGGCAGTTACAAGAAGCACAAGCACAGCAGAAGTTGCAACAACAGCTCCAAATCGAACAAGCCAAAGAGCAAACCTTGAAAACTGCGGTTGAACAGGCGCTAATCAGGCAAAAAGAAGCCAAAGCTTCGGAGAGTAGCATCGAAAGATTGTTGCAAGAGTTGGTTGTGCTCCGTCAGATGTTGCCAAAGTTTCAGACATTATCGAACTTGGAACAAGAGATGTCCACTCTAGAAAAGGAAAGCGCCATCGCTCAGACGAGGCACCGAGGAAAACAAGATGAAATTCAGCACTTGGTTCAAGAAATCGAGCAGCTTCGTAAAACTCTGGCTGAGGTCGATGGAAAAGAGGGAGCCGTTGAAGCAGCCAAAGCTCTAGTAGAACAAGCTCAACAAGAAAGCGAACGCTGGAAAAGCCTTCACAGGCAATGGCAAACCTATGTGCTGAACGAACAAAATCTGAAACGTCAACAATCCGAAGTGCTACAGGCTGAGCAAGAGCACCAACACCAAGTCGATCTTGTTCAAGATCTGAGAAGCCGTTTTTATCGGGCCCAAGCCGGCTTATTGGCCAAACAGTTGAGTGTAGGACAGCCTTGTCCGGTTTGCGGGGCTGTAGACCATCCCAGTCCGGCCATGGTCACCGGGGATGATATCGATGATGATGTTTTACAAGCGGAAGAAGCACAAGAAAAGCGCTTACAGCAACGCCGGCACAGTGCTTCGGAAAAAGCAGCCGGTTATCGCAGCAGTCTTGAGCTGATACGTCAACAAATCGAGGATTGTCTAATCCAGAATCAATGGGCACCGGAAGAGGAAGCCCGTGATACCGTAAGATGGGAACCCTTAATCCAAAAGGGCTTACAAGAGGTTGAACGATTACAAAAAAATCGTCAGCAAGAGTTGAAAGAAGCCGAGCAAGCCTGGCAACAAGCGATTCTCAGCAAGAAGCGCATGGAAAGACTGCAAGGTGATCATACGCAAGCCTTAACCGATGTTGTGCAGTTGTCGAATAAGGTCACAGCTCTCACCGAAACCATTACCCAAAAAAAGTTGCAAATCGAGACCCTCCGCAAGGAACTTCCCTACGAGAATTTAGCGCAGGTCAACAACTTGATTCAAACAAAAACCAATGAGTCGACACGCCTCAAGAGGGAGTTGGAGAATGCGGAGCAGGAGCTTCGTCGGCAACAAGGCTATCTGGATCAATCTTTGGGTCAAATCGAAGCCTTAGAAAAGCAGTTAGCTCAACGACCGGTGCTCGAGGTTTTAAAGGTAGAAGCAGAAAAGAATCAAAAGCTAGAAGAGAAAACGAGGTTGGAAGAAGAGATCTTGTTGCATGAGTTGCGGTTGCAGAAGCACCAAGCGTTGATTCGCGGAATTGAAAAGCAAGGCAAAGAGATGGCCGCCATGGAAGAAGAGCTTTTCTTAGTGCAGGAATTAGCCGCGACCGCCAACGGCCAGGCAAAAGGCTTAGAACGCCTTACCTTCGAGGCGTATGTGCAAGGATTTTACTTCAATCGCATTATTCAAGCAGCGAATCTCAGATTAGGGATCATGACCAATTACCGTTATCGGCTGCATCGTTCGGAAGAGCCAATCGATATGCGTAGTAAGAGTGGCTTAGACTTGGTGGTTCACGATGCCCATACCGGAAAATTGAGGAGTGTCAAAACGCTTTCCGGCGGGGAATCCTTTGAAGCTTCGTTAGCCTTAGCCTTGGGATTGTCCGACGTGGTGCAACAACACAGCGGCGGGGTTGAGATCGACACCATGTTTATCGATGAAGGGTTTGGATCCTTGGATGCGGAATCTTTGGAAAAAGCCATTCAAATGTTGATGCAACTGAGCGAAGGCAGCCGATTGGTGGGGATTATCTCCCATGTCAGCGAACTGCGAGAACGCATCGACAAAAAAATCATCGTCAGCAAGCGACCGGAAGGAAGCAGTGTCCGATTAGAGTATTAGGAGGATTTTTTAAAAAGGGGTCAGACCCCGCTGCGAAAAAAATCGTAAGAACCCCCTTGACAAGGAGGATTTCACAGATTATAATCATCACAAACCATTGAACAAGACGAGTACACAAAAATGATTGTTTCCAGAGAGCCGCCGTTGCTGGGAGTGCGGTAACAACCCTTTTGTCGAATGGACTTGTGAGGGCAGTCAGAAATCGTAAAGCATTTCTTTGCGAGAGTAGGCACTGACGGCAACTTCCTCCGTTACCTAGGGAAGCGCATATGATGGTATGCGATAAAGTGGGCAACGTCACAGTTGTCAAATTGGGTGGTACCGCAGAAGCTTTTTAAGCCTTTGTCCCTTCGTAGGGGATGAAGGCTTTTTTTATACCATGCGAACCACACCGCAACAAAAAAAGAAAGGATTGTTTCATGCCATCAGATGAAATCGGGTGAAAACCATGAGTGAAACAAACAGAGACGCAGCAAGAGTAGGTTTTTTTGGTGATTTTGGAGGGCAATTCGTTCCGTCTGTACTAGTCGAGACCGTTCAAGAAGTTGCCGCCGCTTGGGACGAAGCCAAGAATGATCCGGCATTTCAATTGGAGTATCGACGCTTATGCCTAGAATACGCAGGTCGTCCATCCTTGTTGTATCACGCCAAACGCTTAAGCGAACACCTCGGCGGAGCAAAAATCTATTTGAAGCGCGAAGATTTGAATCACACCGGAGCTCATAAGATTAATAATGTATTAGGGCAAGCCCTTTTGGCTAAAAGGATGGGGAAAACTCGCCTGATTGCCGAAACCGGAGCCGGACAACACGGGGTAGCTACAGCAACAGCGGCAGCCCTCATGGGTATGGAATGTGTCGTATATCAAGGATATGAGGATACGCAACGCCAAGCACTTAACGTTTACCGCATGGAACTATTGGGCGCTAAAGTGGTTGCGGTAAAGGAAGGCACACAAACTCTAAAAGATGCCGTCGATGCCGCCCTAATGGCTTGGGTTGAACGTCATGATGATACCTATTATTTATTAGGTTCTGCCGTAGGGCCACACCCCTTCCCGGAAATGGTACGAGAATTCCAACGAGTAATCAGCCGTGAAGCCAAAGAGCAAATGTTGGCTGTTGAAGGTCGTTTACCCGATGCCGTCATCGCTTGTGTTGGAGGCGGTAGTAATGCTATTGGTGCATTTTATGAGTTTATCCCCCACAACGAAGTTGCGTTGATTGGTTGCGAAGCCGCTGGAAGGGGATTAGATACCCCCGACCACGCTGCCACCTTGACCTTAGGGAAACCCGCGACTTTCCATGGCATGCACACCTATTTTAATCTGGATCAAGCCGGTGAAATGGCCCCCGTCTATTCCATTTCTCCTGGGTTGGATTATCCCGGAGTTGGCCCGGAACATGCGTATCTACGGGACAGTGGCCGTGGAACCTATGTTGCAATTACCGATGACGAGGCTGTAGAAGCCTTTACCTTATTGTCACGCACGGAAGGAATCATTCCTGCCATTGAAAGCAGCCATGCTGTGGCGCAGGCAATGAAGATAGCTCCCACGATGCGCAAAGATCAGATTTTGTTAATCAATCTTTCTGGCCGTGGGGACAAAGATGTAGCAGCGATTGCACGTTATACCCAGAATCTGGCTCTTGAAGAATAGGAACCCCTTTTGTTTCTCGTGAATCTGTGTTATACTATAGATAATACTAAGAAATCGAAGATTCACGTCGTGAAAGAGAAGGGGTACTATGAAGGATTTCGTGGGGGTTGCTGTCACTCATAGAGCACTGGGTAAAGGTAAAATCATTAGTGTGCATGAGGATCGCATTGACATTCAGTTTGAGCATGCAGAGAGAACATTCGTCTTTCCTGACGCATTTGTGGACTATTTAGAAACAGAAGATTCTAAACTGAGCGAAGCCATTCAACAAGGGTTAGATACAAAGCAAAAAGATCAAAATGCGAAAAAGGCCCAAGATAAAATTTTATCGGATCTAAAAGCGTATATTGAACATGAACAGGAGTTGGCTGCCAAGCCGAAACCAAAACGCAAACCCAAAAAGAAAGAATAAGAAAAAGAAGACCGGATTTCAAGTTGAAATCCGGTCTTCTTTTTTGTGGTGGGAGCTAACGGGCTCGAACCGCTGACCCTCTGCTTGTAAGGCAGATGCTCTACCAACTGAGCTAAGCTCCCGAAACTGGTGGGATACGATGGGATCGAACCATCGACACCCCGCTTAAAAGGCGGGTGCTCTACCCCTGAGCTAGTATCCCTTGCAAAACCATGCTCGTATATAATACACAACGATAGCCATCTTGTCAATCAAAAAGGCATGTTGTTTTTCAAAGAATTTTGCAAAATCAGTTCACTGGTTGAAAATATTGTTTAATTTTTACTACTCTCGTTCGGCAATTGCTCTTGCAGCAATCAACCCGGCAGAAGAAGCTTGTACTAAACCTCGGGTAATACCGGCTCCGTCCCCAACTGCAAAGAGATTACGGACTTGGGTTTCTAATTGACTGCTAACCTGCATGCGGTTGGAATAGAATTTTGCTTCTACGCCATACAGTAATGTGTGACGGCTTGCAACACCGGGAGCTACTTTATCTAAGGCTTCCAACATCTCCATAATGCTAACCATGTGACGGTATGGCAGGACTAAGCTCAAATCTCCGGGGGTCGCTTCCATGAGGCTTGGAGTCACTAATCCGCGTTGAATTCTTTCATGAGTAGATCTCCGACCCGATTGCAAATCGCCTAAGCGTTGTACAATAACACCTTCCCCTAGCATGTTAGCTAAGGCGGCAATGTTTTTACCATAAGTAATGGGCTCTTTAAAGGGGTGCGTAAACGTTTTGGCAACCAAGAGAGCAAAGTTGGTGTTCTCGGTGCGCTTGTCGGCATAGCTGTGCCCATTAACTGTTACTAAACCTCGAGTGTTCTCCATGACCACTTCTCCGTATGGATTCATGCAGAAGGTACGGACTTGATCATCGAAGGAACGGGAGTAGTAGATGAATTTTGATTCATAGATGACATCGGTCAAGTGTGACATGACCACGGCCGGCAGTTCCACTCGCACTCCAATATCCACTTGATTATTGGTAGTGGGTAGCTTTAAACGCTTCGCCTCTTCTGAGAACCATTCATGGCCTTCCCGACCCGGGGCTGCTATGATGTAACGTCCTTCAATAAGGGTTCCGTCTTTGAGAATAACGCCAACCACAGTCTGATCTTTTACCAAAAACTGTTCTACTGCAGTCTCAGTGCGTACTTCAACTTTGTCTTGCAAGTCTTTACGCATGTTGACTAAGATCTCGTAATTTTTATCGGTGCCTAAGTGCCGAATTTTTGCAGGAAGTAATTTCAAGTCTGCGGTCGCTGCCGAACGTTGGATTTCCTTGATTTTCTCTTCATCCATTCCGTAGACAATGGGGCTACCCCCATAATTTAAATAGATTTGGTCCACTTCTGCAATTGTATTTTCAAGGTCTCGTTTACCAATGAAATCTCCCAGCCAACCCCCGTATTCTGTGGTTAAGGTCAGTTTCCCGTCGGAGTAGGCGCCGGCGCCTCCCCATCCGGAAGTAATGGCACAGTGGCGGCAATGTTGACAAGGGATATGCTTGTCATGCATAGGGCAGTAACGCTTGGTAATGTCTTGGCCTTTTTCCAGCACAAGAACCTTCCATGTGGGTTGGAGTTTGCTCAATTCCAACGCAGAGAAAATACCGGCAGGGCCGGCTCCAACAATAATTACATCATACTTCGTTGCCATAAGGTCTATATTCTCCTTGCTCTATTTATCTTTGTTGACAAAACGGTTGATATTTTTCAAGAAAAAAAGGTTGACCGTCCCGGTAGGACCATTTCTTTGTTTTGCAATAATAATCTCAGCTCCGTTGGGGTCTTCACTATTGGTATTGTAGTAATCATCTCGATACAAAAACATAACCACGTCGGCATTGGCCTCAATCCCCCCCGACTCCAATAAGTCGGACATCATCGGGCGTTTATCGTTTCGATTTTCCACGCCACGATTCAGTTGGGAGGCAACTAAAATGGGCACATTCAATTCTTTGGCAATGGCTTTTAAGGTTCGCGAAATGAAGGAAATTTCTTGTTGGCGCGATTCGGGTTTGCTGTCTAAGGTCATCAGCTGTAGGTAGTCAATCACCACAAAACCAATGCCCAATTCTGCTTTCATACGGCGCAAACGAGAGCGAAACTCGACCACGGAGAGCGAAGGAGTATCGTCAATGTAGATTGGAGAGGAAGATAACGGACCTATGGCTTTGGTGATTTTCTCCCAATCGGCGTCCTCCAAAAAACCGTTGCGCAGTTTATAGAGGTCAACCCCGGACTCGGAGCACAAAATTCTTTGCGCCAACTGCTCTTTGGACATTTCCAAACTGAAAAATACGCTGGGAACTTTGGTCGTGACCGCGGCATGTTGCATGATATTGGTCATGACTGTGGTTTTACCAACACCCGGCCGAGCTGCCAAAATCAAAAGGTCGGAATTTTGGAATCCGGCGGTGAATTTGTCGAGATCATAAAACCCGGTGCTAACTCCGGTAACGCTTGCGCGTTTATTCATCAGAACTTCGAGTTCGGTATAGGTGTGAAAGAGAATATTTCCAATGGAAGAATAGGTTGCGCCGCCCCCACGCCGATTTGCTATGGTGAGGAATTCTTTTTCGGCGGTGTTGAGAATGTCGCGAGCGGATTCTTCACCGGTAAAAGACAGATTGGTAATTTTGTGAGCACTCATGATCATAGCACGCAAGGTGGCCTTGTCTTGCAGCTCTTTGATGTATGAGGGGAGATTGGCGGTGGTTGGAACAATTTCGGCCAATTGATTCAAGTAACTGAGTCCCCCGGCACTTTCTAAGTTCTGACGCCTCCTCAACTCAGCGACTAAGGTGATTAAGTCTAATGGCTCACCACGGGCATAGAGTGCATAAGCGGCAGCAAAGATTTGGCGATGACTCTCCCGATAAAAATCGGTTTCTTGCAACTCTTCCATAACACTCGTCACAGCATTGCGTTCAATGATGAGAGAACCCAATACCGACTGTTCGGCTTCCGGGTTGTTAGGCATCATCTGCTCCGGCATCATAACACTCCCTTCCTGTCAATCTTTATAATAACATTAATTTCATGGCTTCTTCAATAGTCTGAACCGCTACCAGACGAACGCCATACATTTCTGCAGGTAATTCTTTGCGATTTTCTTCCGGAATTAGGATCTCCTTTAGACCTGCGCGAGCAGCCCCGTAGAGCTTTCCGTATAGTCCACCTACCGGCTTGATCAACCCTTGTAAGGAGATTTCTCCGGTCATTGCAATGTCTTGACGCAAAGGCTTATTTTGTAAGGCGCTGATCAAGGCTAAGGTGAGCGCAGCACCGGCAGAGGGTCCGTCGACATTGCCGCCCCCAATAAAGTTGACATGGACATCGTAGTCGTTCAAGCGAATGTTCAACGTTTTGCGTATTACGGTAGAAGCCACAAAGATGGAATCCTTGGCCATACTGCCTGCGGTATCGTTGAAACGGATTTGACCCTTTCCCGGTTCTTGGGTGGGGAAGACTGCGGCTTCGATTTCTAAAACAGAGCCGGTAAAGCCAAATGCGCCTAAACCGAAGATTTGACCAACCTTACCAATCGGAGAAGATTTTCCGGGTGCCTGTGGGGAAATACGGCTGATTTGTAAGATCTCTTGGACATCAGCTACTGAAACATTCACACTTTTACGGCGATCAAGTTTGCCTTCCATGCGGGAAATGACATAACCATAGCTGTCGGCTAAAATATTGACGGCTTTGCGCGCTTCGTCGGTGTGCTCGGCAATGAGGGTCTCGGCACCGTCTTCGAGGTTGATTTTCAACCGTTGAGCAGCGCCTTTCACCACTTCTTCAATATCGCTCTTATAAAGGGGATCAAAGAAAACCTCTGCACAGCGGGAACGGATAGCAGGGTTGATCTCTTCGGGGCTCCGTGTGGTTGCTCCAATGAGAATGAAGTTAGCCGGAGCTCCTTCTTCAAAGAGCTTATGAATATATTCCGGAGCATTGGTGTTTTCCGGGTCGTAATAGGCTGACTCAAAAAAGACGCGCTTGTCTTCCAGAACTTTGAGTAATTTGGCTTGGAGTTGATAATCCATCTCGCCAATCTCATCGATAAATAAAATGCCTCCATGTGCTTCCGTCACAAGTCCGGGCTTGGGTTCCGGAACGGCGCTGTCGGCTAAATCACGACGGGCTCCCTGGTAGATTGGATCATGCACAGAACCTAAGAGAGGATTGGTAATCTCTCGTGGATCCCAACGCAAGGTCGTGCCGTCCACTTCTACAAAGGGAGCTTCTGCACCAAAGGCTGAGCGAGTGGAGCGACGCGCTTCTTCTAATACCAAACGAGCAACCGTGGTTTTGCCAACGCCAGGAGGCCCATAGAGTAAAATATGTTGTGGATAAGGCGTGGCTAATTTAGCCATGAGAGCGACTTTCGCCTGCGCCTGCCCCACAACCTCATTCAAGGTTTGGGGACGCATTTGCTCCATAGCCATTTTTGGGGCTTTCCGTTTTTCTAAATGGATTAAATCGTTGAGCTTACGCAAGGTAATTTCGGTTTCAGGACCGTTTTCCTCTTTGATCAACGACAATTTAATGTCACGCATGTAATCTTCTTGCTGACTTTGTAGCCGTTCACTGACAATGCGTTCTAAACGATCCTCAACCGAGCGGCGGGCAATAAATTCTGCCAAGTCATTTTCTATTTGTTCCATGACGGCCGGTAGGTTTTCGGTACTTGGCTTTACTACATCCGGATCCCCATGAATCAATTTTTGTAAGCCCCACAAGCGATTGATGACATCTTCATCGCTGACTAAATCAACGATTTCCAGTTTTGCGGCACGGCCTACCAAACGGTCGGGACCCATCACTTGAGCCATTAGTGCATAAAGTGCGGTGACGCGTTGGTGAAGCAGATCGGTTTTTTCGGAAAGATCTTGCCAATTCAAATCCTTGAATTGATTCAGATAATCATGTATTGTTTGTTGCAACGTAAATTCCTCCGGGGGTTCATTTGTCTACTCAGATTAATCGATAGGATGGACTTTAACAACCAATTTTACAACCATTTCCGGATAAATCCGAACCGGAACTTCAAAGACCCCTAAGGTCTTGATGTGGTCTTTCAACTCGATTTTTTTGCGATCGATGCTGATTTTGTGCTGACGACTGAGTTCATCGGCGATTTGACTGGTAGTGATGGCACCAAAAAGTTTACCACCTTCGCTGTGCTTGCTTTTTATGACCACGCTAACGTTCTCTAATTGCTTGGCTGTTTCCATTGCTTTTTCTTTTTCGCGTTGCAGACGACGAGCTTTGCCTTCGTCGCGTTGAATCATTTGTTGAACGGCACCGGCGGTTGCCTCAATGGCCAATTCTCTGGGTAAAAGATAATTTCGGCCATAGCCTTCTGCTACATTGAGTTTTTGACCTTTGCGGCCCACACCTTTTACGTCTTGGGTTAAAATGACTTCCATGATGTATCATTCCTTTCTTATTGAGGAGTCTCTTCCGGCAACGTTTCCGGAGGTGGTAGCCTTCTGCGGGGGGTTAGTCTTCGGAGGTCGAAAATGAGGTCGGCTAAACCCACTAAAATTGCAATAAAGGCAAGATAGGGATTTAAATATAAGAAGAGAAGGACCAACCAGCGGAAGATTGGACTTACATTGAATTTCAGTAAATACCAAACGGAAACGGAGATGCCTTGAACTTGAAGCAGGAAGTAAAAAAGTTGATAAATATTATCTGCAGTCATGACCAAAGGGGCAATCGATTGAGTTTGTCCCAGCCAATTCGCAATAAAAGCAACCATGTAACCTAAGCCAAACCAATCGGGTAAACGCCAGGTTTGGAAAGGAGGTAGAGATCTGACCGTAAAATTCATGCGTTTGCCAAGCAAGACCATGACTTGATAATTCAACAAAGCATTGATAAAGGAGCTTAAAACCAAAAGCATGGGAAACAGCGTTGTGAACACAGTTTCAATGAGTTCGGGAACTCTCTGTAATAAGGTGGTTTGCTCTTCAGGAAGGTTAAATTGTTGGGCCAATTCCAACGAGGCGACGGACGCCTGCCGATACATTTCAATCATCTCATCAATGTAATTGATATCAAAGATCAGAGAGCTAGCGGCGATTAGAAAAAGAAAACCCAGTAAGCATGCGACACTGGTGGTAAAAACAGAAGTCCAAGGACCCCACTGATTGCGCAAGGAAATCCCCAAAATTAAGCCGGTGAATTGTAGCGTCAAGCACCCGGTCAAAACGTAGATTGGATCTAACAAGATCAGCAACAGGAGCAAAGAAGACACAGCAGACAAGAGTCCGACCTTCCAATTATGGCGAAGGACAAGAATCGCAGTGGGCGCTGACATGGCCAATAACAGAATTGTGCCAATGGGAGAATAATAGGTTATGATGGCCAGCAGAATAAACACACCGCTCATCGTTGCACCTTCCGTCAACGAGCGGATTGGGTAAGCACGATTCAAAGTCTCACCACCTTTCAAGAGTAACACTCTAATAATTTCGCTCTAAGGGTTTGCGGTTCCTGCTTTCTGGAGGACTTCATATGAAGTTCATAAGTAGGACACTCCATTTTAGCCGATGTTTTTCTTTTCGTCAATAACGGGTTAGAGCCAAACAAAAACCGCCCAGCTTTGATTCTAGGCGGTTCAAGTACTATTCAGTTGTGAAAGGCAACAGAGCAACAATTCGTGCTCTCTTAATAGCTTGCGTTAATTTGCGTTGATGTTTTGCACAGTTTCCGGAAACACGACGGGGTAAAATTTTACCACGCTCAGTGAGGAAACGACGTAGACGATCTACTTCTTTGTAGTCGATTTGTTCGACTTTGTCTACGCAGAAGCTGCAAACGCGGCGGCGGGGCTTACGCCCTCTGGAGCGGCGTTCATTTTTATCATCAGCATCGCGGTTGCGATTGCGATTGAAGTCAGCCATGGATCTTATCTCCTTTATATGTTCAGTTGATTTTTAGTTGAAAGGTACGTCGTCATCGCTCTCTTGAGCTTGTTTACCGGACTTGCTACCTTCATAGGATTCGTAAGGCATATCGCCTGGGATTTCACCGCTGTCCATACCGGAATCCTTGGGTCGATCCAAGGGGGTTATGGAATTGCAGGAAACCTCTACGTAATCGCGGCGGGTGCCGTCGGGTTGGGTGACGCTATCAATGCGTAGGGACCCTTCAACGGCCACTAAGCGGCCTTTTTGTACGTAGTTAATGACGAATTCAGCTTGTTTATTCCAGATACTGCAACGAATAAAGTCAGTTTGACGTTCTCCGTTGGGGCCTTTACGATTGCGGTCAACAGCCAAGGTGAAACGGGCTACCGAAGCACCGCTGGGGGTATAACGCATTTCGGGGTCTCGGGTGAGACGGCCGACTAAAACGATATGGTTAACCATCGCTCATTCCTCCGTATCTCTCTTAATCTTCATCTCTTGTAATCATGAAGCGCAAAATCTCTTCAGTGAGCTTCAAAACACGATCGATTTCAGTAATGCTACTGGGGTCTGCGTCAAAGGTAACAACTACATAGAAACCTTCTTTAATGTCGTTGATTTCATATGCGAGACGTCGTTTGCCCCATTTCTTCACCTCAGTGATGGTGCCATTGACCGACTCGATCAATGTGGTGACCTTCGTCATCACGGTCTCCAAGGCTTCGCCTTCTAAGGTAGGAACCATGATGTACATCAATTCGTAATGATTCATTCCATTCACCTCCTCCCCCCCGGACTAACGGCTCCGCCTTTGGCAGAGCGGGGGAACTAAGAAATTGTATCACATGTAAAAGAAAATTGCAACCTTGTAAACAGAAGTTATTCCTTTTTTTCAGGCAGATTCAGGTCAAAAAGCGGACGATTTTGAGCCGTTTTTGCTTCATCGCCTCGTTGAAGGACCACTTTGACCGATTTCTCGAATTTACTGCGAGGAATCAGCAGGCTGTGTCCACAGGTCTGGCAACGGATGCGAAAGTCCATGCCAATGCGTAAGACCTCCCATGTGTCTCCACCACATGGATGCGCTTTTTTCATTTTTACAACGTCACCAATCAGATAATCTGCCATAGTTCTACCTTCCTTTAGGAAAACAAAGAGAGTATTGAATAATAGAGCTTCATCAAATAATCGGCCAACATCGATTCAGAGACCGCTTCGGCAAGGGTGGTTTGACCTCCCGAAGCCAAGATTGGTACGATTAGGGCCAGCACAGCCACAACTAACGCTGCCGATTGCAGACCTCCCACTGCTAAACCAAAGAGACGGTCGGGCAAACTTCCTGCCACCCGCAAGATATGGCGTAAGAAGAATAAGAGAACATTACCTGCCAAATGAATTCCAACAAGGATGGTTAAAAAGGCAAGTGCGTTGATTAATAAGCTGGCCAACAAGCTCGCAACCAATTCACTTAGATTCCCAGCCATGGCTTGAACATTGATTTTTCCTAAAGATTCTACACTCTCACGTAAATAATCAAGCGTGGCTTGGGGCAATTTCATTTTTAAAACATGCTCGGCCAAAAAGCCAATAGGGTCGGCTTCGGAAATTGGCATCGTTGGGATGGTAATCCTGGGTGTTAAGTAGGTGATGATTTTCTCTTGCAATTTGAATAAATCATTGAGCCAAAGTGCTACCTGAGGATGATACATAATGGCAGCAACAACACCACCAATGGTGACACTGAGGCCGATGACTGCTCGCAAAAAACCCGAACGGTAGCCTCTAAAAGCCCCAATTAGCAGCATCAATACAATAACACCGTCGATCCAGTTATAACTTTTGAGTAAGGAGTCCGTCATGAGTTTTCACGTCCTTTCGGTTAAGGAACTTGCCAGAGGAAGAGCTTCCCGTTACTGTCGAGACCGGCAATGAATTCACCACTGGGTGAAAAGGCGAAATCAATCAGGTTTTTCTCGGTTACAGTGTGTTTCCATATTACGGCTCCCTGATTGGTATAGGTAAATAGTTGACTATTACCTCCCCCATATACTGCAAAGCCGGAAGGATGAACACCTAAAAGGAAAGGTTTCTCTACTAAAGGTTCACTCCAAAGAACTTGCTTGTTTTTGTCTACGTAAACCAACCATCCACTCTTGTTGACATCATCCCAACAAGCAGCGATGACACTGTTGTTCTTCTCTGCCATCACCAAGCTTGTAATTGGGGCCGGTAGGGTCAATTTTGCTTCCCCAGGTTCCTTTGGTGCTGTTTCTGTAGTTGGTGTAGTCGTAGAGGGTGCTGTGGTTGGAAGTAGTGCTGAAGTTGAGATTGTTTGTTGCTTTGGATCCTTTAGGAAATATAATTCCTGATCGGTAGAAACCACAGCCGATAAGCCGTCGCTATGCAAAGCGGAACTATGCAAGACGGTTGCCGGCAGACTGATGCTGTCTAGCACTAAACCATTTTCATTCAGTAAAACAAACTCCGTTGTATAAGGCGCTTGTTGGGTACGAGTCGTGAGCAAGACACCTTTCCCTTGTGGTGCGATTTTGGCACCGGTGATGAGACGTTGCAGGGTTTCATGTTCCCATAGCAAAGTACCTTGATTACTAATCAGAGAGACCTTCCAATCGGTTTCATTGATGAGACTTAAAACCAAAATGTAACCGTCGTCACTGGCCCAAGCAGATTCAGTCCAGGTGGGGAAGCGTTGTTCCCATAGCACCGTGCTGGTGTCACTGTAAGCTTGTAAACTCTTCTGGCTGCGGTGCAGCCAAATCTGGTGGGTTTGATCCGCGTAGACAAACATTGAATAGTCTTTCAAAATGATACTGGCGGAGCTGGTTGTGGTTTGGTCCGCGGCAATACTCAAGACCGTTCCAGAGGTTTTGGTGTGGATCCAAGAGGTAATCGTGCCGTTGTCGTCAATGGTGCCAAGGCCGCTGGGAAGCAAAACTTCATCGATCCAACGTAAATTGAGATGGGATTCTGAAACGACGGAAGGACTGTTTCTGTCCAATCTCCATGGAGTCTTATTGGTAATAAAACTGGTGATCAACGCTACAAATAAAGCAAGTGTAATTAAGAGAATAAAGATATTTTTTATAAGGGTCATTCTGCGGCGGTGAAGCAGCAGAGCGCTTTCCGGTCTGTTCATAGCGACCTCCTTTACAAATCGGTGTTATCGAGCGAGGCGTCTGATTTGATCCAACCAAACGAAATATCCGGAGTATTCTAAGTGAAGGCCGTCTGAGCTGTCACTGGAACGGAGAGCCCCGTCATCTTTGAAAAGGCTCCAAGGATCGAGAAATTTCAACCGTTCTTGTCTTGCAAAATCCTTGAGAGCTTGATTAAACTCGTTGATTTTTTCATTACTATGGGCGGGGTCATCAATCGAACGAGTGGCGGTAACCGGAGCAATCGCTTGTACATAAATCGGGGCTTTGGGGAAGCGATCTTTGATTTCCTGAATCATCTGACCATACAACTCCAAGAACTCTTTGGTAGTGTAACCATGGCCGAGGTCGTTGATGCCGAGGAGAATAAAAAAACGGCTGGGTTCCATGGCGTCGAGTTCCGGTAGCCTCTGCAACCCTTTCGCCAAGGTCATCCCTACTTCCTCTATGAAGTAGGCTTCGAGCTTAGTGTAGGTTTTAAGCCCGTTGGTAAAGGAATCCCCAATGAAACAAGCGTTTTCAAAGAGAGGATCCTCTAAGAGAGCATAAGCATCGGCACTATGGGCTCTGATCTGGAGTGTAGTCAAAACAAGTGAAGCTCCGAGGAAGAGCAAAGAGCCTAGCAGGAGAGTCTTCCTGCTAAAGCGAAATGAATGCATAATCGTCACCTTTTATATCCTAAAGTTTGTATGCTGTATTGTAGCGCAAATTCTTATCACTTGCAAGGGTCAAATGTGTCGTTATCGTATCATATTGGGGGAATAAATTATGAACAATGAACATTTCAGCAGTCGGACCGAGATGTTGATCGGAAGAGAAAGTGTAGACCGATTAGCCAAGATGAGCGTTATGATTGCTGGCTTAGGGGGTGTTGGCTCTTATGCAGTCGAAGCGTTGGTGCGCGTGGGCGTGGGCCGCGTCATCCTAATTGACGGTGATGTTGTCTCTGTGAGTAACTTAAATCGTCAGCTTTATGCGCTGCATTCCACTGTGGGACACTATAAAACCGATGTTGCCAAAGCCCGGATTATGGACATATCCCCGCAATGCAAGGTTAGTCTTTATACACAATGGATCACCCCGGACAATGTCGAAACGTTCTTTCCAGAGTCCCCGGATTATATGATCGACGCCATTGACCAGGTCGATGCCAAAGTAGCTCTTTTGTTGGAAGCAAGCAAGAGGAGTATCCCGGTTTTAAGCGTGATGGGTACCGGAAATCAACTGACCGCAGAAAACTTTTGCCTTGCCGATATCTCCAAGACTCATGATTGCCCTTTAGCAAGAAAAGTTCGGTTGAAATTGAGGAAAGAGGGACTTGATAAAGGTCTTCAAGTTTTATATGCCCCAGGTCCCAAGCTGAAACCGGAGAGGGAAGTTGATTCCGATAGAGAAGAAACTCAAGGGGGAAGAACACCACCAGGCAGTCTTAGCTTTGTTCCGCCGGTGGCCGGCATGTTGGCTGCCGGAGCCGTGGTTCGAGCACTCATAAAACAGTCTCCTTGACAAAAATGCCAAGGAGACTACTTTTTTTACATAGTATCTAGTTTTTAAGAAGCGTCAATAGTTGGTCTAATCGTTCCAAACGATACGTTGGCTTGACCTCGTCCCAGGTTTCCGGGGGGAAGTTGCTCCAAAGAACAGCGGCCGAAGTGGTGTTGGCAGCGTGCGCACAAAGGATGTCGTAGGGGCTATCTCCTACATATAGGGTTTCTGCCGGGGATACTTGCATGCGGTTCATTGCTTCCAGTAACGGATCCGGTTGGGGTTTATGAATCTTGGTGTCTTCTTCGCAAACATAAGTTTCAAAAAAACTCTCCATATTGAAAAGTCGGATCCCCATCATAACAGTGGGACGTTTTTTGCTAGTGACTACACCCATGCGGAAACCGGCCTTTTGCAATGCGGCCAAATCTTCACTGATGTGCGGAAAGGGAAGAGCCATTTGATCATGGACTTCAACATTGTGTTTCCGATACACACGCAGCATTTCGTCGACTACGGCTTTGTCTTGGGTATAGCGACCAAACGAATAGGTGAGAGGTCTTCCATAATCATGTAGAACCTCTTCGGCGCTGATCGGCAAGCCCAGAACTTCTTGAAAGGTGTGTTGAAAGGAAGCGATGACCAATTGCCGGGTGTCTATTAGGGTTCCATCTAAATCAAATAATAGAGTGTTGATGCTCAATGGTTTCGGTCTCCTCTGCTTTTATTCGTTCAGCGATGCTTTCCAAAAGCAATCGATCATTATCATGGGCTAACATCGCCTGCACCTCTTCCACTGGTGCAAAAACGGCATCGACAAAGCCTTCACGTCGATTTAACGTATAGAGGGGGTCTTTGACGCGCATCCAATACCAATACACGGTTTTGGAGTGCATTTTACCGGAAGAGCTGAATTGATAATGGGTTTGACCGATGGGTTCCTGGATTTCGGCTTTTAAACCAACTTCCTCTTCCACTTCGCGTAAAGCGGCTTCTGCGGCAGTCTCGTTCAGCTCTAAATGACCTTTGGGAAAGATCCAATTGCCAAAGCGATTCCGTGCAACCAAAACCTTTCCTTTATACACGATAACGCCCCCTGCTGATTCTTCATGGATCATGGCAGATTTCCCCCTCTCAAATTCAATCTGCAATAGTATATCACAATTCCAATCTGGCGTAAAGGATATGAAGGTCTCTGCAAGGAGATTCTTGGTTTCATCGCGAAAAGAAAAAGGAAAGGGGGTATACCGATGAAATTTCATTTGATCGTCAATCGAGAGCAACTGCAAGAGGCCGTAATCGCCTTGGAAGGTTGCAAGTATTTGGCGCTTCAAATCCAAAGCGATGGCCCCGACCCCCTGTTACATCCGGTTTTGAATCTGGCTTTGAATGCCAATCGCGAAGATGTTTGGCTGATTGATTTTAGTCGTTTGCCTACCGCCGACGACGTGCAACTGTTGAGCAGAATTTTGGAAGACCGCAGCGTGGTCAAAGTTATGTATAAGGCCAAACAGGGTATTCGCTTTTTACGCCGCTTGGGATTGAAACCCAATGGCACCTGGTTTGATCCATATTTGGCAGCTCAAATTCTCACTACACCGACCGGACCGGCTTCCTATGACTTTGGTGCAATCGCAAAGTTTTATTTGGATTATGAAGCTAAACCCTGGATTGAATACGGACCGCTCTACGGAGATTCCCCGCTTTTAGCCTTCGCTCAAGGGGTTTCTTTATTATTGCCGTTGCGGAGTCGTATGGTGCAAGACTTGATTTCCAATGGATTGGTCGATGTGGCGAAGTTGGAGTTCGACTGCGTTCACGCGGTCGTAGATATGGAAGAAACCGGAATGTATTTGAATGCAGAAGCGATGGAGACATTAGGGCATGAGATCAAACAGCAAATCAGCATCCTCGAAGAAAGACTGCTCCCTTTTTTAGGGCAACGCAAGCAGCAGATGAATCTTTTAGGGGGTGCCGAAGTCAGTGATATCAACCTTGACAGCCCAGAACAGTTGCGTGCTGCCTTACAAAGGAAAGGAATCGCTGTGCAAGACACCAATCGGCACACGCTGAACCGGTTAGCCCAGGAGCACCCGGAAGTTGCCGATTTATTGGAGTATCGCAAACTGAGCAAACAACTCAACACCTTTATCGAAACCTTGCCTAAATTTATCCATCCCGTTTCCGGTCGTGTTCATTCTCACTATGAGCAAGTGGGATCTTCCAGCGGTAGGTTCTCCTGTTCGTCGCCCAACATTCAGCAGACCCCGCGAGACTTTGCCTTTCGAGCCTGCTGGCAAGCTCCTCCCGGGCGGGTTTTGGTAATCGCCGATTACTCGCAGATTGAATTACGAGTCGCTGCAGAAATGGCACAAGATGCACGGATGATCAAGGCCTATCAACAGGGGGAAGATCTACATCGCTTGACCGCTTCTTTAGTTTCCGGGGTGCCAATGCCCTTAGTCGACAAACAGCAGCGGCAGGCAGCAAAAGCAATCAACTTCGGGCTGATTTTCGCGATGGGGGCAAGAGGCTTGCAGAGCTATGCTCAGGACACCTATGGTGTTGAAATGAGTATGCAGCAAGCAGAGCAATTTCGGCAACGCTTTTTTCAAGCGTATCGCGGCATAGAACGTTGGCATAAGCGAGTCCGTGAAGAAGATGCCCAAAAAAGACGAGATGGCCTGCCTTCCGAGACGCGCACTCTCACCGGCAGACGCTATATATGGTCCGGTCAAGCCGGGGTAGCCGGTTTGTACAATATGCCTGTGCAAGGCAGTGCGGCCGATATCACCAAAAAAGCATTAGGCTTGATCATGGAAGAAAATCGGAATCCCAAGTGGCATCTAATTGCCTGTGTCCATGATGAGATTCTCATGGAAGTACCTGAAGAGCAAAAGGTTGAAGCCCAATATTTTCTGCAACGACAAATGGAACGAGCTGGAAAAGCAATCTTACGCTCGGTACCGGTTGTGGCGGAGTCGAATATCGGTCACTCCTGGGCAGAAGCAAAATAAGAAATCGCCTTCTCAATGTTGTTGAGAAGGCGATTTATCGTTTATGTTTTCTGTAATGCCGAAACGGTTTTATCTTGCCACTGTTTACTATGGTATCGCAACGCGCTTAAAACAGCAGCAGCACTCCATCCTACCGGAATCGCTAAAGCGATACCCCAGAAACCAATTTGAGGAATAGAGGCTAACAAGTAGGCTGTTCCAACCCGCACCCCTAAATCGGTCAACCCGCAGATCATGGAAAACACCGAGTCTCCGGAACCTCTCAGAACAGCAGTGTTGCAACCAAGGTAGGAGAAAATCACGAGGAAGGGAGCATATATCTTTAAGAAATTGCTTCCCCTTGTGATGATCTCCACTTCGGAAGCGTTGATAAAGATGCCAATCAATTTCGGTCCCAATACAAAAATCACAACGGCAGTAATTAAGCTAATAATGCTGGTCATCTTTACCAAGGATTTTCGACCTGCCTCGACCCGGTCAATTCGACCGGCACCCATGTTTTGGCCAACAAACGTAGCCAAAGCTTGGGTGAAATTTCCCGAGGGCAGATGCGCTAATCCTTCGAGTCTGGCAGCAGCCGTATAAGCAGCCATGTTCAATACGCCAAAGCTGTTGATGAGACTTTGCATCAAGATAAAGCCTAAGTGGACCACCGAACTCTGTAATGCACCCGGGACGCCAATGCGCAAAATATCACGCAGCAAAGTTGGTGCAAAAACGAATTCCCCTTTATGAAAACGAAAATAATCGATTTTAGCGGTTACGTAGAGAAAGCACAGCAGCGCTGAAACTCCTTGAGCAATCAGGGTTGCCCAGGCTACTCCGGCGACTCCCCAACCGAGAACAGCTACAAAGTATAAATCTAAGAGGGTGTTGATTACACTGGAGATGATTAGAAAATAAAGGGGGGTTCTGGAGTCACCCAAAGCTCTCAATATAGAAGCAAAGGTATTATAGGTGAACAAAAATAGAAGGCCGTAAAAATAAATACTCATGTAGCGCGCGGCACCGTCCATAATCTCGGCAGGAACCCGAATCATTTGCAGCATTTGGCGGTGAAAGATCACCCCAATACCGGTCATGAGCAAAGCCAAAGCAAATTGTAAAATCAAAGTCGTAGATATCGTTGCCTTGATTTTGTCGGTCAGCTTCGCTCCAAATAACTGTGCAATGACGATACCGGCTCCCATGGTCAAACCCATGGCTACAGCAATTAAAAGATTGATTAAGGGACCGCTGGTTCCGACTGCTGCTAAAGCATGTGGTCCAACAAAGCGTCCCACCACGATTGAATCTACCAGATTATAGAACTGTTGAAATAAATTTCCTATGAGCATAGGCATTCCGAAAGCCACAATATGGGGGAGTGGCTTTCCTTGAGTCATATCTCGCAAAGGATCACATGCTTTCTTGCTCTGCTTTTTGCAGGTTTGTTGCCATACGTTCTAAAAAGCGATGCAGCATGTCGATTTCTTGATCACTGAAATCACCATAGGTCACTTCTTCGATTTCATGGAAAATATTGCAAATTTCATGCAACATGTCTTGACCTTTTTCGGTCAAATAGGTACGAACTACACGCCGGTCTTTTTCGTCAGCACGACGTACGATCAATTGGGCTTGCTCCATACCGGTCAGAATGCTGGTTGCGGTTGCAGGCTCTATGTTGCAACTTTCTGCGATCTCTTTTTGCATGGATCCAGCATTATCGGACAAGAAATGAAGAATTTTTGGTTGAGCACTGCTCAATCCTAGTGTAGCGAACCGGTTTGTTGTTGCTCGCCAGTGACTGCGGAAAACTTTTCCTAAAGCAACGTGTAAATCTTTGTTTTTCATGGTCCATCCTCTCCTTCTCTCTCTATAAGGTAGTTAGATATTTCATTATAGAACTAAGGTGAACGTTTGTCAAGAAATACCACAAAAAGTTCGTGTTATTGTCCGTGAAAGTCCTAACAATCTACACTTGACATGAGAACATAGCGGAGTATACAATGAAAGAATAGAAAACCATCGGAGGTTGTTTGGATGAATATTGAACAGTACCAATCTTATTATCGCAGCTTTGCCGATTATCGGGTCGATAAATTAAAGCTTTTACAGGAATCCGGGGTTCAGGTGTATCCCGAACGCTTTCCGGTATCCCATACCTTGAAAGAGGCCTTTGATCTACCGGACGGCACAACCCATGTAAGACTGGCAGGACGTGTCATCTCTGTTCGCAAAATGGGTAAGATTACCTTTGCCCACCTACAAGACGTTCAGGGTAAACTGCAATTTGTGTTGAAGAAGAATACCTTGGAAGATCAATACGATTTCTTCCACAAAACCGTGGATATTGGCGACTTTGTAGGAGTAGAAGGCGAAATGTTCACGACCAACAGTGGTGAGCGGTCTTTGCAGGTTGCTCAGCATACCTTTTTGGGAAAAGCCTTACGAGAAATGCCCGAAAAATGGCATGGACTGGCCGATCAAGAATTGCGCTATCGTCAACGCTACTTGGATCTGATTTCCAATCAAGAGAGCAGAAACGTTTTTCTAATGCGTTCCAAAATGCTCAGCACAATTCGGCGTTTTTTAGAAACACGCGGCTTTTTAGAAGTGGAAACACCAATTCTCACGAACAAAGCTTCAGGAGCCCTGGCAACCCCATTCTTGACCCATCATAAAGCCCTTGATATCGATGTCTACTTGCGCATTGCACCGGAGACCTATTTGAAGCGACTCATCGTTGGTGGATTCCAGCATGTCTTCGAAGTCTCACGATGCTTCCGCAATGAAGGCATCAGTCCGGTTCATTTACAAGACTTTACCATGATTGAAGGGTATAGTGCTTACTTTAATTATCAAGATAATATGGAAATGTTGCGTGCCATGATCTTGACCATTTTGCAGGAATTGTTCGGGTCTACAACGCTGACCATTGGTGACAAGGAAATCGACTTTGCCCAAGAGTGGCCGGTTGTATCCTTCCGGGAACTGATTCTCAAAGACACCGGCATTGATATCGATGATCATCCGGACGGTCCCTCGTTGCTCAAGGCCATTCGCAGTAAGGGAATCCGCTTAGAACATGAGAGTTTAGAGAGTTTGGGTAAAGGAAACCTCATTGACCAACTCTACAAAAAAGTAAGTCGTCCCTTCATGATCTCTCCGGTCTTTCTGACGTGTCATCCCCTTGACTTATCTCCTTTGGCGCGGAGAAACGATACCGATGAGCAGATTACCGACCGGTTCCAATTGGTGGTCAACGGTGCTGAAATTATCAATGCCTACTCTGAATTGGTTGACCCGGTGGATCAACGCATTCGCCTAGAGTCTCAGTCGGAATTGCGTAGCCGAGGCGATGCAGAAGCGATGCCTTTGGATGAAGATTATTTGAAAGCCATGGAATACGGCATGCCGCCGATTTCGGGCTGGGGGATGGGTATTGACCGCTTATTACAAGTGTTGCTCAACTTAGAAAATATACGGGACGGAGTCCTGTTCCCGCTAATGCGACCCTTGGAGGATGAACAACAGTCTTAAATAAAAAGGAGGTGAAAGCAAAAATGCGATTTCTGGGACGCATCACAGATCGGCAAGTCACCGGCGAGGATTTAGGACTGGTCCAACGGATCTCACGCTTCGGGGCTCGCGGTGTGATTATCAACGATCAAGGAAAAATTGCTTTAATGTATTTAAGCAAGATGCGAATCTATAAATTGCCCGGTGGCGGAATGCTATTCGGTGAAACAAAAGAAGAAGCTTTTATTCGTGAAGTCCGGGAAGAAACCGGATTTCCGGTAGAGATCTTAACCGAACTGGGCAGTATTGAAGAACATAAAGCCAGAAATCACTATTTGCAACACTCCTATTGTTTTGTTGCCCGTGTCAGTGGCCCTTCGGTGGGAAGCGATTTAAGTGCGAATGAACGTCGGTTAGGCTTTCAGCTGCGCTGGTTCACACCCAAACAAGCCAGTTTTCGGATGCAGAAAAATCAATGTTTAGATTACACCATGAAGTATATTTTATTACGCGACCGCATTATTTTGCGAGAGGGTCTTCTTTGGCTTAAAAGAAATCAAGTAGCAGAAGAAAAGCAGGAATGAACAAGCGTAGAATCGAATAAAAAAGGCGCTGCCGATTTAGAATTGTAGAGTGGGAGGAAACAGCCATGTTTGGTTTTGGTATGGATGTCGGAATTGATTTAGGGACAGCCAGTGTTCTGGTTTCCATAAAAAATAAAGGTATTGTCTTAAACGAACCTTCTGTTGTTGCAGTTGACCGCGACACCGGAAAGCCCCTGGCGATCGGCGAAGAAGCGCGTCAGATGATCGGAAGAACCCCGGGCAATATCATTGCGGTTCGACCCATGCGGGAAGGGGTCATTGCCGATTACGATGTAACCCAGCAGATGTTACAGCATTTTATTCGCAAAGTTTGTGGGAATAACCGCTTTTTCGGGCCCAGACTCATGATCGGAGTTCCTTCGGGAATTACGACGGTGGAACAACGCGCCGTATTGGAAGCTGCCAATGAAGCCGGTGCACGTCAAACTTTTCTAATTGAAGAACCTTTAGCTGCGGCCTTGGGAGCGGGAATCGATGTAGCCAAACCCAACGGAGCAATTGTCGTTGATATTGGTGGAGGCACGACCGATGTAGCCGTGATCTCACTGGGTGGAATCGTGGTTTCTGAGGCAGCTCGTGTTGCCGGAGACAAATTAGACGAATCGATTATCCGTTTCATGCGCAATGAATATCGTTTACTCATTGGTGAACGTACTGCAGAAGATATTAAAATCCAAGCTGGTACCGCTTTCCCGGGTTCGCGTGAAGTTTACTTAGAAGTACGCGGTCGCGATTTAGTGACTGGTTTACCCAAGAACGTGACCATTACCTCACATCAGGCCATGACCGCCATGCAAGAAACCATTGACAGTATTGTCAGTCTGGTGAAAACGGTTTTGGAACGGACTCCTCCTGAACTGGCCGCCGATATTATGGACAGAGGCATTATCATGACCGGTGGCGGAGCGTTGATTGATGGCTTAGATAAATTGATGACCCAAGAGACTGGAATCCACACCTATGTGGCTGAAAACCCCATTGAATGTGTTGGCTTAGGCACTTGTATCGCTTTAGATTCCTTGAACTTCTTGGAGAAAAATCTAATCAGCAGCCGCAGACGTTAAAAAAAAGAGAACCCGAGATGCTCCTAAAAACGGAGAGTCTCGGGTTTTTTTGTGTAGCTTCTTAATAGACTTCCATGATGATTGGTAAGATCACTGGGGTGCGTTCGGTCTTTTCAAAGAGATAACCACTCAAAGCGTCTTTGAGGGTGTTTGCCATGAGACTAAGGTTGGTGTTGCCCATTTGGATTTGTTCGGCAATGATTCCTTTGGTCAACTGACGGATATCGCGAATCAGTTCTTCGGATTCTTTTACATAAATAAAGCCACGGGTCAACACTTCTGGTCCGGTCAGTATATTCTTGTGTGTAGAATCCATTGCCATGACCACGGTCAAAGTGCCGTCCATGGAAAGCTGTAAGCGATCGCGAAGCACAGCACTGCCCACATCGCCAATGCCGATACCGTCGACATAGATTGGTCCGGCATTCACAGAACCAACTTTGCGCAAGCCATCGTCAGAGATTTCAATCACATCCCCGAGTTCTGCCGAGTAGCTGCAGTCGCGCGGGAAACCCATCTCTTCTGCAAGACGAATCATACTGGCTTGATGACGATATTCCCCGTGGAAAGGAATTAGATTCTTCGGTTGTACCAGGTTCAGGATCATCTTGATTTCTTCACGACTTCCATGACCGGAAACATGCACATCGGCCATGCCTTGGTGGATCACGGTAGCACCACATCGGTACAAGCCATCGATAACACGATTAACCAATCGTTCATTACCCGGTATAGGAGAAGAGGACATAATTACCAAATCCCCTTGGCGAATATTGACTTTTTGGTGGCTTTGTGCAGCCATACGGGTCAAACCAGCTAGGGGTTCCCCTTGTGAACCAGTGGAAATGATCAGTAGTTCACTATCTTTGTAGGAATTGATGTTCTCAATGGGGATATAATTCTTATCGATGAATTTCAAGTAGCCTAAGCGAGCTGCAATCTCAATGTTATTGATCATGCTACGTCCCACTGCTGAGACTTTACGGCCAAACTTTTCTGCAACATCAAAGACTTGCTGAATGCGGTGGAGGTTTGAAGCAAATGTAGCAACAAAGATGCGGCTCTCGGTATGAGTGCGCAACATTTCTTCAAAGGTTTTTCCTACAATACGTTCTGACTTGGTGTATCCTTCTCGTTCGGCATTGGTGGAGTCAATCATCAGAGCCAAGACCCCTTCTTGACCGTAGGCCGCCAATTTCTTTAAATTAAAGGTTGGTCCGCTGACCGGGGTTTGATCGATTTTAAAATCACCGGTATGAATCAAAATTCCGCTTGGAGTGCGAATGGCCAACGAGAAGCTGTCGGGTATGGAATGATTGTTCTGAATAAACTCAATTTTAAAAGAGCGACCCAATTGAATGATGTCTCCGTTTTTAATCGTATGAGTTTCAGCATTGACCTTATGCTCTTTGAGTTTGTTACCCAATAACCCGAGGGTCAACCCGGAACCGTAAATCGGCACCTGGATTTCCTTAAGTAAATACGCTACGGCACCAATATGATCTTCATGACCATGGGTCAAGCACATACCCTTGATCAAATCCTTGTGTTCTATGAGGTACGAAAAATTTGGGATGATATAGTCAATTCCGGGCATATCATCACCCGGGAACTTCAATCCGGCATCAATAATCATAATCTCTTGGCCGAAGCGAAGTACCGACATGTTCTTCCCGATTTCGGCGACTCCCCCTAGGGGAATGAGTTGTAGTTTGTTTTGTTTCTTTGCCATACTTCCTCCTTCTTTGCTCAAACATCCTTATCTATATTTTACTCTGTATTGACTATTTTAACAACAGCTATTTTCACAATTTTGATATTTTTATGAACATTTTATATAGAAAAGGATATATTGAGCTCACTGTCGAATTTTTTAATGTTAAAATTTAACTAAGAATCACTCTGTCAGGAGGAAACCATGCTCACCTTTCAATCGGTCAGTAAGACCTATAAAAATCAGGTATGTGCTTTGGATGATGTATCCTTTACCATAGAACGCGGAGAATTCGTTTATTTAGTTGGCCCCAGCGGTGCAGGAAAATCCACCATTCTTCGACTTTTAACCGCCGAAGAAAAACCGACGTCCGGTCAAATCATCATAGAAAATCAAGTGGTCAATCGGCTACGCAGAAGCCGGGTCGCGGCGTTACGCAGACGTTTGGGCGTCGTCTTTCAAGATTTCCGCCTCTTACCCAATAAAACGGTGCATGAAAATGTTGCTTTTGCCATGCAAGTGGTAGAAGCTCCTGTAGCAACGATTCGAAACCGTGTTCCGTTGCTTTTGGAACTCGTAGGCTTGAGCGGCCGTCAACATTCTTATCCGAATCAACTCTCCGGTGGAGAACAGCAGCGGGTTGCTTTAGCCAGAGCTTTAGCCAATGATCCCGGAATCCTCATCTGCGATGAACCAACCGGTAATTTAGACCCGGCAACCTCCTGGGAAATCATGCGATTGCTGAGTTTGGTGAATGAACGAGGAATGACCATTCTCATGGCAACCCACGACAGTGAAATGGTGAATCGAATGAAACATCGAGTCATTGTGATCGAAAATGGCAAAAAGGTCAGAGACCGCGTGGAAGGGGGATACCTTAATTGAAACCCCATACCATCGCTTACTATTTTAGAGAAGCATTTCATGATATGCGCCACAACGGTGGCATGATGTTTGCCTCGGTCGGAATCACCTTGGTAATGTTTATTATCTTGGGCTTCTTCCTCCTTGTAACGGCTAATTTAGAGTATATGGCGGAGGATGTAGAAGGAAAACTTGAAATCACGGCCTACTTGAAAGACGAAATTTCGCAAGAACGTATTGCTGCCTTAACTCAAGAAATTGCTCTAATCCCCGGCGTCAAATCCACTATATTTGTCTCCAATACCGTGGCTCTGGAGCGGTTGGGAGAACGTCTGGGAGATCGCAAAGACCTCTTGGCGTCCTACCAAGCAGACAACCCCTTACGGCATTCTTTTGAAGTGTATGCAACCGAAGGCGAGCAGGTGATCAGCCTAGCAGAAGGGTTGCAAAAGCTGGAGGGAATCGCCGAAGTACGCTATGGCAGAGAAGAAGTGGAAAAATTGATGAGCATGACCCAAGCCTTGCGCATTGGTATGTTGCTCTTGGTAGCCGGTCTTTCGGTAGCAACCTTGTTCGTCTTGATGAATACGATTCGACTCACCGTTTATGCCCGTAGGCAGGAAATTCAGATTATGAAATTTGTGGGTGCTTCAGACTGGTTTATTCGTTGGCCCTTCCTGCTTCAGGGAATGTTGTTAGGATTATTGGGGGCTTTAGTAGCGGGTGGCGTTTTGTTCCTTCTCTATTCGCGCGTGAATCAGTATGTGGCGGTCCAAATCCCATTTTTGCCCCTAATCCCCATGATGCCGTATCTTTTGCAGTTGGTTCGAAATCTAGCAATTGGCGGAATCGTGATTGGCTTTTATGGTAGTATGTTGTCCTTAGGCCGCTACTTAAACGTATAAGGAGGATGAAGCAGTTGAAACGATCAAAATGGATCCTAATGCTCTTGATTTGTAGTTTGATTTTGGTTCATCCTTGGGTTTTCGCCGATGAAATTGACGATTACGAAGATGCACTAGAGGCGGCAAATGCCCAAAAACAAGATCTTTGGGGAAAGATTCAATGGGCTGAACAGCAGACCAACAGCATCCTTTATGAGTTATCGGTGGTGGACTGGGAATTGGATTGGACCGAAAATCAGATTAACGAGATTACCGGTCAGAAGGGTGTTGTCAATCAGAACATTCAAGCCGGAAATGTTCAATTAGAAGAATTGAATCGGCAAATTGCTGCTCAAGATCAGGTTTCAAGACAGCGATTGCGTTCTTTATATGAAAACGGAAGCATCAGTTATTTAGAAGTTTTCTTTGGCAGCACGTCATTTAGTGACTTCCTGACCCAGTTTGAGCAGATCACACAGCTCTTTCAGAAAGACCTTGAAATTTTAGAAGCGCAGCAAAAATTGAGAGCCGAGCAGGAAGCTGCCAATCAGCAATTAAAAGCCAATTATGACTACCTGGCCTCATTGGAATATCAGGCACAGGTAAGAGAAACAGAATTATCGGACAAACGTGTTGAGCGCAGCCAACTCATGGATAATATTTTGAGTCAGAAGGAATATTGGCTCCAAGCGTACGAAGAGTTTGAACGGCAAGCTGTTGCCTTAGAGGCGACAATCCGAGAACTGCAAAAGCAGAATCAAGGACCCAGCTACGGCACCGGAGTCTATACTTGGCCGGTTCCCAGCACCCACAGAACCACCGATGAGTTCGGTTGGCGGGACGATCCTTTTGGAGGGTACAACACCAATTTCCATGGTGGGCTCGATATCGCCGGGTATTATGGGGCCGACATCAAAGCGGTTGACGGAGGTACCGTCATCTATGCCGGATGGAACTCTGGTGGCTATGGTAATTTAGTTATGATTGATCATGGCAATGGGATTGTTACCTTATATGGTCATTGCTCCGAAATTTTAGTCAATGTTTGGGATGTTGTGGACCGCGGCGATGTGATTGCCTTGGTTGGCAGCACCGGTTGGAGCACCGGCCCCCACTTACACATTGAATTCCGAGTAGACGGAGAACGAGTCAACCCTAGAGACTATATCGGCTGGTAAAATCCAAAGATAAGGAGCTACCCATGAACGAAAATGAAGTGAAAACCGATTCTGTGAATAACGATCCGGTGGAGACAATACAAAATCCAACTCCGAAAAAGAAATTTAACGAAACCCCTGTTTTGTTTTTTCTCGGTTGCATTTTAGTTGCTGCTGCCCTGGTTTTCAATGGTTATCAGCTATGGCGCAGGACACAACTCGTCAATACACCCGGACAACAAGCTGCGCAAGATAACACCGCGCTGATCACCGAATTGATTAGCCAAGACCAGGAACTCTATGCGTTTTTAGAAGCATATCAGTATGTATCGGTCAATTCTACCTTGGAACCCAATAACGAAGCATTAATTGACGGTGCTATTGATGGCATGTTAAAAACCTTAGGCGATGATTACGCTTCGTATTATGAAGCCGACGATTTCGCCATGAAGATGGATGACCGTAGCGGGTTTTACTCCGGGATTGGTGCGTCCGTCATCACCAGCGGTGGCTATATTACCATTGTACAACCTTACGAAAATTCCCCGGCCAAGGCTGCCGGGTTATTAACCGGAGATCAGATTTTAGCGGTCGACGGTACCGATGTGGCGGGCTGGTCTACACAAGATGGAATCGTCTTAGTGCGCGGCGAAGTAGGTACCGATGTGCTCCTCAAAATCCGTAGACCCGGACAAAAAGAGGACTTCGAAGTCAGTATCACGAGGGCCTTGGTTGAAACCATTACGGTTACCGGTAGCATGAACGAAGATGGCATCGCAACGATTATCATCTCGTCGTTCAATGATCAAACCGGTAAACAAGTTCAAACCTATATCGAGGATTTCCGGGCTCAAGGGATGAAAGGTCTTATTCTTGATTTGCGTAATAATGGTGGTGGCACCCATACCGGCGTGGTGGAAACTGCCAAGCTCTTAGTCCCGGAAGGCAAAATCTTCTCTATAACCTATGCCAATGGTTATACCAATGAAGAGTTCTCCACCCTGAAAGACCGTGGTTTCCCAGTTGTAGTTTTAGTGAATCAATATAGTGCCAGTGCTTCCGAAGTCTTAGCCGGAGCTTTACAAGACAGTGGTGATCCTCTAATTGGAGTTCAAACCTATGGCAAAGGTGTAGGGCAGAGCTCAAGTGGCTTGAGTAACGGTTCCGGGTTGACCTTCACCACCAGTAATTGGTACACGCGGGACGGACACTGGGTAGCCGGCGTTGGACTGACTCCAGATGTGGTCGTCTTTTCTCCCAGTTTCCCGTTAGGGGTCATCGAAAACGAAAAGATTAAAAGCAGCGATCTTCAGCTGTTACAAGTAAAACTGACGGCCTTAGGCTTTGCAGTTACAGAAGAGACGTTCGGCGAACAAACCCAACAAGCTATAGCGGCGTATCAGGAATCGGTGGGGCTGACCGTCAGTGGCAATTTGGATTTGGATACCGTACAGCAACTCAATGCCGACTGTTATGCCTTGCCCGATGCCGATACCGACATCCAATGGCAAACCGCTCTGAATACCCTCATGGAACTCCTTGAAGATTAATTTTGAAGACCAATAAAATAACCGCCAGTCAGGAGCGTGAATCATGGCCTTATTTGAACTGCATTCTCCTTATCAGCCTGCCGGCGACCAGCCCAAAGCCATTGCAAAAATGGTGCAAGGTGTTGAGCAAGGACACCGAGGGCAAACCCTGTTGGGGGTTACAGGTTCCGGGAAAACCTTTGCCATTGCCAACGTAATTGCCCAAACTCAAAAACCAACCTTGGTTTTGGCTCACAATAAGATTCTGGCAGCGCAGCTTTGCAGTGAATTCAAAGAATTTTTCCCCAACAATGCGGTGGAGTATTTTGTTTCTTATTATGATTACTATCAACCGGAGGCTTACATTCCTCAAACCGATACCTACATTGAAAAAGACAGTTCAATCAATGAAGAAATCGATAAACTTCGCCATGCTGCCACAACCGCTTTGCTTTCACGCCGCGATGTTATCATCGTGGCTTCTGTTTCCTGTATCTACGGATTAGGCTCTCCGGCAGAGTATTTGAACCTCCATCTGCACTTAGAAGTAGGGGAGACGATTCGCCGCGATGATATCCTGCGCCGTTTGGTCGCGATTCAATACCAACGCAACGAAGTCGATTTTCAGAGGGGACGCTTCCGCGTTCGCGGTGATACTTTAGAAGTCATCCCTGCCAACACCTCTGAATTCGCCTACCGTATTGAAATGTTTGGTGATGAAGTCGAACGCATCTCACACATCAATATAATCACCGGAGAAATCCTAGAAACTCCAACCGCAATCGATATTTTCCCAGCCAGCCACTATGTGACTTCCGAAGAAAATGTCAAGCGTGCGATTGCCGATATCGAAGCGGAATTAGAAGAACGCATTGCCTGGTTCAAAGAGCGTGATCTTTTAGTTGAAGCGCAACGCATTAAACAGCGCACGGAATACGATTTGGAAATGCTCATGGAAATGGGCTTCTGTAGTGGCATTGAAAACTATTCCAGACCTCTTTCGGGGCGAATGCCCGGCAGCGCTCCCGATGTGTTACTCGATTATTTTCCCGATGATTTCTTGCTGGTTGTCGATGAGTCGCATGTCAGCATCCCCCAAGTACGAGGGATGTATGCCGGCGACCGAGCACGTAAAGAAAAGCTGATCGAATACGGTTTCCGGTTACCTTCGGCGTTTGACAACCGTCCGTTGACCTTTAACGAATTCGAAGCGCGCTTCAAACAAGCCGTCTTTGTCTCGGCAACTCCGGGACCTTATGAAGCAGAGCATAGTCAGCAAACTGTGGAAATGATCATTCGACCTACTGGGTTGATTGACCCAACCTTGAGTATTCGTCCAACCATGGGTCAAATCGATGACCTCTTGGCTGAAATCAAAAAGCGTACAGCCGTGGATGAACGAGTATTGGTTACGACACTAACCAAAAAAATGGCCGAGAATCTCACCGAATATCTTGGGCAACTCGGTGTCAAAGTTCGCTATTTGCATCATGATATCGATGCTCTAGAGCGCATGGAGATCATTCGCGATTTACGCCTGGGTGTGTTCCATGTTTTAGTGGGGATTAACCTTTTACGGGAAGGACTAGATTTGCCGGAAGTCAGCTTTATTGCAATCTTAGATGCCGATAAAGAAGGTTTTTTACGCTCGGACCGCGCCTTAATCCAAACGATAGGCAGGGCAGCTCGGAACGTAAATGGAACCGTCTTCCTCTATGCCGACAAGATCACCGATTCCATGAAGAGAGCCATTGACGAAACCAATCGTCGTCGTCAGATACAACTAGACCACAATTTGAAATATAACATTACTCCGGTGACCATCCGCAAAGATGTTCGTTCGGTTATTGACGGAATTGATCGATCTGACAGCGGTCAGGGCTTAAGCAAAGAAGCAATCAAGAAGATGGGCAAGCGCGAATTACAAGAGCTAATCACACGCTTAGAGCGCGAAATGAAGTCTGCTGCCAAAGCGTTAGAATTTGAAGAAGCTGCCAGAATCCGCGATGTTTTAATTGAATTACGCACAACTGTGTAAGTTCAATCATCTTTCTGCAGCTTTTCAGTAAAAAATAGCGGGTTAACCTCCTTGCATTTCCAACGTCATTTGTTATAATAGGAGGGAGTTGCGAAAATTCGCATCATTTTTTTGCTTTTAAGAAAAAGTACAATACCAATTGGTTGGAATTAGAAGGAGGACATTATGGAAATCAAATCTCAAAGTCAAGAAAAGTATTACGTGACCCTTACCGTGGAACTTTCTCCCGAGGAAGTAGAAAGCGGTTTGGCCCGAGCCTATAAAAAAGTGGTTCGTCAGATCAATGTACCGGGGTTCCGCAAAGGAAAATTCCCTCGCCCCATGTTGGAAGCACGCTACGGCGTAGAAGTTCTCTACGATGATGCTATCGATGCATTGTTGCCGGAAGCCTATGACTTCATCCTTAACGAAACCAAATTAGAACCGATCGATCGCCCTGAAGTCGATGTTGTTACCTTTGAAAAAGGTCAACCGGCAACCGTCAAATTCGTGGTGACCGTTCCCCCCACCGTCACCTTAGGTGAATATAAAGATCTCGTCGTTGAAATCACTCCAACCGAAGTCACCGATGCAGACGTCGATGCCGAATTGGCACGTTTACAAAACGAACACTCCCGTTTGGTCCCGGTCGAAGAAGGTCCTGCTCAAATGGGCGATTTCGTCAAACTTAACTTTGACGGCTCTGTAGACGGCGTTGCTTTCGATGGTGGAAAAGCCGAAAACTACGAACTGGAATTAGGCAGCAATTCCTTCATTCCCGGATTTGAAGGTCAACTGGCCGGTCATGTTTTAAATGAAGACATTACCGTCAATGTTACTTTCCCGGAAAGCTATCATGCAGCTGAATTAGCCGGAAAGCCGGCCGTGTTCCTTTGTCAACTGACCGAAATTCGTCGCAAAGAAGTGCTTCCCTTAGATGATGACTTTGCAAAAGATGTTTCAGAAGTGGAAACCTTAGAAGAATTGAAAGCTCAGCTTCGCAAAAACTTGACCGAAGCCGCTGAATTGAAAGACAAAGAAGCTCGTCGTGAAGCCGTCTTGACCAAAGTGGTTGAAAATGCCAGCGTGGAAATCCCAGAAGTGATGATTGAGCGTCAAGCAGATCAAATGTTGAAAAACTTTGAAAATTCTCTGATGCGTCAAGGCTTGAAATTGACCGATTATCAAAACATCTTAGGCAAAACCGAAGCAGATATGAAAGCGGACTTCCGCCCACAAGCAGAAAAAGCCGTGCGTCACACCCTCGTCATTGACGAAGTGACCAAAGTAGAAAGCATTACCGCCAACGAAGAGGAAATTGACGAGTATTTAACCGAAATCGCCAAATCGTATCAAATGGAATTGGAAGCTTTCAAAGGCATTGTCAATGCACAAGGCATGCTTCCCCAAATGATGTCGGAAGTCAATTACAAAAAAACCATAGACTTTTTAGTTGGAAAATAGAAATATGTGAGGAGACCTATGCCAAAAGGAATTCGAGACGATAAGAAGCAGTTTAACTGTTCCTTCTGCGGCAAATCGCAGGATCAGGTTCGTAAATTAGTTGCAGGAAACGGAGTATTCATCTGTAATGAATGCATCGATTTGTGCAACGAAATTCTGGAAGATGAATTCAAGAACGATCCCAAAGCCGTTATGGATATGGAAGAACTGATGAAACCGATGGAGATCAAGCGAAACCTAGATCAATATGTCATCGGTCAAGAAGAAGCCAAGAAAGCGCTTTCTGTTGCTGTCTACAATCATTACAAGAGGATTCAGCAGAGAAGCATCAGTGAAGGGTATAAAGGGCGAGACAAGAAAAGACAAAAGAAAAAAGAAGAAGATGCTGAGCTGCAGAAGAGCAATGTTCTGCTGTTAGGTCCCACGGGCGTAGGCAAAACCTATTTAGCCCAGACCTTGGCACGAATTCTCAATGTACCCTTTGCCATTTCAGATGCGACAACCTTAACGGAAGCCGGTTATGTAGGTGAAGACGTCGAGAATATTTTGCTACGCTTGATTCAAGCGGCGGATTACGACCTTGAAAAAGCAGAGCGGGGCATAATCTACATCGATGAAATCGATAAAATCAGCCGACGCAGCGAAAACCGTAGCATCACGCGCGATGTCTCCGGCGAAGGCGTACAACAAGCTTTATTGAAAATCCTGGAAGGCACCATTTCCAATGTTCCCCCGCAAGGCGGACGCAAACTGCCGCATCAGGAATTCATCCAATTAGACACGACCAACATCCTCTTTATTGTGGGAGGTGCGTTCGACGGCTTAGAGAAGATTATTGAAAGCCGTGTCGGCAAAAACACCATTGGTTTTGGTTCTGAGGTTAGAGCTGCCAAAGAAATGGGCTACAATGAGTTGATTCATAAAACCATTCCAGCAGATTTAATCAAGTTTGGCCTGATTCCAGAATTGGTCGGCCGTATTCCGGTGATTGCTACCTTAGAAAGTCTAAACGAAGAAGCGCTGATTCGGATTTTAACCGAACCGAAAAACGCCTTAGTCAAGCAATACCAACAGCTTTTTGGGCTTGACGGTGTGGAAGTAGAGTTCACCCAAGAAGCGTTGCATCAGGTGGCCAAAGAAGCAATTCAACGCAATACCGGTGCACGCGGCTTACGCGCCATTATGGAAAACGTGCTGATGAACATTATGTTCGAAGTGCCGTCTCGTCATGATGTGCGAAAAGTCATCATCGATGATGCCGTGATGCGCAAAGAAAAGCCCCCCGTTCTACTGCTCGTAAACGAAGTAGAAGAACAACAAACCTTGGTTGTAAATCAAGGCGAATAATAAAATCAGCCGCTGCTCCTTTAAACGGAATAGCGGTCTTTCACATTTCGCAGAGGGGTCAGACCCCTCTGCGAAATTTCACCATGGGGGACAGTTCGCGTTTTCGCAACAAAAACGCTTACCCCACCTTGAAATTTCACGTAGAAGCATATACCTGGAAAGGGGGATTTCAATGAAACCGGCAAACCCTCCGCGAATTTCCTGCTTTGAGCCGATTATCAACGAGCAAACCACAACCTTGATCCTCGGCTCACTCCCCAGCCCGCTTTCGCTGCAATATCATCAATACTATGGCAACCCCAACAACAAGTTTTGGCCGATTATTTACGACCTTTTCGCCCAAACACCACCGGATCCAGACTACTCCGCACGCTGTCGTTTTCTCTTAGAGCAGCATGTAGGGTTATGGGATGTCTTTGGTTCCGCCAACCGTGAAGGTGCCGCAGATGCCAATATTCAAAACATGATCGTCAATGATTTCTCATCTCTCTTCGCACACTACCCGCAGATCCGCCGCATCATTTTCAACGGCCGCACTGCTGAGAAGCACTTCATGGAAGCCTACCCGCAAATTTGCAAACAGATGGAATGTGTTTGCGTCATGTCCAGTAGCCCCGCCTATGCGCGTAAATATGAAGACAAATTGCAGAATTGGCGAGAGGCAATTTTAACGAATTAAAAGAATAATAGTGCACAGCGTCGCGTTTGTCTGTGCACTATTATTTTTGATGTCTAATTCTAATATTATAGTTTTACTTAGCCCGACATTTGCTTTTAATTTCTTCGACTAGGAAAAATAAAGTTGTAGCCGGACACATTTGTGAGGGAGTGCAGCAACCATCTTTTTGCAGCGCTATGAATCTTTGCTTGGCAATACGAATCGCATTCTCTTCGTTTCCATACTGATTCAATTTTTTATAGATGTCTTTGTCGCTTTTCTGATACGCTTGCTTCGTTGCTTTCAAATATCTTCTTTCAAAATCCTTGCAACACAATTTTGAATCTTCGTTACTACTCATCTTTCCAAAATAAGCGGAGAACCATGTTTCAATACAAGGATTTGACCAGCCAACATTAATATTGTTTTTAACGGCCCTCGCTATTATGGTATCGAAATCAGGGATACGGTCTCTATCAAAGACGATCCAAGGTTCTCGATATTGAGCACTGTAGGAAATTGCTTTCTGTACCTCGTCTATGAGTGATTTTGTTTCAGTTGTTCTTACTTTGATTACAAGATGGTCTTTTAAGTTTTCGGGAATCGACCGATTTAGGCCAATCAAATAGTTATACTCCGTTTCTTCTGTGTCTGTAACAATATGATAATAGCCTAGGTAAGGCTCCCGCTTTTGGGAAATTTGATCTCTCAATTTTCTCTTTCTTTCGTGCGCCATGCTACTCCTCCTTGTTAAGATCTAACAACTTCAAAGATGGAATAGCACCATATTTCCCTAAAAGGTAATTTTTTTCTAAATTTTCATCTTTTCGAATCTTCGTTCCGTCATCATCGACAAAATCGGCGAGCGAGTATAGGGTTGAAATGCCAATGTCGGATTTTTCGGTAAACCAGATTTCGTCGCGGCGTAACACATTTGCATTCAGTATCCATGCATCATGCGTTGTAAAAACAAGTTGAGCATGATTTGGGTTTGTTTCAGGGTTTATAAAGGTCACTAAAATGTTTCGCAGTAATAAAGGGTGTAGCCGAGAATTTAGTTCATCTACAAAGAGTACGCTGCCTTGTGTTAAAACATTATGCAGGAGAGGATATAAAGCGAACATTTTTAGGGTTCCTGCAGATTCTCGTTTTAAAGGGATTTTGGTTGTCTCTTCTGAATCGATCATTTTGTGTACGGCGTCAATCCGGAGTTTCGTCCCACCTTGATCACTCTCCGCTTTGATTTCCTCGACTTCAAATCCAATGATTGAAGTGTCAAACGTAGAGAAAAAATCCAGTACTTGATTACGCACCTTCTCGCTGTCAACGAAATTTTCAGGTAATTTTTCGCTAAGGAAAAAATTCTCAATTGGATGACCAAAATCAGCAATCTCGTTACGAATAAACCAATCGCGAATTTTTTTTAGTTTTTCAATTCTGAGCTTTGCACCAAGCGAAACTACTAAAGCTTCCTTTTCCAACGCTACTTTTATATTTTCTCTGCTTTTTGCAGAGATACCAGATAGTTCTAAGTTCTGACCTTTGCGAGAAAAAATTAGTTTGAAGTCTCCCTTCGAACTTTTAGACTTATAACTTAACCATTCTTCAGTGATGCCCTCGTGGTTTAATGTAAAACCATAATTATAGTGTTTGTGGTTATCATTAGAATCCGAAACAAAGTAAACTTCAAACATAGAGTCGGCTTCTCTGCTTTTGGAATCCATGAGAAAAGGTGTCGGCTTCATTGACTCCTTCTCTCCAGATTTTGTATTGTTTTCACCACCAAAGTTAAAAGAGGCAATCACATACATTGACATGAAATTAAAGGCCTCGATTACATTCGATTTCCCGCTGGCATTAGCTCCATATATACCAGCTATGGGAAGAATTTTTTCGTTACCCTGTTCAACAATATGATTATTGTATTCGGTGATTTTAGTAGCGGTTAAGTCGAGTGTGGTGTCATCACGGAACGATGCGAAGTTCCTGAAATTAAACTGAAGTAACATGTGTGCCACTCTCCTTATGCATTCTTGATATCAGTATACATCAAAAATCACAAAAATCAATACCCTGATGAGGAATTTTCTCATTAGGGTATTGATTTTTTCAAATTTTATAAAATCATAACGCTCGTGAGCTAATGACTCTTAATTTATCTTACCCAATTGCCACAATCGGATCTCCAACTGTAATCGCCAGAGAACTAATCACATAAAGCACAGTTGCGTCTTGTGAAGCAAAATATTCACCCAAGACATTGGCAAAGTAGTCGCGAATCTCGCCCAGCTTTTGCCCCTTAACCACAACATCGCCTATTTTAACAGAAGGATACCAGCAGCCGGTCTGCTCGGCATTCAAACCAATCATCTTCGGGAGCACCACTACGGGGCACAACTCTTCCACTTCGCCCGGGAGAACCTTCAAATACTTAAGCACGTTCTTAACGCCCTTCATATACTGCGCCACTTCTTCTTCGCTCCACAAACCACATTGGCCAATTTCGCCTAAAAATCCCGGGACACCCATGGTGGCTGCACAACCAAAAGTACCGGTGGTCGAAACCGAACCCACCACATACTTTACACCCAACGCAGAAGCAGCTTCTTTTGAAACTCTTGCCACTTCTTCCGAACCCGCTTTCGAATACAATACAAACGGAATCAATGCTTCGTGAATATCTCCGCCGTGCAGATCCATATAGAAATCAGCTTGGGAGAACAACTCGGTTGTAATCGTGTAGGCAATGCGCTCACTGACAGTGCCGGTCGCTTTGCCAGGGTACATACGGTTCAAATTTTTGCCGTCGTCCGGTCCTAGATATTGCATCTTGGCTAAGAACGCGCGAACATTAACCGGATGGACAATGGCTACCTTACCGCTGATCTCTTGCGGGCTCAATTGGCATGCCAAACGAATGGCTGCTTCAATTCCCGGATACTCTCCACCATGGGTCCCGCCGGTAATCACCACGGTTTTCCCTGGTTTCGCACCGTGGATCAAGGTGATTGGCATCTCAATGTCGCTGTTATAAACCTTCAAAAACCCTTGCACCTTTTTACCTGCTTCTACAGACAAATCTCCAACTTTAAACAGATCACTCATGTTGCATTCCCTCACTTTCATTATTACAAGATTTCAAGTCGCTTGCCCTGAAACCCTTCTACACTAGGCCTAAATACTTCTCAAAAAACCGAATCAACTTTTCTGCAACCGTTTGCTTCTTCACCGCTCGCCCTCCAAATGATTTATCAAAGAGGGAAGTCGGCGGCAAAATTCGGTCAATTCCCGTTCCGGTCGTCTTCAGTTCTCCGTCGCGGAAGGCACCATTGACAAACTTGCGTGCTTCTCGTTCTTTTAGCTTTTCTTCGGCAATTAGCGCCGCCAAATCTTGTTCTTTTTGCTCCATAACAAAAGCTCGCCAATCCTCGTCCACCTGAGTCGATGTATTCACTCGTGCAATAAAACCCTCAATCAAGTCTTTCTTGCTACGCAACTGTAAACTCGACTGCACGGCTTTGTCAATGCGGGTCAAAATACTCTTATCGGTGCAGTTGCTCTCGTGATACTTCGCGACCAACAAGAGAATGTAATCAATGTTGACTTCAATCTGCTTCATCAGTTCCAGCTCAAAAATCAGATCGTCGTTGATAACTTCCTTCTCGCCGGGTTTCTGACGCCATTTGTCATACAAATCTAAATAACGGCTCTGGAAATCTTGAAAATCCCGCTCGCTCAACAACTCTTTGCCTTCGAAATCATCAAAAGCCGAAAGCAGATTCTTCATTCGCAATATCGCACCGAACAGACGAATAAACTCTTTCTCGTTTTCTTCCCCCTCAATCACCTGCACAAGGGGATAGCCTTGTTCCAGCGTCGCAATCAGCTCGGTATACCCCGGATGATGCTTGCCCTTCTCCTCATAACCCTGGTAATACTCTTCAAACGTCTTCAACAGCACGATACCACCGGCTTCTTTGTCGCCAAATAAAGCAATGGCATCATCGGTGGCCTGCTTCAAATCTCGGAAGCAGATGATATTTCCAAACGTCTTCACCGTATTCAAAATGCGGTTGGTGCGCGAAAAGGCCTGAATCAAGCCGTGCTGTCGCAGGTTTTTATCCACCCATAATGTATTTAAGGTGGTAGCATCGAACCCTGTCAGGAACATATTGACCACAATCAGCAAGTCCACTTCACGGTTCTTTACCCGTTGCGAGACATCTTTATAATAATTCTGGAACTTGTCAGAAGACGTATCGAAATTGACACTGAAGCTACGATTGTAGTCTTGAATCGCACCCTCCAAGAAATCACGCGAGGTTTGATCCAACTTGCCAGCGTCAACCTCTTCTTCTGCTACGGTATCGGCAGGGTCTTCTTCGTTGGGGCTAAAACTAAAAATCGTGGCAAGCGTCAGATTCCGATTCTGCTCTTCAATTTGCCGCTTGAATTCCGTATAATAGCGCATTGCCATGGGAATCGAAGCCACTGCAAAGATCGAGTTGAACCCGGTCAAGCGCTTATCTTTCAGGGTATAAAAGCTATTGCGCATCGTCTTCTGGTCAAAATGCTCTAAAATATACGCTGTCACTTCCCGAATCCGCTCACTCGCCATCATCGCCCGTTCCACATCAATGGCACTGACCTGTTTGTCGCGAATGCCCTCTTTTCCCTTAATCGTATTCACGAAATCAATTCGGAAGGGTAGAACGTTGGTATCATTAATGGCATCGACAATGGTATAGGTATGCAGCTTGTCACCAAAAGCTTGTGGCGTAGTTCGCATGAGGGGGTTGCTACTGCTCCCAGAATTGGCAGCAAAAATCGGGGTGCCGGTAAAGCCAAACAGATGATACTTGTTAAACGCCTTAATGATTTTGCTGTGCATCTCCCCAAATTGGGAACGGTGGCATTCGTCGAATATAATCACCAAATGTTGCTTATAAATCGCATGGGTTTTGTTGCCGCCAATGAATTTATCGAGCTTTTGAATCGTGGTGATAATAATTCGAGTGTCGGGATTTTCCAACTGCTTCTGCAATATCCGAGTAGAAGTATTGCTGTTGGCAGCGCCTTTTTCGAACTTGTCATACTCTTTCATGGTCTGGTAATCCAAATCTTTGCGATCTACCACAAACAAAACCTTATCGATATACGGCAACGCCGTTGCTAACTGAGCGGTCTTAAAACTGGTTAAGGTCTTGCCTGAACCAGTCGTATGCCAAATATAACCGCCTGCCTCCAAGGTGCCCATCTTTTTGTAGTTGGTCGCAACCTCAATGCGGTTTAAAATCTTTTCGGTCGCCGCAATTTGGTAGGGTCGCATGACCAATAGCATTTGTTCCGAAGTAAACACACAGTACTTGGTTAAAATATTCAGCAGGGTATGCTTGGCAAAAAAAGTTTTGGTGAAATCGACCAAATCGGGAATAATGCGGTTGTTGCTGTCCGCCCAAAAGCTGGTAAATTCAAAACTGTTACTGGTTTTCTTGCTCTTCGTGCTCTTGTTGTCGCCCGCTTCTTTAATATGCTGGCTGCGGGTTGTGTTCGAGTAATACTTGGTATGCGTGCCGTTGGAGATGACGAACAACTGCACATACTCATATAAGCCCGAGGAAGCCCAAAAGCTCTCGCGCTGATACCGCTTAATCTGGTTAAAGGCTTCTCGAATCGCCACACCCCGACGCTTCAACTCCACATGCACTAAAGGCAAGCCATTGACTAAAATCGTAACATCGTAGCGCGATTCATGACTGCCGCCCTTTTCAATATACTGATTCAATACCTGTAAACGATTGTTATGAATATTGCCCTTGTCCAATAAAACGATATTCTTGGTGCTGCCGTCATCGCGTTTTAAAATCTGAACATGATCTTCTTGAATCTTGCGAGTCTTCTCAACAATGCCCTCATTGGCATTGGCTAAGTTTACACTGTAAAAGCGTTGCCATTCGTCTTCCGAAAAGGCGATTTTGTTGAGGGTCTCCAATTGTAAGCGCAGATTGGCAATCAACGCCGCTTCGCTATCCACTTCCAGTACATCGTACCCCTGGCTGTTGAGCAAACGAATAAACTCTTTCTCCAAAGCGGCCTCGCTCTGATACTCCACCGCTCGGTTCGGCTCTGGGGTGTATTCCGCCACAACCGTCATTTCATTGGTGGCAGCAACAATGTTATATTGGCTCGAACTCACAGTGTCGCCTCCTTAAAGGTTAACAGCTGGTTGCGATAATATTCGTACTGTTTGCGCCTGGCTTCAATTTCGGCGGGTAGGCCTTGAGTAATATCGTTGACGAGAGAATCGAAGCGGTCGAGAATGGATACGATGCGTTCTTGCTCGGCGAGGGGAGGGAGCGGGATTGATAAATCTTCTATGTGATTTGCTTTAAGATAGCCCTGACTTGAAGCATTCTTGACTCTTTGAAAGTATTCTTTCATTTGTTTTGTATCAAAGTAGTGATAGAAATATCTAAGATTGATTTTTTGGAAATTCAGACGGAGAAGATACATATTCTGACCATAAAATGGTAGGTCGTGTGGTTGTACTATCGCCATTTCTCCTAGAGTACCTATCATACCAATAATTACATCATTCGGTTGAATTTCCCGATTGCGAGAAACATTTTGATAATCTTCCTCAGTGATATATTTAACATTACCAAAATCAATATTGCCCTTTTTTACATTCTTTGATGTTATATACGGAATACCTTTCTCTGTTATGAAATTAGGAGTGGCTGGCATGAGCCAGTATCTATCAATAGTTAAATCCATAACTCTATAGTATTGACATTTTGAACATATAAACATGGCTTCTCTATAATACTCATATTGTTTCTTTCTCGCCTCCAGCTCCGCCTTCAGCTCCGCCTCCAGCGCAGTGAATGTATCGAGGATTCGGACAATTTCTTCTTGAACGGGAAGGGGAGGGAGGGGGATTTGGAAATTTCTTATCATTTTTAGGTTTAGTCCACCGCGTGTGCCATCACCTGATGAAATCTCTCTTAATTTCATGTACTGACCTTTCAGATAATGATAAAGGAAGTCGGGTAGTATTCTATCGCCAACTACAATCGAGCAAAGAGATTGGTTTGTACACAACTCAATACGCGTTATTGCCACGTTGCCTCTTGTTTTACCCTGCCCTGCAAGTGCAATCACAACAGTATTTGGAGGAACAAGCTTAGTGCTACAACTGTCATAACCCTTTTGGGTTATTTTCACCTCAGTATCAATGATGATACTTTTATTGACTTCTCCAGAGCTCATCCAAGGTATAGTGCCCATCATCCAAAATTCTGGTGCGGATGTTTTGGGCGTTGCTCCAGAAACACACTCTCCGATGTCTCCAATACCAACAAATCTACTACCATTAGGACAATACTCCTGAATCAACTCCTCAAGTCGGCTCATTCTTCTTCACCTTCAATCTCAGCAATAATCGTTGCGATTTCTTTGCGTAAGACTTCGCTTCGAGCAACGATGCGATCAATTTCGGCGTTAAGTTTTACAATATTAATCACTTCTCGGGTGTCTTCTTGTTCTACATAGGTGGAGACCGAGAGGTTGTAGTTCTCTTCAGCTATGCGGTTGTTGTCAATAACCTTGCAGAAATGTTGGCTGTCTTGCCTTGTGGTAAAGGCGGCAACCACCTTTTCAATGTGGGTTTCTTCCAGTTTGTTGCTATTGGTGGCTTTGGTGAATTCTTGTGAGGCGTCGATGAAGAGGGTGGTGTTGTCGCGTTTCGATTTCTTTAGGACCATAATGCATGTGGCAATGCTGGTGCCAAAGAAGAGGTTGCTGGGTAGTTGGATGATGCAATCAATATAGTTGATGTCGACCAAGTATTTACGAATCTTTTGCTCGGCACCACCTCGGTAAAGGATGCCGGGGAAGCAGACAATCGCGGCTGTACCATTGGTTGCCAGCCAGGATAAGCTATGCATAATAAAGGCTAAGTCTGCTTTTGATTTGGGTGCTAAGACTCCGGCGGGTGAGAAGCGCGGGTCGTTGATGAGCAACGGGTTGCTGTCGCCATCCCATTTAATGGAGTAAGGGGGATTGGAGACAATTGCTTCAAAGGGTTCATCGTCCCAATGCAGGGGGTCGGTGAGGGTATCTCCATGGGCAATGCTGAAGTTGTCGTAGTCAATATCGTGTAAAAACATGTTGATCCGGCAGAGATTGTAGGTGGTGATGTTGATCTCTTGCCCAAAGAAGCCTTGGCGCACGTTTTCTTTGCCGAGGATTTTGGCAAATTTGAGCAGCAGTGAGCCCGAGCCACAGGCGGGGTCGTAGACTTTGTTGACCTCGGTTTTGTCCACTAAGGTCAAGCGGGTCAGCAGTTCTGAGACTTCTTGAGGGGTGTAATACTCGCCACCACTTTTACCGGCGTTGGAAGCATACATGCCCATCAGGAATTCATAGGCATCGCCGAAGGCGTCGTTGGTGTTGTCTTGGTAGTCCCCGGTTTTCATCATGCCGACACCATTCATCAGCTTAACCAACTTTTCGTTACGCTTGGCAACGGTGGGACCAAGTTTGTTGCTGTTGACATCGATGTCGTCGAAGAGCCCACAGAAGTTGGCTTCGTTGTCAGTGCCTTGGGCAGAAGCTTCTATGCTGTTGAAGATGCGCTCTAAACTTTCGTTGAGGTTCTCATCGTTGGCAGCACGTTGTCGTAAGTTTTCAAAGAGTTGGCTGGGCAGAATAAAGAAGCCCTTGGTGCTGACAATGTCATTCCGAGCGGCTTCTGCTTCTGGGTCGGAGAGGTTGGCATAGTTGAAGCTTGTGTTGCCGGTTTCCCATTCAATGCGGTTGATGTAGGCGGACAAGTTCTCCGATATGTAACGGTAGAAGAGCATGCCCAGGACGTATTGCTTAAAATCCCAGCCGTCTACACTGCCTCGTAAGTCGTTGGCAATGCCCCAAATGGTACGGTGAAGTTCGGCGCGTTCTTGTTCGCTTCGGTTTGCCATAATCATATCTCCTTTGTGGTTATCTTTGATTTATACGATAAAGATTCTGGTTTTGTTTAGTCTACCAAATTATATCAGGAAAATAGATGTGGGGCAAGGTGATTCGTTCGGTACACAAAAAAAGTTGGGGTAATCCCCAACTTAAAGAATGAGTTTATAGATCTCGCGGTTTTCTTCCGTAGCTATGAGTGTAAAACCGAACTTTTCTGCAATGCGCTTGCTGGCAGTTTGTGCTTTATCGCATTCCAGGATGAGTTGCTGAATCTTCTGTTGCTTTGCATAGTGAATGAGAGCTTCTGTGATTTCGCTGGCGATTCCCTTGCCCCAATAATCTTTGTGCAAAATCCAGCCAAGCTCGTAGCTCTGTGCATCGTAAGGGTGGAAGATCACGTGCCCGATTACGGTTGCGCTAATTCGGTCTTCCAGTGCATAAACGCGAGGTGGGTTGCAAAGCCCATGGTCGCGAATAAACTCCTCGGTTTTTTCAAAGGAGAAAGGGGGTTCGATGTATTGCATGACCTCAGTGTTGGAGAGGACTTTATGTAAATCGGCTACATCGGTTAACCGAAAAGGGCGGATGAGGGTGCGAGGGGTTTGAAGATTCATATCCATTTCCTCTTTCGTTTAAGAATGGCTTTAAGAAAGCACCTTTAATCTTCAGCAACTTCGAGAATGAATCACTTTAGAAGCATAGATTCAATTTTCAGAACATCGGGGAAGATTAATCCAACCCCTTTTCGCTGTAATGCAAGTGCCTTCTTTGCCTTTGTAATGATCTCATTTTCCAATGAACCATCTACACGAACCGGAAGATTGGTCTTGGCTTCTATATATTCACAATCTATATAGCCTTTCGTTACAGGACACATGTTTTGGATTAAAAAGGCTTTTTCATACCCCAGCACATTGCCAAAAACGATCGTGTCACAAATTCCGTATTTCAATATTTTCTTCCTTTGATGCTCCCGGAATTTATCAAGTTGGGATGAAATTGGTATCATCCAGTAGAGGCCAGTTCTAGAATCTTCAAATGCATAAAAACAGGGGCGATTATGTAATATGCCGTCTACTGTTTCTTTGTGTTTCATAAGCTGAGAATCTTGAAAATCCAAGAAATATTGATCTTCAATATAGTAAAAATGCCCAGTATTCATTAAAGTACCTCTTAATCTAGAAGCTCCATTCTTGCGAATGGAGCTTCTAACATTTGAACTCGACCTTTTAATGAGTCGCATATCGAGTAGCGACAAACATTTGAACTCGACCACATTTTAGTTGCATGTCGAGGAGCAACAAACATTTGAGATAGTTTCCTATCTTCAACTAAAGTATACTACCATAGCTTTTCGATGTCAATCATTTTATCGAATAACATTTAAAAAAAATTCAATTTTATTTCAAGTTTCTCAATCCTCTGCTTCTAAGAAATTCTTGACAATTCCTCCATTAATCGATATAATAATATCGATTAATAATCTATCAACAAATCTACCACGAGGAGGGGGAACATGGCGGAGCAGAAGAGTGCAAAATCGATTTCAGTGCAAACCTTACGGCGCTTGCCCGACTATCTCCATTATTTGCAAGGGTTGGATTTGAACACAGAAAAGTATATTTCAGCCGCAACCATTGCCGCAAATCTACGCCTGCATGAGGTGCAGGTGCGCAAGGATTTAGCTGCCGTGAGTCCCAACAGCGGCAAACCTCGTGCTGGATTTGAAATTACCCAGCTAATTCAGGGCATTGAAGACCATTTGGGGTATCACAGTGTGGATGAAGCGGTTTTGGTGGGGGCCGGAAAACTGGGGCAAGCTCTGCTTTCCTATGAGGGCTTTCGTGAGGCCGGCTTGAATATTATTGCCGCCTTTGATACCGACATTGCCATGCATCACAGCAGCCTCGACGGAAAATATGTGTTTCCCATGGATAAACTGGTCAATCTCTGTCAACGTATGAAAATCCACATTGGCATTATCACCGTACCGGCAGCACATGCGCAAGAAGTTTGCGATTTGTTGGTTGAAGGCGGTATCTTGGCCATCTGGAATTTTGCACCGGTCAATCTTAAAGTGCCAGACAATGTATACGTGCGCAACGAAAACATGGCGGCTTCCTTAGCGATGATTTCCCAGCATTTGAAACAACAGTATAAAGAAGAAGAGAGCGAAGGAGCGACATCGTGACCGTACAACAAATTCGCTTTTGCTTAGAGATTGAGCGCCAAGGTTCTATTACCCGGGCTGCCGAGCAGTTGTTTTTGAGTCAGCCCAATTTGAGCCGTGCTTTACGAGATTTAGAGCAGGAGTTAGGGATTCCTTTGTTTGAACGGACCCCCTCCGGTATGATTCCGACTCCGCAAGGAAACCGTTTCTTACGAGAGGGTGCCGAAATTGTGGCAGCCATGGATCGGCTGACCTTAGGATTTCAAGCCCCCAAAGAATTCACCCTTTCTATGGCTACGGTGCACTGTCACAAACTGCCGTCTGCTTTACAAGCTGCCTGTGCCGGCCTAGAGAAACAGCCGTCCTACATGGATGTGCGGGTGATGAGTAATCGTGAGGTCCTGGAACGCGTCAACGAAGGCCAGGCACATATGGGTTTGATTCGATATCCCATTAGCCGGGGAGAAGAGATTGCCGCTCGCTTAAGAAGGATGGGATTGCAGTACCGTCGCTGGTTAGCCGTCAAACCATGCCTAAGCTTATCTAAACCACAATGGGGAGAGACGGATTTGAGCGATGTGGCGAAAATCATCACTACCGGCAAACGCATTCGTCGTCAAGAAGAAGAGGAGTGGTCTTTTCTACCGCATTTAGAAGGGCACTGGGTGGATCTCTATGGAGAAGACGCCTATACCTGGCTCCGGGCAACACCCCAATCGTATTATGTAGACTTACCTCGTTTAGCAGAAGAGATGCCCAGCAAGATCATGCAAATTCCATTAAAGGAAGCCGAAATCTCCTTGCATTGGATTATTTGGCCCACCGATAGTCCCCACGAAGCCTTGATTCACGCCTGGGACTCCGAGTATGATCACACCTAATCCCGACCAATTCAGTAAGCGTATATCGATATCTATATATCGATATACGCTTTTGATATTAGCGAAATCTTTCACTATCGCCTATAATGAAATCGATAATACAATATCGAATGAAGGAGATACAACGATGGACCATCCAATTGCCAGTAAGTTTGACCGAGTCTGCCAGATTTTGGAGCATCATCAACGCAATCCCCACAAGTTGATTCCCATCTTACAGGAGATTCAGGCAGAATATCTTTATTTACCGGAAGAAATCATGACCTTTGTTTCCACTGCATTGGGGCTTTCCACATCCGCAATTTATGGAGTGGCGACCTTTTACTCACATTTTACCTTGACTCCGAAGGGTAAAAACGTGATTAAGGTCTGCGATGGTACCGCTTGCCATGTTAAGAAATCCGAAGGCTTAATCCAAGCCATTGAAAAAGAGTTGGGCTTAAATGCCAAGAAACGAACCACTGACGACCTGTTGTTTACCTTGGAAACGGTCGCTTGTTTGGGTGCTTGTGGCTTAGCTCCGGCGGTGGTGCTCAACGACCAGGTACATGGTCTGATGACCCCCGAATCAACCTTGAAACTGATTCGCGAAATTAAAGCAAAGGAGGCAGAAGTCGTATGCAACACAGCAGTTTAGAAGAACGCAAACAACATTACCACGACTGCATGAGTCAGTATAAAGCAAAAATAGTGATTTGCGGCGGTACCGGCTGTATTGCCAACGGAGCTATGGATATTTTCCATCGCTTTGAAGCAGTAATCGCTGCCAAAGGATTAAAAGCCACCGTTGCTTTACAAAAAGAGCAAGCCGACTATATCCTTTCCAAGAGCGGTTGTCAGGGATTTTGCCAAATGGGCCCCTTGGTCACGCTGTATCCGCAAGGCATATTCTATGTGCATGTCAAAGCGGACGATGTAGAAGAAATTGTTGAAAAGACATTATTACAAGGCGAATTGATTCCGCGTTTGCTGATTCATGACGATGAAACCGGCGAGCCCCTGCCCGATACCGCACACATCCCGTTCTATGCCAAACAAGAGCGCACCACCCTGAAGCTCTGCGGTATGATCGATGCCCAAGATATTGACGAATACATTGCTCACGATGGCTACACCATGGCACGTAAAGCCGTTTTAGACATGACCGATCAAGAGGTTTGCCAAGCAATCACCGCTTCCGGCTTACGTGGCCGTGGAGGTGGTGGCTTCCCAACCGGTCGCAAATGGGATCTGACCCGCGTTCAAGTCAATGATACCAAATATGTGATTTGCAACGGCGACGAGGGAGATCCGGGTGCTTTCATGGACCGTTGTGTCATGGAAGGCAATCCCCACAGTGTTTTGGAAGGTATGATTATTGCAGCCAAGGCGATTGGTGCAAACTGCGGCTATATTTATGTGCGCGCCGAATATCCTTTGGCGGTGGAACGCCTAAAGCTGGCGGTCAAGGCAGCCAAAGAAGCCGGTTTCTTGGGAGAACAAATTTTCGGTAGCACAATGAACTTCGATATGATCATCATGGAAGGTGCCGGGGCTTTTGTTTGCGGTGAGGAAACCGCACTCATGGCATCCATTGAAGGACGACGCGGCATGCCCATGCCGAAACCCCCCTTCCCGGCTGTCAAGGGTCTGTTTGGTAAACCGACGGTTATCAATAACGTAGAAACCCTAGCGACGGTTCCGGTAGCCATGCAAATGGGGGTAGAAAACTACGCAGCCAAAGGCACTGCTAAATCCAGCGGCACCAAGACCTTTGCTCTTACTGGCCATGTGGCGCATACAGGATTGATTGAAGTTCCCTTTGGCACCACCTTGCGCGAAATCATTGTTGATATCGGCGGCGGAGTGATCAATGACGATGGCAGTAATTGCGGCGCTGATTTTAAAGCGGTTCAAATCGGTGGTCCTTCCGGGGGATGTTTGACCCAAGAGCATTTGGACATGCCTTTAGATTACGATAACCTGCTAAGCGTTGGTGCCATGATCGGTTCCGGTGGTTTAGTGGTAATGAATCAACAAACCTGTCTGATTCAAATTGCTCGCTTCTTTATGCAATTTACCCAAAACGAATCCTGTGGTAAATGTGTGGTCTGCCGAGAAGGTACCCGCCAGATGCTAGGGTTGCTTGAAGATATTACCGAGGGTCGAGCCACGAAGGAGTCGTTGGAGCTCTTGGAAGAACTGGCGCATGTAGTCAAAATCGGCTCCCTTTGCGGTTTAGGCAAAACGGCACCCAACCCAGTGCTCTCGACCATGAAATATTTCCGCGATGAATACAACGCCCATGTTTTCGATAAAAAATGTCCGACCAACCAGTGCCAAGCCTTAAGTTGCTACCAGGTCGTAGCGGAACTCTGTAAGAGCTGTGGTCTCTGTGCTAAGAAGTGCCCGGTCAATGCTATCTCTGGTGCCAAAGGTGTGCCCTATGTGATCGACCAAGATGTTTGTATCAAGTGCGGTGTCTGTATGGAAACCTGCAAATTCCACGCGATAGTGAAGTGAGGTAAACGATGAAAAAGATGTATGCAACCATCGATGGCATTCAAGTGCCCATTGAAGGAGAGAAGAATTTACTGGAAGTCATCCGCAAAGCCAACATTGAATTGCCGACCTTTTGTTATCATTCCGATATCAGTGTTTACGGGGCATGCCGCATGTGCATGGTAGAGATCGAAGGCCGCGGCTTACAGCCATCTTGTTCTACCGCTGCTGCCGACGGCATGGTTGTTAAGACCAACACCCGAGAAATTCGCAATTTACGTAAAATGATCGTAGAGTTGATGTTGGCGCACCATGATCAGAACTGCACCACCTGCCCCAAGAGTGGGGAATGCCGTTTACAGGAGATTGCCCAGCAATTAGGGGTTAGCAAAGTTCGATTCAAACAGCTGGCTGATTTTGCCCCATTCGATGATTCTTCCGATGCCATTGTCCGTGATCCCAGCAAGTGTGTGCTCTGTGGCGACTGCGTGCGGGTCTGTAGTGAGATTCAATCGGTGGGCGTGCTCGATTTTGCAAGGCGCGGTTCGGCGTCCACGGTAGTAGCCTGCTTTGACAAGCCCTTTGGCACCGTAGAATGCGTGAATTGTGGACAATGCGTCAAAGTCTGCCCAGTGGGGGCCTTGACACCGAAATTCCAAATCAATGAGGTTTGGAATGCCTTGCATGATTCCAAGAAAACCGTGGTCGTGCAAATCGCTCCGGCTGTGCGTGTTGCTGTAGGCGAATATTTTGGCTATAAGCCCGGCACAGCTACAACCGGCCAAATCATCACTGCCCTGCGCATGATGGGCTTTGATCAGGTCTACGATACCTCTTTTGCTGCTGATTTGACTGTCTTGCAAGAAGGCGATGAGTTCCTGGAACGCTACGGCAAACAGCAGAACTTACCCCAATTCACCTCTTGTTGCCCTGCCTGGGTTAAATTTGCTGAACAGTATTATCCGGACATGTTGCCGAATTTGTCAACCTGTAAATCTCCGCAACAAATGTTTGGTTCAGTTTGTAAAGATCAACTGACCAAAATGCTAAATATTAGTCGTGAAGATTTAGTCGTGGTCTCGATCATGCCCTGCACCGCCAAAAAATTCGAAGCCAAACGACCTGAATTTAAAGAGGGGAATAATCCCGATGTCGATTTTGTGCTGACCACCAAAGAGCTTTCGCTGATGGTCAAAGAACAGGGAATCGATTTTGAGAAACTGGAACCGGGTTCTTTTGATTTACCCTTTGGGTTTAAAACCGGCGCCGGCGTCATCTTTGGTAATTCCGGTGGGGTCAGCGAAGCGGTATTACGTTATGCGGCTTCTAAGCTGAATCATGGCAAGATGATCGATGTCAAAGAACTGCGAGGCGGAGAATCGACCCGTATTGCAGAAATCAAAATCGGAGAAGTGACCTTGCGCTTAGCGGTCGTCAGTGGCTTAGCCAATGCCCGAAAGTTGATTGATAAAATTCGCAGGGGTGAAGAACATTTTGATTTAGTAGAAGTGATGGCCTGTTGCGGTGGCTGTATCAATGGCGGCGGACAACCCACCTCTTCAGACCACCAGCATGTCAGCAAACGAGCCAAGGGCTTGCAAGATCAAGATAAGATGCTGCAGTTCCACAGTGCCCAAGAGAATCCGTATTTGCAAGAACTCATGCGTGATGATTTAACGGCAGAGAAAGCACATCATCTGTTACATACGCTGTATCAGAATCGCAAACGTATTTCTTTAGAAGACATCATGATCCGTAAACCCTCGGCAGAAACCAAAATCAGTATGAAGATTTGCTTGGGCACAAGCTGTTTCTTACGGGGAGCTCAAACCTTATATACCCAACTTAACGACTATATTCATAGCCAAGGGTTAGACGATGTGACCGAAGTTTCGGCTTCTTTCTGCAATGAACGTTGTCAAAAAGGCCCGGTGGTGATCATCAACGGCAATGTTTTGGAACACTGCACCTTTGAACGAGCCGTAGCCGAACTAAAACGAATTCAATAACCTTGGGGTAAACGCATTTACTTCAAATGCGTTATAGGTCTCCTCACCCTTCCGATAGCGCCTTGAAAGATAGGCGCTTTTCGGTTATAATCGATTGAGAGCATTTCAGATGAAATAGACAATAAGAGAAGGGGATACCATGGAGCAGAAAGAGCGAAAATTCAATATCAACGAGGTGCGGATGATTCCCAATGTCATCTACACCGAATTCGCCCATTGTCAAGATTGTCATCGTTGTATTCGGGTTTGCCCGGTAAAGGCAATTCGAATCAGTAATGGACAAGCTCGAGTGACCGATGAGCTCTGCATTCACTGTGGCAGTTGCGTGCGGGAGTGTCCCCAGCATGCCAAAGTCATTGCTCCCAGTTTAGCAAAAGTGAAACAGCTGTTGCAGGATCATCCAACCGTAGCCGTGACTGTTGCACCTTCTTTTGCTGCCCTTTTTAGTGGTTGGAGTGCCAGACGCTTGCCCTCCGCATTGCGCTTATTAGGGTTCTCCTATGTAGCGGAGACCGCAGAAGGGGCTCAAGTCGTCTCGGAAGAGACCATGAAACTTCTGGACCATGGCAACATCACCACTGCCTGCCCGGCTGTGGTTAATTATATTGAGAAGTATAAGCCAGAGTTGATTCCGCAAATGTTGCCGGTAGTCTCGCCGATGATCGCTCATGGTCGCATGATCAAAGAGCGCTTAGGTCCGGAGAGCAAAGTGGTGTTCGTTGGCCCGTGTGCCGCAAAGAAGCAAGAAGCCATGCGCCCGGAATTGCGGGGAGCCATTGATGAAGCTTTGACCTTTGTTGAATTGATTCAGTGGTTGGAAGCAGAAGCGGTCGATGTCGCAGCTTGCCCCGAAAGCAATTTCGATAACGCTGGCGACTTCAACACGGCACGCTTGTATCCGTTACAAAGCGGCTTACTTAAAACCTGTGAGCTTGAAACCGATATCTCCAGCAGCGAGATTCTGCATATCAGCGGACCCGATGAATTAATTTCCCTCTTTGATTCCAGCATGCATCAGCAATACAAGCTGATTGAACCGCTTTTCTGTGCCGGAGGTTGCATCAACGGCCCTGCTTTCCCGGGTGAGAAAAATTTGTTCATGAAAAAGCAGTCGCTATTGGAATATGTTAATCGGCAGAAGCAGATCAAAACTGCGATTCCGAGGCCGACCGTTTCCACGACAACCGAGTTCAATAAAGAAGAAGCCGTGATTTTTGACGAAGTAGAAGAGAACTTAATCCAAATGGCGCTGGAACGCACCGGTAAAGGTGATTTGCAGCAACAACTCAATTGCGGTGCTTGCGGCTACGATACCTGCCGCGAAAAAGCCATTGCTGTGGTTCGTGGGTTAGCAGACCCAGAAATGTGTTTACCCTATATGCGGCGTTTAGCACAACAGCGTACCGATAAAATCATGGAAACCAGTCCCGATGGCATCATTATCCTCGACGGAGACTTGCGTTTGATCCATATGAATCCGTCCTTTCAGAAAATGTTTTTCTGCAATAACGGAATATTGGGAAGACGAATTACCTATTTGCTCAATGGCGACGGATTTGAAAAACTAGCCCGTGGCGAACAAGAACAGTTCGAAGCCATACGCAGCAAATATGGCGTGAAATACCATGAGATTCTCTATGCATTGCGCGGTGAGAACCAATATGTTGGAATCTACTCCAATATCAGTCAAGTCAAGTTTGACGACAGTCAAATCGATTTGATCAAACGCCAAACCTTAGAACATGTGAAAGAACTACTGGATCACCAAATCAGTTTCTCGCAACAGTTGGCTCATTTCTTAGGTAAAAACACAGCCCAAAGCGAAGATCTGGTTCGGCAGATCACCGATTTATTCGACGAAGAGAAAAAATAGCCAAAGCGGGGTGAGGCAAGTGATTTATTATCAGAGTTGGTTGAATCAACAGACCAAGCATCGGCAAAGCGTCTGCGGCGATACCACTTTATTTTTGCGCACCCCTTTTTATACGGTTTTTGTGGTTTGTGACGGCATTGGTTCCGGTATTTATGCCAACATTGCGGCCATTACCTGTGCGAATCGCTTGATTGAGCTTGCTAAAACCGAAATGTCGTTTCGCACCGCCTGCCAAACGGTGGCGGCTTCTATGCATATCGCACGCAAAAAAGTGGCTCCTTTTTCGGCTTTCTCTGCCGTGCAGCTCATGAATGACGGAAAATTCTCGCTGTTTACCTATGAATCACCTCATGCCATTATGGAACGAGAGCGAATTTGTCAGGTCCTAAAGCCAGAGTTTTTTTCAGCCGGGCACGAAATGGTGGGCGAATACTACGGGCGACTGCGTAACGGAGACCGCTTGCTCTTGTTGAGCGATGGCGCCAGTCAGGCCGGCATGGGCAAACAGTATGTCATGGGCATTGGCAGTGAAGGAATCGCAAACTTGTGGCAGTATCTGGCGGAAGGAGATCCCGGCGAAAGCTCACTTCTTACAACGTTGAGTGAAAAAACCAAAGCCTTAACCGACGGAATTTATGTGGATGACACCACTTTTCTTCTGATCAAGAATCGACCTGCCAAAATGTTGAATATTCTCACCGGTCCCCCGGAAATGCGCAGTGAAGACCGCAGTTTTGTTGCAACCTTCATGGCCAAAGAGGGGAAAAAGATGATTTGTGGCTCCACCACTGCCGATATTGTTGCCCGGGAGTTGAACCGGCGAGTGGAACTGGTCGACAGTAACTTGGGCTTTGCCTCTCCACCGGAATACCGCATGGAGGGAATCGATATGGTCAGTGAGGGAGCGCTGCTTTTGAACCAAGCGGTGAATTTGTTGGATGAACCTGCGGACCAATGGGGAGAGCAAACCTCCGTGGAACGCTTTTGTCGCTTGCTCATGGACGCCGACGTCATCACCTTCATGGTGGGTAATGCCATTAACGATGCGCACGCGTCGCCGTTGTTCAAACAAGTTGGTGTCAAGCCGCGTCGCACTGCTATTGGATTGATCAAAGAGAAATTAGAAATCATGGGCAAACTGGTCATAGAAGAAGGCTACTAAATACCAATACCTCTTCCGAGAAGGAAGAGGTATGTGTATTTTTACTTATTGCTCAGTTGAATCACATAGAGAATCATTTTATCATCAAATAATTCTCTAGCCCCTAGTGTAAAAATACGTTTATTAACAAAATCTGCCGCGCCAATGAAAGGACTTCGATCTTGGGGAAGTGTTTTGGTCACTGAATAAGAAATGGTCTTCCGAGGAAGACTTAACAAGTAGACTGGGTCCTCGGCTTGTTCAAAGTTAAACCAAAGTAAATTGAAATTATTGGGGATGTCTTGCTTCTGCTCGTCACTTAAATTCGAAACCATTGGGAAAAGACTAACATTTCCATGCAATGGTAGCAGGCTTCCAAGATCAGAAAAGTCTAACACCCCAGTAGAGAAAGCAGATTTAAACTCGTAGGCTTGGGCGGTCGTAATGAGCATAGATCGATCTAAATTCCATTGAAGCGCACATCCAAGGCCATATTGATAGAAAGTATTGTCGGGTTTTATAACCGAAATTTCTGCTTCCTCTTTTTTTAAGTTATAAATCCCATAACCCATGGATTCTGAGTTATGGAAATCCTGCCATTGAAAAAGTAGCATTTCGCTGCTGAGGAAATGTACTTGTTTGATTTTTGCTTCGGTAGAAAGTTCTAATTCAGTTAGTTTGAGGGAAGCAAACTCATTCGAAAGACCTGAGATCCAATCATACAAATCGATTGACGAACCATCTGATCCAATTAAACAAGCTAAAGACATATCGGGAGTTAAACTGAATTCCTGCAATTCCAAAACTTCGTTTCGCGGTAATCTGTATGGACCACTTTCATATAAAGTATCATCAATTTCTAAGATATACAATTCATTCTGTTTGTCCGGATTTCCCACACTGAATCCAAATGTTGACTGGTTGATTCGAGTGATTTGATAAGATCCTCCAGTGAGAATCGGTTGTGAGAAGGTTAAAGACTGCCAATCCCCTGTTTCCCAACAGTACAAGACAGCAAGAATATAGGTGTTGTTCTCATATACAAAAAGAAGTCTTTCCTCATCGATTTGAAAGAAATAATCAATGACGCGATTCAAACTTTGGATTTTGTCGTCTAGTGATGAAATTCGTTTCAGTTCTTCATTATACCCCTTGAGGAAAGGAAGCTCATATTCAAGCATTTCATATTCTAATAACGGAGTCCCAGATTCTATTACTGCATTTGTTTCCCGTTCAAGCCAGGTTTCAACGGGTTGGACTGGACTACAAGAGGATAACAATGTTAGCATTGTGAATAATACTATTAGTTTCTTTATCACGATATGTTCCTCCTTACTTTAGTAGAGAATTGTAAAGCACTTAGCGAAACGAGCTTTGTGAATTTGCGAGTAATAGATTCAATGGTAACACTCCGCTATTTTATATTTTCATCAACAAGTTCTGTGCGCGTATATAATTCTCCTTCAATTCGAAAAAAATAAAATGAAATAGTAATTTATTTTTTTCTTATAATTAGGCACATTGACAACCTTAGAAGGATGGAATCAAACACGAGTAACTTTAAAATTAGAGGAGTATCATTTACAGCATAAAGAGCGGAAATTCAATATCAACGAGGTGCGAATGATCCTCAATGACATATACCAAATTCGCCAGTTGCGCCTTCTTTTGCTGCTCTTTTTAGTAGTTAGAGTGCCAGGCGCTTACTATCTGCACTGCGCTTATTAGAAGCTCTTATGTGGCTGAGACGGCGGAGGGTGCTCAAGTGGTCTCGGAAGAGACCATGAAACTTCTGGGCCATGGCAACATCACCACCGCCTGCTCGGCTGTCGTCAATTACATCGAGAAGTATAATCCTGAGCTGATCTCCCAAATGCTGCCGGTGATTTCCACCATGACCATCTTCAATAAAGAAGAAGTCGTGATCTTTGACGAAGTCGAAGATAGCCTGATCCATATGAATCCATCCTTTCAGAAAATGTTTTTCTGCAATAACGGAATTTTGGGACGACGCATTACCTATTTGCTCAATGGCGACGGATTTGAAAAATTAGCTCGTGGGGAACAAGAACAGTTCGAAGCCATACGCAGCAAATATGGCGTGAAATACCATGAGATTCTCTATGCATTGCGCGGTGAGAACCAATATGTTGGAATCTACTCCAATATCAGTCAAGTCAAGTTTGACGACAGTCAAATCGATTTGATCAAACGCCAAACCTTAGAACATGTGAAAGAACTACTGGATCACCAAATCAGTTTCTCGCAACAGTTGGCTCATTTCTTAGGTAAAAACACAGCCCAAAGCGAAGATCTGGTTCGGCAGATCACCGATTTATTCGACGAAGAGAAAAAATAGCCAAAGCGGGGTGAGGCAAGTGATTTATTATCAGAGTTGGTTGAATCAACAGACCAAGCATCGGCAAAGCGTCTGCGGCGATACCACTTTATTTTTGCGCACCCCTTTTTATACGGTTTTTGTGGTTTGTGACGGCATTGGTTCCGGTATTTATGCCAACATTGCGGCCATTACCTGTGCGAATCGCTTGATTGAGCTTGCTAAAACCGAAATGTCGTTTCGCACCGCCTGCCAAACGGTGGCGGCTTCTATGCATATCGCACGCAAAAAAGTGGCTCCTTTTTCGGCTTTCTCTGCCGTGCAGCTCATGAATGACGGAAAATTCTCGCTGTTTACCTATGAATCACCTCATGCCATTATGGAACGAGAGCGAATTTGTCAGGTCCTAAAGCCAGAGTTTTTTTCAGCCGGGCACGAAATGGTGGGCGAATACTACGGGCGACTGCGTAACGGAGACCGCTTGCTCTTGTTGAGCGATGGCGCCAGTCAGGCCGGCATGGGCAAACAGTATGTCATGGGCATTGGCAGTGAAGGAATCGCAAACTTGTGGCAGTATCTGGCGGAAGGAGATCCCGGCGAAAGCTCACTTCTTACAACGTTGAGTGAAAAAACCAAAGCCTTAACCGACGGAATTTATGTGGATGACACCACTTTTCTTCTGATCAAGAATCGACCTGCCAAAATGTTGAATATTCTCACCGGTCCCCCGGAAATGCGCAGTGAAGACCGCAGTTTTGTTGCAACCTTCATGGCCAAAGAGGGGAAAAAGATGATTTGTGGCTCCACCACTGCCGATATTGTTGCCCGGGAGTTGAACCGGCGAGTGGAACTGGTCGACAGTAACTTGGGCTTTGCCTCTCCACCGGAATACCGCATGGAGGGAATCGATATGGTCAGTGAGGGAGCGCTGCTTTTGAACCAAGCGGTGAATTTGTTGGATGAACCTGCGGACCAATGGGGAGAGCAAACCTCCGTGGAACGCTTTTGTCGCTTGCTCATGGACGCCGACGTCATCACCTTCATGGTGGGTAATGCCATTAACGATGCGCACGCGTCGCCGTTGTTCAAACAAGTGGGTGTCAAGCCGCGTCGCACTGCCATTGGATTGATCAAAGAGAAATTAGAAAGCATGGGCAAACTAGTCATAGAAGAAGGCTACTAAATACCAATACCTCTTCCGAGAAGGAAGAGGTATTTTTTGAATCAGAGTAGGAAATGGTAGAGTCTTTGCTCGGCAGGATAATTGCGACTCTTTCGCGAATATATATTGTTACGAATAGAATGATATCCTATTCGCATGTGAAATTAAGGAGTTGACACGCTTGTCAGAAATGATACGTTATTTGGTATTACCCTTAGAAGAAGTGATTGTGTTTCCGCACGCCATGTTGCGGTTGGATTTTATACAACACAAGGTAGAAAAAGAATTAGAGCAAGCCATGGTCCGTGGAGAACAAATCCTCATTGTTGGCTACAAAAAAGAAGAGAATGCGGTTTCCGGTAAAGTGGAAATCAGTAAATTGCCTCGGGTTGGCACACTGTGTAGCATTAAACAAGTAATGAAGCTAACCGAAGGGCAAAAATCGGTGGTTATGGAAGGAATTCAACGAGGAATCGTGGATATCTATCATCAGGAAAATGACGGTCCGTTAACGGCAATGGTCATGCCCTGGCCCGATGATTCGTATGCAACAGAACAGCAGCAGATTTCTGTAGAACGTTTGTTGGAGCGGTTTCGATTATTATCCTCAAAAAACACTTCAAGGTATCCGTCTTCTTTAGTGAAAGATTTGCTTTTGCTCAAAGAACCGGGGCACTTTGGTGATTTTTTAGCGACCCATTTGCAATTGGATTTCACCGACAAACTTCAGCTCTTACAAGAAACCTCATTGCAAAAAAGATTGGTACAATTGAACGTGATGGTCGATAAAGCCATTCAACGGCAGGATTTAGAAGCTTTTATTCAACAACAAACCCAATTGAAGATGTCGAAAAGTCAAAGAGATTACTATTTGCGCGAGCAAATGAAAGTGATTCAAAGTGAATTAGGCGAAACCGAAGAAAAGCAAGCTGAAAAAGAGCGCATGATGGCACAGGTAGAAGCCATTGTCAACCTTGCCGAAGAGCATAAGGAAAAAATTAAAAAAGAGATCGTTCGTTTGGAACGTATGCCGGCCAGTACTCCTGAAGCAGCAGTTTTGCGTCAATATTTGGAAACAGTCTTACAGCTCCCCTGGGATACCTTAAGTGAAGATGTGCTCGATATCCATTTTGCTGAGAAGGTCTTAAACGAAGATCATTATGCGTTAGATAAACCCAAAGAACGAATTTTAGAATATTTAGCAGTACGCCAATTGAGCCAGAGCTTGAAGGGGCCAATTATATGTTTGGTGGGACCTCCCGGAACCGGTAAGACCTCGCTGGCGCGTTCCGTAGCACGAGCTCTTAACCGTAAATTCATCCGCTTGTCCTTGGGTGGCGTGCGCGACGAAGCCGAAATTCGCGGTCATCGCCGCACCTATGTGGCTTCCATGCCGGGGCGAATCATTCAAAGCATTCGTCAAGCTGGGGTAAGGAATCCAGTCTTTCTCTTAGATGAAGTCGACAAAACCAGTTCCGATTTCCGTGGGGATCCGGCTTCGGCACTTTTAGAGGTATTGGATCCGGAACAAAACAGCACCTTTTCGGACCACTATTTAGAGATTCCCTTTGATTTATCGCAGGTTCTCTTCATTACTACTGCTAACAATGCGTATCAGATTCCGCGGCCTCTTTTAGATCGAATGGAACTTCTGGAGTTGAGCAGCTATACCGAAGAAGAAAAACTTGAAATTGCCAAGCGTCATCTGATGCCGAAACAGTTGAAGGAAAACGGGGTCAACCCTGAGCAATTGGTGATTCCCGATAAAACCATGCGTCGCATCATTAGTCTCTATACCCGCGAATCCGGGGTGCGTCAATTGGAGCGTCAAATCGGAGCTATTTGCCGCAAACGAGCCCGTCAGATCTTGGATGGCGAAACTGAAACTTTGAGTTTGACGGCGAATCGATTAGAGAAATACTTAGGCATTCCTCGGTATAGTCATACGGAAGCAGAAAAGCAAAACCAAGTCGGGGTTGCCACCGGTATGGTTTGGACTGAAATGGGCGGCGAGATCCTTCCCATTGAAGTCAGCTTAATGCAAGGCAAAGGGGACTTGATTTTGACCGGAAAACTTGGCGAAGTCATGCGCGAATCCGCACGCATCGCTTTGAGTTATGTGCGTTCACGCGGCGAGTCCTACGGCTTGAAACCGGATTTTTACCAAAACGTAGATATTCATATTCATGTGCCGGAAGGGGCCGTACCAAAAGAAGGGCCTTCAGCTGGGATTACCTTGGTGACGGCTTTAGTTTCTGCCTTCACCAAACACCCGGTGCGGCGTGATATTGCCATGACCGGTGAAATCACCTTGCGGGGTAATGTCTTACCGATTGGCGGCTTAAAAGAAAAATTACTAGCTGCCTACCGAGCAGGACTACACGAAGCGGTCGTGCCGGAAGAGAATCGCAAAGATATGGAAGAAATTCCGGAAGTGGTGCGTAAGCGCTTACAGATTCATTTTGTTGATCAATATGAACAGGCTTTGCCAAAATTGATTCCTGGATTAGATCGCCAAATGCGGCAACAACAATAAACAGCCATAAGGAGAGCGTTATGAAGATTAAATCGGTAGAACTGGTGATGTCGGCGGGCTTTATGTCCCAATGTCCACCGGACTCCATGCCGGAAATCGCCTTGGTGGGTCGTTCCAATGTGGGAAAATCAACCTTGATCAATTCCATGTTACAGAGAAAGAGCTTAGCCAGAACTTCCGGAACACCGGGAAAAACCCAAACTTTGAATTTTTATAAGATCAACGAACGCTTTCATTTGGTGGATTTGCCGGGCTATGGTTATGCCGCTTTGGGGAAAGGCAAACAGCAATCCATCAGTTTGCTTATGCAAGACTATTTAGTCCGACGTCCCCAGTTAAGCTTGGTCGTGCAGTTGGTGGACAGCCGCCACGAACCATCGGCTTTGGATCAAGAAATGACCGAGTTTTTGCAACATTACAACCGGCCTTTCATCGTGGTTGGTACGAAAAGAGATAAGTTGAAACGCAGTCAGTGGCAACAAGCCGCTTCTGTTTTACGAAAAACCTTGAATTTGCATGAAGCTCCCTTGCTCTTCAGTGCTGGAGAGGAAGCCAGCCGGGAGGCTCTGTGGGATCAGCTTATTGCAAGGGTTCCTGGAATCGACGAACCGGACGAATTGATTTAAGTAGTTTGGGGGGAAACCGATGGACCTTACAGTACAAGCAAATGGTATTAAATTGATTCTACAGGTGTTTGATCGCAAAAGTGAAACACAACCCATTATTCCATATGTACCTCAGAAAAAACCTTTTCCGAGTCAAGCAACCTTGACGACGTTACCCCGAGCTACTCCTGAATCGCAGGGTGTTCCTTCTGAAATAGTACAACAGTTTCTGTTAGCGTTGCAGAAAGATCCGTCGCTGGATTTGCATACTCTAATGATTCTGCGTAACGGCAATGTGATTTCCGAAACTGCTTATGGAGATTATAATCCTCAAATTTGGACGACAACGCACTCGCTTTGTAAATCGATAACAGGATTAGCTATTGGCATGCTCATCGATGAAGGGAAACTCAATCTACAAGACCGGGTGGTCGATTTAGTAAAGAAGAGCAGTTTAGTGGCGAAAGTCACGCATAAGGCTTTGACGGTTCGCCATCTTTTAACGATGAGCAGCGGCATTACCTTCAACGAATTAGGAGCAGTGACCGAAACCGATTGGGTGAAAGCGTACTTAGAATCCGCGTTTCGCTTTGAGCCGGGTGCAGAATTTGCCTACAACAGCATGAATTCTTATATGCTTTCGGTCATTGTCAGAGATGTTAGTGGCCAATCGCTCATGGAATATCTGAAACCGCGCCTATTCCAACCCATGCAAATCCAACGAGTAGACTGGGAGGTTTGCCCAAAAGGGATTGAAAAAGGTGGATGGGGTATGTATATGACCCCGGAAGACATGGCAAAGATCGGGTTGCTCTATTTGCAAAATGGAATTTGGCAAGGAGAACGCTTGATTTCGGAAGCTTGGATTCGCGAAGCTACCAAGATGCAAATGGCAGCACCACAATCGACCGGGGCGTATCACTATGGATATCATGTTTGGGTTAGTAAGCAAGGGAAGTCTTTTCTCCTAAACGGGATGTTTGGTCAGAATGTGGCCGGTTTTCCCAATAGTAACCTTCTTGTCGTGACGACGGGAGGAATCAGCGAATTGTTTCAACAAGGCGGATTCTTCCGTGAGTTGCATCGCTTTTTTGCTCAGTATCTACCTTCCTCAACAGCGTTGCCGGAGGATCCTGTTGCCTTACAGAAGTTGCGAGAGTTGCAATGGCTTCCCAATCATGGCTGGAATGCGAAACTTACGATGCAAACAAGAGAGGTTCAAGCGCTACCGGAATTGAGTAAGCAGTTCAAAAATCGTTCGTATAAGATTCATGGGGAACAAAATGCCAACATTGGACTGATGCCGTTAATTCAGCAGGTGACCCAAAACAGTTACAGCAAAGGGTTGCAACGGTTGAAACTGTTTTCCACGGAAAAGCATTTTTATGTTTTGTTTGAAGAAGGCGACGAGAAATATACCCTACCGATTGGTTTTGGAAAGGGAATTGCGACTCAAATCGAAATTCGCGGTGAATCCTACTGGGTTAGTAGCCAAGGGGAGTTTGCCTATGACGAAGATCTGAGATTGGTCTTGAAATGTCGCTTTTCGTTTTTGGAAATCCCCAGTTCTCGTCTTATGAAAATCTTCTTTGGCGAGGATGCTGTTGAGATTGAACTCTCCGAAGTGCCGGGAAGAAGAATCATCTTTGAGGGATTAGCATCTGTCAGCGAAGAAGGGTTCAAAACCAAATTTGTGGAGGCGTTGGTGTCGAAAATCGACGGGGAGTATTTGACGTATAAAATCAACACTCTGTTTGCTCCTCGCTTATTTGGTAAACAAGAGATTTAAAAAGTTTAAAAGTAGGGGACGGTTCTCTGCCCTCGAAATTTGACATTTAATTGTCAAATTTCGAGGGCAGAGAACCGTCCCCTATCAATATCTTTTTCTATTTTACTACGATATTAACCAAACGATTTTTGACCAGGATCACCTTAACTACGGTTTTCCCTTCCAAGAAAGGAGCCAAGGTCGGTAGTTCCAGAGCCATGGAACGAATAGTTTCTTCTTTCTCTTCGCGATCCACTTCCAAACGGTCACGGATCTTTCCGTTGACTTGAACGGCCAGTTCCACGGTGTCATGGAGCAGCATTGCTTCATCCCACTGGGGCCAGGGTTCTTGGTGGATGGAGAAGGGCTTGCCGATCATTTCCCAACATTCCTCGCTTAAATGCGGGGCCAAAGGAGCGAGCAAGCGCAACAGGTCTGCGGTAGCTTCTTCCAAAAGGGCGCTATCCTTTTGCTCGGTTTCTTTGTCGTATTGGTTCAACGCGTTTAAGAACTCCATGATTTTGGCAATGGAAGTGTTGAACTGAGAGATCTCCATATCGCGGGTGCAATATTGGATGGCCTGATGCCGGTAGAACTGCACACGTTTGGCGGCAGTTTGATCAAAGGGACCGCTGCTTGGAGTAGACTTAATTTCCATATAGCGGTCGATCCAGCGCTCAATACGGTCAATAAAACGCGACATGGCCTTCACATTGTCATCGTTCCATGGCCCACCTTCGGTATAGGCATAGGTGAAACCAATGAATAAACGCAGAATATCGGAGCCATAGGCTTCAATATAAGGGTCTGGCGAGATGACATTGCCTCTGGACTTGGACATACGGTTCCCGTCGGGTCCTAAGATGATGCCCTGGTGAGTCAACGAGAGGAAGGGTTCGTCAAAGTTCAAATAGCCACAATCTCGTAAAGCTTTGACAAAGAAACGAGCGTAAATCAAATGCATACAAGCATGTTCCGGGCCACCCACGTATTTATCGACCGGAAGCATTCGGTTAATCCATTCTTTGTCCCAGGCTTGGCTTGCATTTTTGTTGTCGGGGTAGCGCAAAAAATACCAAGAGGAGTCAACGAAGGTATCCATGGTATCGGCATCGCGTTTCGCCGGGCCTCCGCATACAGGGCAGGTGGTTTTGATGAATTCTTCGTTTTTCGCCAAGGGGGATTGTCCGTCGGGGGTAAACTCCACATCATAAGGCAGTAAGACCGGTAGGTCTTCTTCTGGAACCGGAACAGTACCGCAATGCGGACAATGAATCATAGGGATGGGGGCCCCCCAATAGCGTTGCCGTGAAATCAGCCAGTCACGTAAACGGTAAGTGATGGTGGCCTGAGCTTTTCCCTCTTTTTCCAAATCACCAACAATTGCTTTGAGGGCTTCTTCCGAGGTAAGACCATCGTATTTGCCGGAGTTGACTAGTATGCCATATTCACAGAAGGGTAGGGTTTCATCGATTCCTTCTTCTTTGGCTTTGATCACGCGGGGGATTGGTAAATCATACTTGCTGGAGAACTCAAAGTCGCGCTCGTCGTGACCGGGGACTGCCATTACAGCACCAGTGCCGTAGGTGGCCAAGACATAGTCAGCAATCCAAATCGGCAATGCTTCTCCGGTGATCGGATGCGTAGCATAAGCTCCGGTAAAGGTTCCGGTTTTTTCTTTCACGGTTGACAACCGCTCGATTTCGCTTTGCTTTTTGGTTTCTTCTTGGTAGGTTCGCACGGCCTGGCTAAATTCAGGGGTTGTAATGTGATGCACCATGGGGTGTTCCGGAGCCATAACTACATAGGTAGCTCCGAGCAAGGTGTCAGCACGAGTGGTGAAAACCCGGATAGATTCGTTGTCATGGCCCTGCACAGCAAAATCGATATGTGCACCTTCCGAACGACCGATCCAGTTCCGTTGCTTTTGCTTGGTACTTTCCGGCCAATGCAAATCTTCAAGCCCATCTAACAATTCTTGCGAGTAATCGGTGATTTTGAAGAACCATTGGGTCAGGTTTTTCTTGGTGACCAGGGTATCGCAGCGTTCGCATTGGCCTTCCACGACTTGCTCGTTCGCCAATACGGTTTGGCAGCTGGGGCACCAATTGACCGGTGCGTTTTTTCGATATGCCAATCCCTTTTTGTAAAACTGCAGGAAGATCCATTGGGTCCACTTGTAATAATCCGGGGCACAGGTCATTAACTCATAATTCCAATCATAGGTCGCTCCCATTTCCTTTAACTGTTTTTCCATGGTAGCGATATTGGAAAGTGTGGAATCCATGGGATGAATACCGGACTTAATGGCAAAGTTTTCCGCCGGTAAACCAAAGGCATCGAAGCCCATAGGGTGAAAGACTTCGTGGCCTTGCATTCTTTTCATGCGAGCCCAACTGTCGGTCATACCAAAATTGTACCAATGCCCTACATGAAGATTATAACCCGAGGGGTAGGAAAACATTTCGAGGCAATAAATCTTCTTGTCTGCATTTTCCGGATTGAAGCGGTAAAGTTGAACGTCATCCCATTTTTTCTGCCATTTACGGTCGACTTCGCGATTGTAACGACTCATCGTAGTTCCTCCTTCTGAATATAAAAAACCCCGTCCTCTGCAAAGAGACGACGGGGCCGCGGTACCACTCTTGTTGAATCCACCTTAACAGTGAATTCCACTCATAGCGATAACGGAGCCACCGGGCAAGATTTGCCACCTCTCAAAGCGAGTTCACGGATCTTGTGCTACCGCCTTTCAGCCAAGGGCGGTTCTCTGGGGAACACAAGGACTCTGTTACTACTCTTTGGTCATAGGTTGTTGCTGACATTATAAGAGGAGTCCCCCTTTTTGTCAATTCTTTTTTTCGTTAGGAGTATTTTCTAACTCATTCCAAGTCTGGTGTATGAATTGTTTGCGTTCTTTGACTGCAAAATCTTTGGCGTAGGCCTCGGGTGCTTTTTTGGCATAGTCCTGATGATACTCTTCTGCAATGTAGAAGGATTGCACCGGTAAGATCCGGGTAACGATAGGTTTCTTGAATTTACCCGAGTCAACTAAGCTTTGCTTGGAGGCTTCGGCTTCTAAACGCTGGGCTTCATCGGTATAAAAGATGGCGGTCCTGTAGGAATCACCGCGATCGCCAAATTGGCCTCCGTCATCGGTAGGGTTGATTTGCTGCCAGTAAATCTCTAGAAGTTCAGTGAAAGATATTTTGGTTGCATCATAAAGAATTTCTACAGCTTCCAAATGGCCGCTTTGCTGGCTTTTCACTTGTTCATAGGTTGGATTTTCCAAATGTCCTCCGGTATACCCTGAAGTGACATTCAAAACCCCTTCATATTCATCGAAAGGGATGACCATGCACCAAAAACAGCCACCGGCTAAAATGGCACGGCTACTTTGGGTGGATTCAGGCATGTTTTATTCCTGCTTTCTTTTTATATTCTGATTATACTCTGAAAAAACTCCGGCAGAAATAGTCTGCCGGAGCATGGTGGCGAGGAGCTGAAATTAGAGCATCTTCTGCAATTCAATTTCGTGTTTCATCAAAATACCGGATTGGCCCACCACTGGAATCTCGGGTTTGACTTCTCTTAATTTTTCTACGGTATTCAAGAACAGGTTGGAGAATTCATAACCACGTTTCTGGTAGAAGCGCAAGGCATCGATATTGTCGTTCGTAGTGATCAACCAAACACGTTTGCAACCGGCTTCTCGGGCAGCATCTTCCATGCTACGCAGGAGAGAAGAACCTAAACCAACTTTACTCAAAATAGAATTGATGGTCACAAGTTCGCAGTCTTCACCGCGGATGTGATATGTAATCAATCCAACGATAAAGCCATCCTGATAAACAATGAATCCGGGTAATGTATCGGTCTGTACAACACCTTTAGAATTAACATTTTTCGCTGTGCCCCAATGTTCTTGCAGAAACTCATAAATTTTTGGGCGGTCTGCATCGGAAATTTGACGAATCACATATTGACTCAAGGGGATCACTCCTTTACCATTAATAGGAAACAAGCCCTCTCGCTTCCCTATTACTACTCTAAAGATTCTCCTCAAAGAAATGGAAACCCTTCTTGTTTTGTCCAAAAAATCGTGTCGGTTTTATGAATTTATGATTTTGAAACCGTGCTTATCCAAGAGAAACTTTAAAAAAAAGCGAGAAAATATCCTTGTCATAAGGTGGGTCTACCCCTTATAATAAAGAACATTGGCACGGTAGCTCAGTTGGTAGAGCAGCGGACTGAAAATCCGCGTGTCGCCAGTTCGATTCTGGCCTGTGCCACCATTTCCTTGGCGGAGTAGCTCAGCTGGCAGAGCAAGCGGTTCATACCCGCTGTGTCGTTGGTTCAAATCCGACCTCCGCTACCATAATTTATAAACGTCTGCATTCGTGCAGGCGTTTTTTTGTTGTTCATAACCGCGGAGCGCTTGTATAAAATATATGTTTTCTAATTAAATACGAAGTCGTCTAAAATAATTAATAAAATAAATATTGACATAATTACTCGTATTGGTTACAATATTCACTGAGTTGCTATAGAAAAAAACAGAGGAGGTTAATTATGAAAAGGAAATACCATCTGTCTAAGTGGCTTTTATTAATCGCGGGGGCGTCCATTATTTTCTATATTTTTACTTATAGAAGTGTTTTTGCTACGATGAGTAGTGGTGTGATCGATTCCCTTAAACCTTATTCCCAAATGACCGAAGACGAAATCTACGCTCTCAAATTGAAAGATAAACCGAACGAGCTCCTAAACGAAATTATTGAAATCGACAAAGAGATGATCAATGATCAAGGGAAAATCGCTCTTATACCTTTGCTCAGCGCCTTGATTCAGAAATATGATACCTTTAGTAAGGAAGAAATGATCGAACTCCTAGAAAATAAGAACTTAAGTCCCGAGGTTGAAACTTCCTTAATCAAAATGTATTTCATGAAAACAAAGGAAATAGAATCGCTAATACCTCTTCTCAATGGAGAATCTTTAAGCGATAATGCCAAAGGGTATATGGTAGCAATCGGGAAATTGCCCACAACACAACTCGAGAACATAATAGACTCTTTTGATAATGAAGTGACTGTAATAGCGATGAAGAAGTTATTGGTCGCTGATAAGGATGTAGCATTTCAAGTTGGAAAGAAAATCTTACTTGAAACAACAACTGAAGTTTCAAATGAAAAACTTATAGCAGCACTTCTCGCGGTAGGAGGGTTTTATTATTCAAATCCAGATGTCGAAACGAATAAAGAACTGATATCCGAAAAACTGAAAGCAATTTTCTTGACCCACCACGATGAGCTCGTAAGAGATAATGCAATTTATGCGTTATCAAAAATGAGAAGTGATGAACTTTTGGAGTATATTCTCGACAAAAAGGACATTGATACCTCCTTGAAAATTTCGGCTGTTGATCGGAACCTGAAACGATTAGCAAAACTAGCACAGGAATTTACATCCGAACATGAACTAGAATTGGTACTAAAAGCAATGAATGTTTTACCAATTCTTGAGATTGGTGAGTTGCTTTTGAACAATAAAAATTTAGAGAACTATTCTCATAGTACAAAGGTTGCTGAAACACTTGAATTTATTGAAAAAAATGGCATGAAAGGAGTTTTCAAATATGAATAAAGCCAAAACTCTTGACAGACCCCATTACACATCAGAACCGATTAGTTACGAAAAGCTTTTTGCGAATACCAGAAAAACCAAGTGACTAAAATCACAGTTTCCCGATTTTTCTTGACGTTTGGTAAAATTACCCCTATACTTAAATTGAAACCAACAAAGGGGGTTTTATCATGAAAATAGCTCAATATTTTAAAGAGAAATGGTTAGGCTTAAGTGTTTCCGCACGAAGATATCCTGTCTCAACGTTTTTTTTGGTCGTCATCGCCGGTTTAATCGGCATAGAAATACATGGAACCACGGTTCAATTAGGACCATACATCAATACCGGCGTGGTTTTAGCAATTGCCTCGGCTGCAGCCCAGCATGCTTATGAACGCTTCATTGCCAACCGCGGGTTACAGATACGTTTGGGATTAGCAGGGATTGCGCTAATCATTGGTGGGTTACATTTCCTCACCATCTTACAATTACCCGAGTATAGTATGGAGGCTGTTTCCAGAACCGGGATTCTCTCGGTAGCTCTTGCGGTTTTGTTCATTTGGTTGCCGGTTATTCAACACCGATACAGCTTTGAGCAAAGCCTTATGTCCAATTTCAAAAACTTCTTTCAAGCACTTCTCTATGGCGGTGTGATCATGTTAGGCGTTGCCGCCATTATCACTGCCATTGATCAGCTGCTGTTTAATCTGAGTTATCGTTTCTACAGTTACTCGGCAGACTTGATCTTCGTATTGTTTACACCGATCTTTTTCTTATCGTTAGCTCCTTTTTTCCCACAGGAAAGTCTGGAAACGTCCGATGAAAAAGAAACGCAAGTACAGCAGAAGATCTCTTCTCCTAAAGTGTTAGATATTTTATTATCCTACATCGTCATTCCTCTGACCATGGTGTTCACGGTCATATTGCTCGCGTATGTCGTGCTGAATCTTCGTGGGGAATTCTGGACTGACAATTTATTAGAACCCATGCTGGTTTCCTATTCGGCAACCGTGATTTTTGTGACCCTGTTGACCATGCACATTGAGAACAGCTTTACTCAGCTTTTCCGTAAGTGGGCACCGAAAATCCTGATTCCCATTGTTTTGTTTCAGTTGGTTGCTTCGGTTTTGACCATACAGCAAAACCCCATGACCCATCAGCGCTACTTCGTTATTCTCTATGGAGTCTTTGCCATCTTGGCCGGAATTGCTTTGAGCTTGGCTCGTTGGCAGCGAAAGGGAATCGTTGCAGGATTACTGGTGTTCTTCTTGGTTCTGTCAATCACCCCGCCTATAGACGCATTTACCATTAGTCGCAACAGTCATATCAATCATTTGGAAAGCACCCTGATGAAATACGACATGATTCAAAACGATGAGGTTGTAATCACCACCCCGGTTTCCCAAGAAGATCGTCAAAAGATTACCGAGGCGTTGTTCTATTTGGAACGAATCGGTCGTCTTGATCAGTTGTCTTGGTTACCGGAAGGGTTCCAAGTCTACTATGATTGGTATTTTGAAAAAACATTTGGTTTTCCCTTGTATGAATACGAAGAGCCGGGTACTGTAAGAATGTATTTATTCTTGACCCAAGACTTAGAATTGTTGACGGAGGATTATCAGTATCTGACTCGAGTGATTTTCTCGGAAGGCAACAAAGAAGGATCGATGTTCCAACGCGAGTTTGTGATTCAAGAGAAGCAGTATCGTTTGGAACAGACCATGGTCAATGGTTTGCAAAACATTGAGCTCAGAGATTCTTCCGGAACAGTACTCTTAGAGTTTAAGCTCATGGAGCTGTATGAGCGTCTAAGGGAGCGAACCGGTGAGAAAGGCGAAATCAACCTGGAAGAAGCGACTTTTGTCGTGGAAAACACGTTTGCCAAAATGAAGATCATCATTGAATCTGTCGATGTATTTGAGGTCAACGGCAACATCATTGTCAGCGGCCCAATGCTCCTTATGATTTCAATACCCTAAAAAAAAGAATCCCGGCAGCAGTTCAAAGGAGCTGTTGCCGGGGTTTTTCGCTTTTTAATGTGTTAGGCTGCTTCTTCACTGGGTAGAGTGCGTAAGTGTAACAAATGTATGGTAACAGCGATGCCAATGAAAGGGAGCAGAATCATCAGCAACGGTTTTGCACTAATAACAATCGATAAAAGCAGCGATGTCCACAAAAGTACCAGGGCATTACGCCGGTTCTTTCTGCTGACCGCTCGGTGTTGTATATAATCTGCTAGGATTTTACCAAAGACTGGGTGAGATAAGAGCTTACGATGCAGTCTCTCCGAACCGCGTAAGTAACATGCCGAAGCCAATAAAAGAAACGGTGTTGTTGGCAATATCGGTAGCACAATACCCAAAGCACCTAGGCCAACAAACAAATGCCCCAAAAGTTCAAAGAACCTTTTCTTTAAATTCGACGTCATAAAATCAACTCACTCTTTCTTAAAACATAAGTCAATTATACCACAATTCTGGACTTTGCGCATGTGATTTGACGCACAGGTTTTTAGCCAAATCGAATTTCCTGTTGTAAGCAATCGGAAAAGAGGGTATAATAATAAATAGTACGGTTGTTGATCTGGGAAGGACGTGATTCGTATCAATACCTATGATGAAATGCTGAAGCTGCTGATTGCTTATGATAAAAAAATGATCACCCAACAAGAATTTGAGCAACGAAAAAAAGAGTTGTTGGAAGAAGAAAAGCGAAATCAAACCGAAACCATGGCAACATCAACCATCCTGAAAGTTCAAGCGGAAGCCGATATTTTGCGAGAGCAGCGTTCATTACAATACAAACGCTATGCAGTCCTCATGGTCTTAATGGTTCTCTTAGGAAGTGCGGTAGGCATTGCATATACGCGGTGGCAAGAAAGGCAAGCTGCAAATCCCGTCATAGAGCAGCCCGTTGAAGGAGATCCTATTGTTTCTACGCTTCCAAGCTTTGGCTTTGAAGTGGAAGAATTAGCCGGAAGCAGTGTTGCCAGCATCGAAGCAGAATATTCTCCCATTGAAAAAATCGAAGATGAGATTATCAAACAGAGTGCGGATCTTAGTTACACTTTGTCGGTATATCGAGCGACCCGAGAAGAAGGCAAGTTGACCTATACCTTTTACTTCTATGAAGATAAGCTGATTCGGTTGAAAGTCGTCAACGGAGAGCGCTGGCTTTTTGAAGGTGATGTGGAGACCGCACTTCGTTATGGCATTGAACTGACTGGGAAAGCCAGAGAAATTACGATTAATGAAACTACCAGAGTGTATCAGAGAATCACACCCAGAATTGAAGAACTGGCGTTTTATCAACTGGGCGAAGATCAAGGCTACGGTGCCGCAGTGTTTACCTTTCATCAAAGTATCTTTGGCGCTTTAACCGTTGAAAATCCGGAAACGTTCTGGTCAGGTGCCCAAGATGTAGTTAGAGCAGCGTTATCGCGCCCCACTACTGCTGTTTTCCCTGAGAACGAAAGTGATTATCAGGTCATGGAATACTTGGGCAAGATCTGGATCACCTCAACCGTTGAGTACCTCAGCGCCAAAGGCGAAGAGACGAGCAGTAGTTTCGTGGTTCGATTCTTCCCGGATGATCCGGTCAACCCCAATTATTTAGAAATGGATGGCGAAGTCCTCTACGACTGGTCCTAAAATAATACAACTACGACAACAAAGCCGGAACCCTGCTTTATAGGGCTCCGGCTTTTTCATAAAAGGTTATCGTTGTACTTTTTGAAACTCCAATCCTAAAATCCTTCCGCCTGAAAGCTTTAGTTTTGTGTAGTGTTCTTTTTCATCGGCGATGAACTCGAAAATACCATTGACCTCTCCATTCCATGCAAAAAAGGTCTTATGGTCTTCTGGAGCTTTGTAAAGGCGATGCTCGCCATGGCGGAAGTGCTTCACATACAGAAAGCCATCGCGATACAAGATTTCATACCGCGTTTCCAGTTCTTCGCTGTAATAGTAGCCGCAAAGCGGCAAGGCATCTTCCGCAGGGACCATTTTATCTGCCATAAACGTGTACTTTGTTACGGTCGGACCGGTAACACTGACGAGTCCCTCCTGTGTAAAGAGATATTCTGTTAATCCATACCCCAAGCGGTAACGATTATGTTCTACATGACGCAAGGGGGTTTTACCCTTCATCATTAAGCCGTGTTCTTCGGTGACTTGAACAACATCGGGTACGCCTAAATTGATAAATAAACCGGTTTTGGCACGTTGGGATTCTTCTCTTAAATACGGCAACAAATCCGGTTTTTCTTCCACCAAATCCAACATTACATGAGCAACCCTTCGAGCCAAAAGGTTCATAGGCATACTTTGTGTGTTGGACAAGAGCACAATATCCAAATCATCATTAGGGAAGCGCATGATATGAGCACGGAAAGCAGCATCGGCACCGCCATGTTCTAAATAAGGATGGCCTTGGTATTCACCCAACATTAGACCCCCGCCGTACCCGCTCAGAGTGCCGTCGGTAAGGGTGGGACGTTGCATCATCAGATCAATTGTCGCTTGGCTACCAACTTTAGGATGACGATAATTTTCAAGAACTTTCATAAAATCTTCCGCGGTGGTATGCAAAGAGGTAGCTCCATAGGCGGCGTAATTTAAGACATTCCAAGTGAAAGTGCCTTCGCCGTTATCATGATACGAGTAAGCTTTCTTGGGGATCATCTGCCAATAGGTGTCGCGGATTACAGTGTGCGACATCCCCAAGGGTTTGAAGATGCGTTGTTCCACAAAAGAGGCAAAGGATTGGCCGCTGATGCGTTCTACGATTTCGGCAATTAAGGTGAAATTACTGTTGCTGTAAAGGTATTTGCTCCCAGGTGGGAAATTGAGCTTCTTTTGTTTGGCAATGATGGTCTTTAGGTCGCGCTGTGTAATCGTATCGTCAATGCGCACCCCATGGTAAATCAGGGCTAACCATTGATCGCGAATCCCACTGATATTGTTCATCATTTGGCGAACCGTCACCGGCTCTGTGAAAGAAATCAAATCCGGCAAATAGGTGCGAACATCGTGGTCGATATGGACTTTGCCCTCTTCTTGTAAGAGCAGTAGTGCCAGCACCGTAATCTGCTTTGAAACCGATGCCACGTGAAAGACGGTTTGGGAGGTAACCGGAATTTGATGCTCCAGGTTCGCATAACCAAAGTTCTTGCTATAAAGCACCTTGCCATGTTGGCGAACCAATACTTGGCCTCCCGGGCATAAGCCGCGCTGCCATAGTGCAAAGATGTTGTCGATTCGGGTTTCAAGACTCATAAAATACACCTCTCATTTCTTTGTTTGTTTCGCTTCATCATAAAAAATCTCACGATTGCAGTTTGGGCAAATGGTTTTCTTGCCATTATCCATAAGGGTCAGTTTGCCAAGGGCCGATAAACTGTTGCAATTTGGACAACGTAAAAAGCGGTGCGCTACCCAAGCAGCGGAGATAAGGGCAATGATTGCTACGAGCACCGGCAGCCATTGAATCTTGGTATAAAGAGCATAACGAAAGAGAAGAAACATAAATAGCAGTATCAGTCCGTAAAAAAGCCAGAGATAACGACGTTGAATGGTCTTTATGATTCTTTCCTCCCTTCCTGTTGATGCTCCGGTAGCAGGGGATGACGGTGCATCGCTTGTTGTTTTCGCTGTTGATCCACGGCCGCATAGATTTGAGTGCTCGATAAATCGGCATGACCTAACAAGTCTTTTAAGACGTTGATATCGGCACCGTTCAAATAAAGCAATGTGGCGAAGGTATGCCTCAATTTATGTGGGGTAATGCGCTTGGTTGGATCATCTAAAACCACTTTTTCCATGGCTTTATCGACCACATCGCGAATTCCCCGCGTGGAGATGCGGCGCAAATGGCTGGAAATGAATAAAGCATCTTCCTGACTTCCCGATTTTTCATCGAGTTGCTTGCGAGCATGTTCCATTGGGTTTTCGGAGGGCTGTCGTTTCCGTTTATAAAGGGGCTGGGGGCGAACTTTCAAGTAGTCATTGAGCAACTTTAAAACATACTCATTCATGGGGATCTCGCGAATTTTATTGCCTTTACCGCGAACAATCAAAAGCTGCTCGGTCCAGCGGATATCATTACGATTCAGCCCAGCAACTTCGGAAACCCGCAAACCGCAAAACAACATGAGAGCAATCATCGCCAAATCTCGTTGGGCAAAGCGGGTTTGATCTTCCGTAGATTGCAGCAGCTGTTTGGCTTCCGATTGCATTAAATAGGTATGTCCACCGCTGGTTTTGGTCAGTCGGGCATAACGAATCCCGGCTGCCGGATTTTGAGTCACCACCCGTTGCTCCCAGAGAAAACGGAAAAAGGAGCGAAAGGTCGACAAATGGCGATTCATGGTTTTAGGGGCAAGATCTTGGCTCAAACGCAAGTAGTCCAGAAAATCTCGCAAAATCAAAGCATCGACATTTTGAAAATCTGAAATGTTTTTTTGCCTCAGATACATGACCAAACCGGCTAAATCATAACCATATTCAATGATGGTCAATGGAGAATGATTTTGACGGGCATATTCGTTTTGGAAGCGTTCTACCCATTTCCAAAGTCCTAAGATCTCTGCATCCGGTTCAATGCGGTTCCCCTCTATATCGAGCCGATACAGTCTCTCGGGGTAATTCATGGGTCACACCTCCTAGTATAATAATGTCATAGCCAATAAGACTGGCTATGCAGGTTTCAAAGC
>CAYRNW010000003.1:0-164453 GCA_964425745.1 uncultured Eubacteriales bacterium | reverse complement strand
TTTTTCGCTGTTTAGTTCTCAAGGATCTGTTGCACTGCAAAAATACTGTTTTTTTTGTGAGTGCCTTGTTATAATACCACAGCAGTTTTTCTTTGTCAACTAGAAAAACAAAAAAAACATCCTAAGAACTTATCGTTCTTAGGATGTTTAGAGAGTGTATTAAATTCTTTGCAGAATGCGAGAGCCACGGCTGTAACCCCAAGCTTTTCCATCTCTTACAAAAGCTTTACAGACGATAGCATCGCTCTCTTTGCCATCTTTTGGAATCAATAAAAAGTCTGTTCTACCGCAGTGAATCATCCGTAGCTCTTGATCTTCTACCCGGACAAACAACCCTTTCTCTTCATCAAATATGATTTCAATAATCTGTTCTTTCCCTTCACGAATACTAAATTTTCCGGTGTACACTTCCGGTGAAAAAAAAGTAGAATTCGCAGGGGTCGCCCATTGATGGCTGGTTTCGAGGGGAACTTCCAACTTCCAATTCATAGCGGCATTAAAGATCGGTGCCGTATTAAAACTCCCCAAGTTTGTCAAAATGGTTATCGCAAAGCCCTCATCCTTTAAGAAGCCTCCGCGAGAGGCGACCCCTTTTAGGCCTCCGGAGTGATCACAAATCACATGTCCTTTGAAAACATGCTTATTTAATCCATAGCAATAGGTGCCTTCAACAGTGGAAGGAAATCGATTCCCAAACATTTGCTCAGTAACCTCAAAGGGAAGTACCTGTTGATGATTCAGCTTTCCCCCTTGCGATAAACAGAGATAGTACTTGGTTATATCTTCCGCTGTCGATTTAACCCATCCGCAGCCTCGATATGGAGGAGCCTCATCCCAAATTTTGGAGCCTTTCACTTCTCCCTTGACTTTGGAAAAAAGATCCGTGATATCTCCGGATGCTTTCGCTTCTTCTAAATCAAAGGTAGTATGGAACATCTTTAACGGCTTGAAGACCCTTTCTGCCAGAAAGCTCTCCAACGTTTGATGAGCAACTTGATCCACCACGGATGAAAGAAGGGCGTAGCCTTCATTAAGATAACTCCGATACTCTCCCGCTTGCCCTAAAGCGCGATACTTCCCTTCTGCAATATAACGAATAATATCCTCGACCGTGTCTACATTAGATTCGGCTTCTTTTGCCAGTTGCTGATACTCCTCTTCTTCCCATGGATCCGGAGTCGTATGTTGAACAAAAGACCAAGCTAAAGTCGGCAGTGGTGGAATCCCCGTTGTATGCATCGCTAAATGTTCCAAAGTTACTGCTTCAGGAGGCATGCCGGGAATCAAAAATGCAGGAAAGTATTTGCAGACAGGATCCTGCCAGGATAACTTTCCCTCATGCTCAAGCAGAGAGATTGCAGTGCAAGTCAAAGATTTGCTCATCGAGGCAATTCCAAAGATCGTTTTTTCTGTAATTGGCTTTGTTTTTTCGATGTCAGCGAAACCAAAGGGATGAGCGAGAATTATGCCGCTGCTATCCATTAAACAGATTTGTGCCCCGGGAACTTGACCTTCTTTTAATATCGCTTCTACATAGTTGATGAACTCTAAGTGTTTCATTAAATCCCTCCTCATTATAATAAGATAGGCAGGTGTACCTACTTGGTAACACCTGCCCCTTGGATTATGATTCTATTGGACAGGATACACGCCTTTTTTCCCGTCTTTTTCGTTTTCATCAGCAATATTATAATCCGTTCTGGTCTTGCCTGCCATTCTCTCTTTTAAGAATTTCTCCGCAACCGCTGGGAACGCTACATAAGAAAGCAGATCTTCATCATTTTCCATGAGATATCCAATTTCTTTACGAGCTGCCGGCAATCCCGGTTCTAAAATATCGGCATAACGATGTGTAATAACCGGAGCATCTCCGATAATCGATTTTCTAAAGGTTTCGTCCACTTCACCCGGGGCTTGACCATATTGACCCCCTAAGTATGCTTTGACCTCATTGGTTACCATTTTGTATCGTTGACCCGAAAGCACATTTAAAACTGCCTGAGAACCAACCATTTGACTAGATGGTGTTACCAAAGGAGGATAGCCCAAGTCGGCACGTACACGCGGCACTTCTTCTAAAACCGCCGGTAGTTTGTCAATATTGGGACCTAATTGTTCCGCAAAGTTTGACATCATGCCGCCCGGAACTTGGTAGGTTAATACGTTCGCATCAACGCCCCCCACTACATCATACTTAATGTTATACTTCTTCAAGTTTTTTCGAAGATCCGCACTGATCGGATACATTTTTGCTACATCTAATCCGGTATCCCAAGGAGTGCCTTTCAGCATAGCCACCATTGTTTCAGTTGCCGGTTGGGATGTACCCATGGCTAAAGGAGAGAGTGCAGTATCGATAATATCGGCACCGGCTTCTACCGCTTTCAAATAAGCAGCTCCGGCCATTCCCGAAGTGTAATGTGTATGTAATTCAACCGGTACAGAAACCACTTTCTTAATGTTTGTGACGAGATCGGCTGCTGCAAATGGAGAAATGATCCCGCCCATATCTTTAATACAGATGGAATCTGCACCCATTTGTACCAGCTCTTTTGCTAATTTTGCATACATGGTTGCATCGTGAACAGGACTGATGGTATATACGACCGATCCCTGTACGTGTGCACCCTCAGCTTTTGCTACACGAATCGATGTTTCCAGATTGCGAAGATCATTCAACGCATCAAAAACACGCACGATATCCATGCCGTTTTCAACCATCTTCTTGATGAACAGCTCGATCACATCATCCGGATACGGTTTGTAACCCAACAGATTCTGCCCGCGCAACAACATTTGCAATTTCGTTTTCTTGAAATATTTACGGAAAGTGCGCAATCTTTCCCACGGATCTTCATTTAGATATCGAAGGCAGGAATCAAAGGTAGCTCCGCCCCAGCATTCAACGGAGTAGAAGCCCACTTCTTCCATCGCTTCCAATAGGGGAACCATATCTTCCATTTTTAAACGTGTAGCCATTAAAGATTGATGTCCATCTCGCAAGGTGGTATCACAAATCTTCACTGCTCTACTTGTATTCTCACTCATACCGAAACCTCCATATATATGATATGCCGATACATTCGTGATACCACAGAGATGTTCCTTCCCATCTCAAAAACATTTACCTTCTACCCCGAAACGACTTCTATTATACATACGGTTTATCGCCTTCCATAGACCAAAGCAGTATTTCTTTTGTATTAACGCATATTTACTATGCAATTCGTGAATATTTTTTTATCTAAGATACTTTTCGTTAGTCAAAGGATTTTTAGGGAAAGGCTCGAACTAAGATACTACAAACAGTGAGGAGGTACTATTATGACTATGAAAGAAATGCTCCAAGTTGCTCTTGATCTCAATCACCTCGAGGCTATGCCTGAAGATTCCGGTACTATTTATGACAACGGGAAAGATATCAAACGCGTCATGGCTGGTATCGATATGACCACAGCCGAATTAGCAATCGCAAAACAAAGCGGCTTTGATTGTGTTGCACTCCATCATCCCAACGGCATCACAAATCCCGATATCGGTGAACTTTTCGGCAGAGATCACATGAAAAAACTGATGGAGTGCGGTGTACCCATCAATGCAGCGCAAAAGCTTGCTTATGCTCGAAAAGAGAAATCGCACCAAGCGACCCATTCCCGTAATCGTGACCAATTCCCTTCTATGGCCAAATTGCTGGATATGAACGCCCTAGCTTTGCATACACCGGCCGACATTCTAGCCGAAAAATATGCACAGAATAAAATGGACGCCCTCATGCAAAAAAATCCCCGTTGTACCGTTCAAGATGTCATCGATGAATTATTAACGATTCGCGAATACAAAGAAGCTTTAACCGGCCAACAACCCGAAGTATGGGTGGGTTCTACATCCAGCTTTGCCGGGAGAATTTATGTAGAAATGTATGGAGTTGGCGCACCGTCTTTAGAAGAATACATTGCCTGTTCTGATGCGGGCGTTGGCACGTTTATTTGCATGCACGCCACACCGGAAGTAATCGAAGGCATGAAAAAACATAACAAGAGTAATATCATCGTGGCAGGTCATATGGCGAGTGATTCCCTTGGTTATAATCAAATTCTCAAAATTTGGGAAGAAAACGGCGTAGAAGTCGTTCGAGTTTGTGGCCTGATATAATAGAGCTACGAACTTTCTAACAGAACGAGCCTCCTTGTATAGCTATCAATTGCTTACAAGGAGGCTCGTTTTTTAGGGACAGCTCACTTGATATCTTGGCACAAACCAATAAACCAATCAAATAACGAAGTCATATCCGGTCCCTCGGGCGGTTCCGGAAAATCAGTGCGCATTCGCTCCGGATGCCATTGAACAGCATAAATCGGTAAAAATTCATGTTCCACCGCTTCCTCAACCCCGTCCGGCGACCAGGCCGTCACTTTCAACCCCTTTGCAACGGTTCCGATTTTGTGGTTGTGCCGGCTATTTATCCAAAACTCCTCACCATAAAGCTCCCGAAGTACGCTGCCTTCTGAAGTCTTAACCGTGTGTTTTGTCATCATGTGCTCAACGCCCATTTTCAATTTAAAGGTGTGAGACAAATCTCCACCCAAAGCCAAATTGATTACTTGTTGTCCCAAGCATATTCCTAAGATTGGTTTACCCGCTTTCAATGCTGCCTTTGTCAACGCAATATCGTGTGGCATTCTGGCCCGATTCATTTCAGGAGTAATCAGCCCCGGTAGTGGACTAAAAGAATGCGAACCGGACAAAACCAATCCATCTGCCCACTGCATAAGTTCTTCTACTGCATCCATATCTACCGGCAAAATCGGGATTCCCCCGGCAATAGAAACCGCTGCTGAATAGGTTTTATTGAGAACATGAGCAAGAGAAAAGAACTGACGATCCATTGCAGGACCACAAGAGATAATAATTTTCGGTTTCATCACTTCTCCTCCTTAATCAGCGAAATCCAGTAGTTCAATAGTTCTAAATGAGCCGGGTTTTTAACATAGTCCAGTTCAGGATGCCATTGTACTCCCATCCAAGGTTGTTCCGGATGAACGATTGCTTCAATAACTTCGTCATCCCCTTTTGCAGCAACCAGCATTGAAGAATTCTCTACTTGAACCGCTCTGGTGTGACAACTGCTAACATCCTTAATCGTACTCAAGATGTGCTCGAGCGGAGTGTTTTTTTCAACACGAATTCCATGATATGCCAGCGTAGCCGCTTGTGGAGGAAGAGCTGGTATTGGATTTGATCCAGGGTGTGGAATCCCTGCTTCTTCAAGACTCTTGACAAGACTGCCACCTAAGCATATGTTTAGAATTTGCATTCCTCGTCCAATCCCGAAAATTGGCTTCTTGTGTTGAATAAATAGTTCGCAGAGACGGAAATCCAGATCATCTCGAGTTCTACTAAAAGGATGCATCTCTTTGGCCTCTCGATACATCTCCCCAAAACGATATACATGGACATCGAGACCATCGGTCAGGAGCAATCCATCGCTAATCTCCACATACTGCTCAGCAGAGCGAATATCGACTCCCCAAACAGGGAATCCTCCGGCTAAAATGATTGCTTGTCCATAAGCTTCTCGCAATACGTTCAGCGGCGTTCCGTCGCCTCCAATCCCATCTTCCCCTAAAATTAAGATGATAGGCTTTTTGATTTCACTCGCCATCTTGATTACCAACCCCTTCTTTCGGAAATAATGTCTCCCACACTTGTGCCGTATAAAAGGCCGACCCCGATAAACCGATCATTGTCTCCTCTTCCGGCGGCAAATGATGCCCTTCTATTAGAAGGCCTCGTTCTTTAGCCTCGGTTAACGGTATTGGCTTCAGTAATTCGGGAAACAAGCTTCGTGGAACTTGAACAATTGCTAAATTTTCCATGGATGGCTTCGGTTCATGTAGAAACTCTGCTAGATAAACCGGAGTAAACCATCGTCGCATAGTGGGTTCCTGATTCGGCTTTCGAATTATCCATTCTTTCTGCCACAAAAACAGTGGAGATACAGAACTATCTTCCCAACTGCTCTTCAGCCAAGTCAGCGGTTGATCAGGACCCCAATAGAGAGTTTTACCTCCTTGAGGTTCGATTAAGTTTATTGAACTCTGCGCCTCTTCCATTGCTTCTCTACTTACCGCCTGTGTGAAGGTTTCGTTTCCTTCCAACCCCCCGCCAATGCCGATACAATGAATTATGGTTTTTCCATCTTCGGTCTTCTCCCAATAGTGGGGTTGACTCAAAGCAAAGCACAATCGATTTTCCCAAGAAACAAGAAGTCCTGTACTGACCCGACACCCTTCCATCGTCAAATCCGATAATCTACTCATGCTTGTTCCTCCCAGGTGGCAATAATCCTCGCTGGAGATCCGTCAGCGTCTCTAAAATGCAAGGGTAACGCAATCAATTGAAACAGTCGATCCGGCAGTTTAGATAGCTGACTTAAATTTTCCAAAATAATCATGGATCCTGTCAACGCGATACGGTGATTCTCTAAGTGTACCATGGCATCAATGGAATGAGCATCAATACCTATTCCCTTCTTTCCATGAAATACTAACCATTGAACAAGCTCTCGCGGAACAGCAGGCGACCTTTGATCATACGCTGGTGTTCCCCATAACCTTTCCCAATCTGTCGCAATTAAAAGGAAATCTGCTTGTGGCAGATGAGGAATACGTATCAGCACCTCTTTCATACTCAACAAAGAAAGTTCTTCAAATGACTGAACTTTTAAAACAGTAGCAGTCCCAACAAAAGCAGAAATTGGGAATTGATCAAGGCTTTTCCCCCGATTTAGAACATGCGTTGGAGCATCGATATGTGTTCCATGATGAGAATAAAGAACAAGTTTTGTTTCGGCAAAATGATCTCTTTCCACACTATGAGCCACAAGTAACGTGGGCTTAGGCGTTCCAGGATATACGTTTATCTCTTCATCTATCCTATGAGTCAGGTCCAATACTTTCAAAGGAGTCACCTCATTGATAAAAAAGGGGCTACCTTCTTGGTAACCCCTAAAGAAACCTTAACCGATGACAATTTCACCATTGACGATGACAGTCGTAGGTTTAGCACCATTATCAAAAGGATGCTTGTTCCAAATCACAACGTCTGCGTCTTTGCCAACTTCTAGAGAACCGACACGATCCTCAATGCCAATGATTTCGGCTGCGTTTATCGTAATAGCTTTCATAGCTTCCATTTCGTCCATACCTTCAGCGACAGCCATACCTGCCATTAAGGGGAGACTTTCAAGCGGAAGAACCGGGCTATCGGTACAAATTGCTACTTTAACACCTGCTTTTGATAAAACGCCGGGTGTAGCAAAACCTTTTTCTTTGAGTTCAAATTTCGAACGATGCCCGAAGCTTGGTCCAACCACAGCAGGCAATTTCCAAGCAGCAATTTTGTCGGCGATGAGATGACCTTCTGTACAATGTTCCAGAGTAATCTTTACACCAAATTCTTGCGCAATACGAATTGAGGTGAAGATATCATCTGCGCGATGTGCATGGGCTTTCAAAGGAATTTCACCTTTTAAAACCGGAATCAGGGCTTCGTGTTGCAAATTACGGTCTGGAGCAGCTTTCCCTTCTTTTGCAGCATCCTCTACTTTTTTCATATAATTGCCTGCAGCAACGAGGGCTTCACGCATCACTGCTGCCGTTCCCATGCGAGTGGAAGGCATCTTTTTTTGCCCACTATAGACGCGTTTGGGGTTTTCACCAAAGGCACACTTCATGGCAATGGGATCTTTGATGATCATATCATCAACACAATCTCCGTGCAATTTGCAGGCAAAGAAGGTACCTCCCAAGACATTTGCAGATCCGGGACCGGTTGCAGCAGTGATAACACCACCGGCAAGAGCTTCTTTTACGGTCCTATCCATAGGGTTAAACCCATCGATACCACGTACTTGAGATGTGTTGGGACTGATAGCTTCGTTCACATCGGAACCTTCAAAGCCAATAGCGTCTTCAATCATACCAATATGGCAATGAGCGTCGATTAACCCAGGGGTCACGAAGTGATTTCTGGCATTAATGACCTTGGCACCCTCTGGAACTTTGACCTGAGTACCGACTTCTTTGACTTTCCCGTCTACTAAGAGAATTTCGCCTTTCAGAACGTCTTGATTTGCCATTGTATAAATTCTGGCATTCTTAATAACAATGGATTGCATAAAAATCTCCTCCTTTATTGTTTTGAATTGACTTCTCATTTCGTATCTTAAAATCCTTCTTTTTGAAGAGGTTTCTTCCGGGAGCAGGAATTTCTTTTAGTAAATCGAACTAATATTTGATTACTTATGTTTCAATCAGTTACAAAGAAAAGAACGGAAAAGTATGAAAAAGAATAATCGAATTGCTGAAATCGATGCTTTGCGAGGAGTAGCTGTGCTGGCGATGATCTATTACCATTTGATGTATGACCTTGTGGAATTCTATCACTATTCTTTTCCCTTGTCTCATATAACAATGCAAATAACGTCTTTGGCGGCTCCGCTTTTCTTTATATTGGCCGGTATCAGTAGTCAATTCAGTCAAAATCCATGGAAACAGATTCTGAAATTGAGCTTGGCTGCAGGTTTAATCACGATTGTTACCTACTTGCAAAACCCGCAGTATTTTGTTCGCTTTGGCACCCTGCATTTCTTAGCGTGTGCCATGATTCTTCTTATACCCCTTAAAAGAACGCCGACTTACGTGCTACTGTCTGTTGCTGGGCTTGTTATTGTCACGGGTTCTCTTTTAAGCCGGCAAACAACGATTCATCCCTGGCTTTATCCGTTTGGTCTGACAAGCAGTGGTTTTCAAAGTTCAGACTATTTTCCTCTATTGCCGTATTTTGCGTATCCTATCATTGGTGTATTTCTGGGTAGAAGATATTATTCCAAAAAGAGATCCCTCTTTCCTGATTTTCACCTGTCCGCTCTTGAGTGGGTCGGCCGTCACTCGTTATACATCTATCTAATACATCAACCGATTATTCTCTCTCTTCTTTATCTATGGCATAAGTTATAGCTCAATTATGAAAGGAGACTTTATGTTAGACTCTGAACTTATTCAACAAAAATTGAATCAAGCCGTTCAAATCATGACGGACCTCCAGATTGATTGTTGGTGTACTTACGTACGCGAAACAATCGAGTCCCGTGATCCAGCGATGGTTTTTTTAGCTGGAGAGGGTCAAGTTGTTTGGGAAGCTGCATTCCTGATTTATCGAAGTGGCCGGAAGGTCGCTATCTTGGGAGCTGGTGATCATAAGAATTATGAGCAGCTCCATGTCTATGACGAAGTGATTCCTTATGTTGAATCGTTTCGGCAACCACTACGTGAAGAATTAATCCGGCAAAACCCTAAGGATATTGCTTTGAATTATTCGTCTGGCAATGTCTCCGCCGACGGATTGAGCTTTGGAATGTATACTCGATTACAACAGTTTCTTCCCGAATGGCAAGATCATTTCGTTTCTGCCGAGAAAATCATTGAGACTCTTCGCAAGAAAAAAACGCCCGAAGAAATGAAGCGCTTACAAGCTGCCTCCTGGGAGACGTTAGAGCTATTCGGTTTTCTGATCCACGAAATCAAACCGGGCTGCACCTTAAGGAGCATTTCGAATTTCTTACATACTAAAATGACGGAGCGCAACTTAGCAGCTTCTTGGAATTGGCATGACGATCCCGGCATAACATCGGGACCTGCTATGACGGCTGGTCATGCTGTTCCCGACGATACCTTAGTTGAACCCGGACACGTTTTGCATTTGGATTTTGGAATTAAGAAAGACGGCTATTCTTCAGATTATCAGCGCTGCTGGTATATTCTTCGCCCCGGTGAAACTGAAGTTCCGCACGATATTCAGAACGTTTTCACGGTTGTTCAACAAGGAATTCGTTTAGCTGCCGATTTTATAAAACCAGGAATACAAGGGTGGCAAGTCGATGAAAAAGTCCGTCTCTTCTTAAAAGAACAAGGTTATCCTGAATACCAACACGCACTTGGTCATCAAGTTGGTATTTGGGCACACGACGGTGGTGCAGTGTTAGGTCCTCGTTGGGAACGCTACGGGCAAAGACCATTCCAAGTGTTAGAAGAAGGACAAGTGTTCACTTTGGAGTTTGGAATTCAAAGCTCCGGTGGATACGTTGCCCAAGAAGAAATGATTGAGATCACAAAAACCGGTTGCCGATTCTTCCTGCCCATGCAAAAACAGATCTGGCTCGTCCGATGGTTTGATAACGAAGAAATCCGCAAGGAAGTAGAAACGAATTCATAAAATCCGAGAGGAGAACAAACAATGTCAACGAACACCCCGAAAATTTTACTCATTGCGACCGGAGGTACCATTGCGGGAATAGGAGCCCCCGGGAAAACAACCAATTATCGCCCCGGAGAGGTTTCTGTTGAAGCCCTTATCGATAGTGTTCCCGGAATCCAAGAGGTTGCTACTATTGAAGCGGTCCAATTTCTCAATGTTGGTTCCATCGCTATTACCCACAACGACTGGTTACGTTTGGCAAATCTCATTAATCAAAAATTTATTGAAGACCCCAGTCTTACTGGTGTTGTGATTACACATGGTACCGATGTTTTGGAGGAAACCGCATATTTTCTGCACTTGACCGTAAAAGATCCTCGTCCGGTTGTTGTGGTTGGTTCTATGCGTCCTTCCACTGCAATTTCGGCCGATGGGCCGCTCAACCTGCTCAATGCAATGCGGGTTGCCGTTTGTCCTGAATCTGTTGGTAAAGGTGTCCTAGTCGTATTGAACGAAGAAATCCATTGCGCTCGTGATGTTACCAAGAGTAATGCCAATAAAGTTGAAACGTTCCAAAGCCTCTACAGCGGCCCTTTGGGATTCGTGAAGGGCGAAGAAGTGCGCTTTTATCACCAACCTACTCGTCTTCATACGTATCAGACGATTTTTGATGTCAGTAATCTTCACGATTTGCCACGCGTTGACATTGCTTATTCTCACATTATGGCAGATGGCACTGCAGTGGAAGCTTTTGCGGCTGCAGGTGCCAAAGGAATCGTTATTGCCGCTGCCGGAGCAGGGGCTATAACACAATCATTGCGTCTTGCCATGGAAAAGGCAACTGCAAATGGGATTGCAGTTCTTGTTGGTAGTCGTACCGGTTCGGGTTTGGTGGGTCCTGTCAAACCCGAATATGTGCAAAAAGGTGCACTTACAGCAGATAATTTGAATCCCCAGAAAGCCCGAGTTCTTCTTACATTAGCTCTAGCTCACAGTCAAGATCGTTTAAAAATCCAGGATTGGATGAATCATTGCTAAATTAAATCAAACGGTGCACATCAATGGATGTGCACCGTTTGATTTATTATTCTCGCCACGTTACTTGGGTTTCTTCCCATTGAGTTCTTGCTTCCTTGTTTTCCTCCGGAACTCCTACAGCAATTAAGCTTAAGGGTTCCAAGTGATCAGGAATCATCAAGATCTCTCGTGCTGCGTTTTTTCGATCTTGAAGTGGATGTTGTCCAATCCAAACCCCTCCATATCCCAACCCGTGGGTTGCTAATAAGATGTTTTGAGTAACCGCTGAGCAATCTTGGATCCAAAAATCTCGGCCTTCACCTTCATACATGCGTTTTTTATCACCGCTGACAACAAAGGCGGCAGCGGCTTTTGTCAACATTTTTCCGTAGGGATTTACTTCTGCTAAACGATTCAGTTCGTCACGATTTGTAATGATTGTAATATGCCACGGACGGCGGTTGGATGCCGACGGTGCAGCTAGCCCTGCTTCGGAGATCCATAGTAAATGTTCATTATTAATGCGCTCTCCGCTAAAACGACGGATACTTCGGCGTTCAAATAAGAGTCTAATTTTTTCCGGGTATTGTTTCATCGATAAACTCCTTTCGTTCTCGACCAAAAATTTTAGAAATACTGGACTACATTCTCTGAGAAGTGATTCAAAATTTGAACCATTGGAGCTATAGAAAAGATGGGAGGGGCAGCGACAATCGGAAGAACCAAAATTAGAAATAGAATCAAAACCAAATTTCCGAAAATACTCTGCTAAATGGCATTCTTCTAACATTGTTTGACGGAACACCCACATCGAATGAGGTTTGGCTTCTGCTCTTAAATAATCAATATGCCATTTCTTTTTCCCAATTCCTAACCAGTGTCGATTTATTCTTGATGAAGGGTTCTTTTTTGCACTCCCAACATAAGCATAAAATCCGGATTGGAAGAAGATTTCTCCTCGTTGACCAATCTGAATCCGCTGGTCCGTAGACAAGAACATTACAAAGCAATAAGTAATCGCTTCGTTTGTATCGAAGGGGAGTTTTGACAAAGGAAGTTCCAACGCAAAAAGCACCTCTTTCTCCAACAAATCTAGTCAACTCTATAGATAAGTTCGATAAAGCATAGACAAAACCCTGCTTATGAGGTAATATCGTATCATACAATGATAAAAAAGGGGGAGTTCATCAATGAGACTAAGACCAACTCCGTTTGGAGAAAAGCAGTCTTTCTTGACTGGAGCCCTCATCCTAAGTGCAGCAGGATTTTTGAGCCAACTTTTGGGTGTTTTCTCAAAAATTTTCCTCTTGTGGCTCATCGGTGAAGAGGGCGTTGGCATCTATAATTTCCCTTATCCCTTTTTTGCAATTATTCTATCGTTCTCCTCGGTTGGATTTAATGTTGCGATATCAAAACTGGTTGCCGAATTCTCCGCAAAAAACGACTCGTATCATGCTGAAAAGGTCTTTCGTTTGGGCATGCGCCTTAGCTTGATTTTAGGCTTTAGCGGAAGTTTGTTGTTGGCTGTTATGGCTTATCCCATGGCAACATGGGTTCATCAAGATCAAAGAGCTCTTTTTTCGTATCTCGCCTTAGCTCCAACGGCATTTCTAACATCCTTTCAAGCAGTTTACCGGGGTTATTTCCAAGGGTTGCAGAACATGAAACCAAATGCTGCTTCTCAGCTCATAGAACAACTTTGCAGAATCTTTGTAATGCTGTTCTTAGCTTGGATTCTTCTCCCCTTGGGTTTGACCTACGCTGCCGCTGGTGCAACATTTGGTGCTGCAACCGGTGCGATTGGTGCCTCTCTCTACCTCCATTGGCTTTACAGAAATCACGAGAAATCTGTTGGACAAATAGATATCCCCAAAAAAAGATATCGTAACACAGCTATCTATAAAAAAATCCTGCGTTATGCCATCCCAATCAGTTTTGCTGGCGTAGGTCTTCCTACTTTCCTTTTAGCAGATTCCCTTTTAATTGCCAACCGCTTACAAGCTGTTGGCGTGAGCCTCTCGGAGGCCACAGCCACCTATGGCGTTTTCGCGAACAATGCTATGAGTCTTATTGCACTTCCAACAATTTTGACAAGTTCACTTTTTGTTACACTGGTTCCCGCGATAGCCGAAGCTCGTGCTCTTGAGGATTACGAAAAAGTACGCAACCTTACACAGAGAGGGTTTCAATGGACACTTCTTTTTGCACTTCCTGCAGCTGTAGGATTACATCAAATAGCCTTTCCATTGACCATTCTACTACGCATGGGCAGTACCACCGCAGTCGCTTTACAAACACTAACGTTTGGCTTACCCTTTATTGCCCTCCAACAAGTTAGTTCAGGCGTATTGCAAGGAATGGGTCACTCACTACGACCGGTGCAGCACATGTTGATCGGTGCTTTGATAAAGTTTATCGGTAATTTCGTATTAATCCCGATCCTAGGAATCCATGGAGCAGCCCTAAGTACGGTTTTAGGATTCTTTGCTGCTGCACTCCTAAATCTACATCACATCTACCGAAATGTTGGCTCTTTCTTTTCTATAGTGCAGCATTTACTCAAACCCGGAATTGCTGCTTTGCTAATGGGTTTCGCACTGGTATTGCTCCAACGTTACTTTTTGCAGACGCTACCCGCCTTCGCTTCGCTTTTAATACAAACAGTTTTCGGCCTATGCATTTATGCAGCACTGCTCATTCTGATGAAAGCTTTAAGCAAAGCCGACTGGGAAGTTTTCCTGAAAAAACAATAAAATTATTTCGTACCACGGTCAAATACCGTGGTATTTTGCATTGAAACTTATTTTTTTGTTTTTTTATAGGGCTTTCTAGAAGGAATCTCGCGAAAAAAAGTTGAACTTAAAAGGAAACGAGCATCGGAAAGGCAGGTAGCAATATGCAGAAAAGATTACTCGCGAAAGAAGACCTCTTCACGATACGATTGGCTGGTGACCCTCAAATCTCCCCTGAAGGAGATTGGATTGTCTATGTGCTTTCTTCGGTGAATGCAAATGAAAATCGCTACGAAAGTTCGCTTTTTGGAGTAAAAGCATCCGGCGGGGACTCTTTCCGCTTGACCAGTGGTCCTCATGATTCAAAACCACGCTTTAGCCCCAACGGAAAAGAACTAGCTTTTCTCTCAAAGCGATCAGGAAGTTCCCAAATTTGGATTTTACCCTTACAAAAAGGTGAAGCAACCCAGTTCACCTTTGTTAAAGGTGGTCTTCTCGATTATCGTTGGCTCCCCGATGGCTCCGGCTTTGTCTATACGGCAAACTTAGATCAAAAAGGAATCGAAGATGAAAAAAGCGTAGAGATTGAAAATGACCTTTATCTCAAATTCACCAAAGATGTAAAAGAAATAGAAACTTTATTTTACAAAGCCGATGGAATGGGCTACTTAGGATCTCACAGACCACAGCTGGTTTATCATCAAAGAGAAACAGCTCCAATTCAGCTCACGTTCGGACCTCAGTTCATCTACCAGCTCTGCGACGTAGACTCTAGTGGGAGGAGAATCTTATTTACCAGCCGGCAAGACGACGATTGGGGTAGAAATGCATGGTCAAGTTATCTATATGAGTACAATATGGAGGAAGCTCGTGTCCGATATCTGGTTTGTAAAGAGTTCGATGTTCAGCAAGCCACCTATAGTCCAAAGGGTGATCGCATCGCGATGATTGCATCGGTTTCTGATGTCATTGGCAGCAGTAGTAAGCTCTATATGGTACCGATGCAGGGCGGCGAACCAGAAGCTTGTGTTCCATATTTTGACCGTACCTTCAGCAATATCGCTTTATGCGACATCCCCATCTCCGGAAACACTCCTTTAATTTGGGGTTGGGGATCCAAATCTGTTTATGTTCCAGTCAGTGACAGTGGTAAGGTCTCGATTTACAAAATTTTTGTCGATACCCAAAAAATTGAAAGTGTGGTAGAAGGAGACCGCACAATCTTCAGCTACTCATTCAGCGCCAATACCCGAAAAATAGCTTTTGCAGCTACGCAATTTGACAATCCTGCCGATATCTACGTATTTGATACAGATATAGTAGGACAACGAGTCAAAGAAAAGAAATTGACCGATGTAAATAAGGAATGGCTCAGTCAAATCAAATTGAGTGAACCCGAGCACATGAAAGCACGCGCGAATCGAAAATCTCCTGAGATTGATATGTGGGTCATGAAACCTACAGAATTTGATTCGACAAAATCTTATCCTACTGTCCTAGAGATTCACGGTGGACCTATGATGATGTATGGTCATGCTTTCTTTTTCGAGTTTCAGCTTACTGCTGCAGAAGGATTTGGTATAGCGTTTAGCAATCCTCGTGGTTCACAAGGATACGGAGAAGATTTTTGTACCGTAATAGCCAAAGAATGGGGTAAAAAAGATTACGATGATGTCATGGCAGTACGAAAAAGAGCATTACGTCGTCATAAATGGATTGACGAAAGGCTTTTCTCTGTTGCCGGAGGGTCCTATGGCGGGTTTATGACTGCCTGGATTATTGGTCACACCGAGAAATTTAAAGCGGCAATTTGTAGTCGGCCAGTGATTCATTGGGCTGCCATGGCAGGCACCTCCGATGGCAATTGGGCCTGGTTACGCAGATTTGATATGGTCGCACCTTGGGATGATGACAAAGCTTATAAACAACAATCCCCATACTCCTATATCTCAAACGTGGTGACACCTGTTTTAATTGAAGTTCAAGAAGGCGATTTACGTTGTCCCTTCGAACAAGGACAAATGTATTTTGCAGCTTTGAAGTATTTAAATAAGGCACCTGTCAAATTTGTTACGTATCCCAATGAGTTTCATGGAATGAGCCGTAACGGAAAACCATGGAACAAAGTTCATCGTTTACATCAAATCATCAGCTGGCTCAATCAGTACGGCAAATAAGAGCACCTAACGATATTATAATTTAAAAAGCAGCAGTTTGAGAGTGAATAACTCTTGCCAACCATGCTGCTTTTTTGATATGATGCAAAAGTACCTTATTGAGCATTATTGAAAACAGAGGGGGAACTAAATTTCAATGTCGCAACTTGAACAGATTAATCGCAAAACATTTTTTGGATTCATGTTCATTATCAATAGCATTCTTCTATTGTCAGCTTTCTTAATGACAAGAGATAGCAATATAGGATCGAATCTTCAAAAGATTTTAACGGTAAACACAACACTTACAACAGATTTTTTTGCTATTGGTGGCTTATCAGCGACTCTACTTAATGTAAGCTTGGTGGGCTTTCTTTCTCTTGCTGTTTTGTGGTTCTCGAAAAGTGAACCGAGCGGAGTAGGACTTATGGCTTATATGATTATGCTTGGATTCGCATTCTTTGGAAAGACAGCATTGAACTCATTACCAATTTTACTGGGGGTTTGGCTTTATAGCAAAACACAAAAGCACCCCTTCAAGCAATATTCCGCAGTTGCTTTGTTCGCTTGCTCATTGACACCCATCGTAACCATGATTGCCTTTAGTTCAAGGCATGACGCTCTATCTCTCCCCCTTCGTCTACTAATCGCTGTATTGTTCGGGACCTTTGTTGGGTTCATGGTCCCCATCATCTCAAAGCACACACCAAACATGCATAAGGGAATGAACATTTATAACGTGGGATTATCGGGGGGATTAATCGCATGGATGTTTTTCACGCTCTACCGGAGTTTGATTCTAGCTCCCATGGGGATTGCGAACGACTCTATCGTTCAGGGCATTTTGAGCACTGGATTTCCAAAAGAAATCTCTTTGCTTCTTTCTTTAATTTTCCTCGTTGCATTGGTCTGGAGCGCATATGCCAACAAACATATCAAAGAAGCCCCAGGCAGCTTCCGTCAACTTCTTTCTCGCAGCGGCCATCAATGCGATTTTGTTAAAACCGATGGTATTTCGGCAACCTTGCTCAATATGGCTACAGTCGGTTTTGCTGCACTGCTCTATTATCATTGGGTCAAAGCTCCCTTTACCGGTCCCACCGTAGGTGCTTTATTATCAATGGTTTGTTTAGCTGCGAACGGTGTCTCATTAACGAATGCTTGGCCTTCCGTTGCCGGTTATTTCTTAGCATCATTGTTAATGCCATGGTCCTTAGGAACCCAAGTGATAGCGGTTACGGTTTCTTTTTCTTTAGCCTTATCCCCGATTTCTGGCGTCTATGGTTGGTATTGGGGAATAATCGCTGGCTTCCTTCACGCATCCTTAGCCCCTTATGCTACAGCTATTCACGGAGGGTTAACGTTGTATAACGGAGGTTTCTCTGCAGGTCTTGTTGCCCTTTTTATGATTGCTATCTTAGAAACATACAAGCAAAAGAAACAAGCTTAATCGTTCCCCTTCTCAGAAATGAGAAGGGGTTTTTTCATAAAAGAAAACAGGAGTTTTCCAATGTTAACGAGAAAAGGTATAAAGTCAAATAAAGGAAGAGGGGTAGTATAATGAGTGAATTTCAAAATTTGCGACGAACCTGGAATCTGGAAGTCTTCTTCGAAGGGGGTTGTGGATCTGCTCCGTTCAAAACCTATGTTACTGATTTGGAAAAAGATTTGATTAGCTTTGTCGGCGAGCTGAACCAACCAGTTAGCAGTCCTTCTAATTGGGTAGATCGCTTAAAGAAATTGCAATCTTTAATGAGCAGAACTTCTTATGCCGGTGCTTTTGCTAATTGTCATTCAGCTGCGGTCGCCGCAGATTTAGCAGCTCGGCAAATGTCAGGTAAGATTCGACAAATGGGTGCAACATTGGCGAACATCAATACCACTTTTAATACTCAATTTTTAGCGATGAGCGATGAAGAATGGCAAGATTTTCTCGCTCAAGAAGAATTAAGCGAAATCGCATGGAATCTTAATGAAAGACGCCAACGTTCCAAATCGATGATGGGTTTGGATTTGGAATCCTTACAAAACTCTTTAGCTGTCAATGGATATCACGGATGGGGAAGTCTATATACGATGATAGCTTCTTCCTTGAAAGCTAAGATTAATCTCGATGGTAAAGAACAAGAACTTTCCATGGGACAGCTTCAAAATCGATTAAGTCATCCCGATCCAAAGATTCGTAAAATGCTTATGGAAACGTGGGAGAAAGCATGGGAGAGTGTTGAGGATCAAATCGCTCATGCCTTGAATCAACTCTCAGGATATCGCTTAAATCTCTACAAACATCGGAAATGGTCTGATTTTTTAACCGAACCCATTGAATACAATCGTATGAGACCTTCAACATTAGAAACAATGTGGTCGGTAATCGATGCCAATAAAGAGAAGCTGGTTGCCTATTTAGAGCGAAAAAAACAACTATTGGGAATCTCTGAATTAAACTGGAATGATGTTGATTGCAGCACAGGAAGCAGCCAGCAAAAAATGAGCTACGAAGAAGCTGCCTCTTTCATTGTCGAGCATTTCAGAAACTTTAGTCCCAAAATGGCAGACTTTGCTACAATGGCATTTAACGATGGTTGGATTGAGTCCGAAGATCGTCCCGGTAAGAGAATGGGGGGCTTCTGCTCTGGTTTTTCAGAAGCGAAGCAGTCCAGAATTTTCGTTACTTTTTCGGGCAGCATGTCGAATGTGGCAACGGTAGCTCATGAATTAGGTCACGGTTATCATGGGTGGGTCATGAAGGATATGGCTCCTATGACGAAATCCTATGCTATGGTTGTTGCAGAGACTGCTTCTACCATGGGGGAAATGATTGTAGCGAATGCATCGGTGGCTGCTGCTAAAACCCGTGATGAGAAAATCCAACTTATGGAAAGCACATTAAATCGAGCTGTCTCGTTATTGATGAATATTCAATCACGTTTTCTCTTTGAAACCGAATTCTACACCGAACGTTCCAAGGGAGAAGTTCCTGTAAAGCGTTTGAATGAACTTATGATTGAGGCCCAACGCAAAGCCTATGCCGGCGCTTTAAGTGGCTACCATCCCCGTTTTTGGGCTTCAAAGCTACACTTTTACAGCACTGGAGTTCCCTTCTATAACTTCCCTTACACATTTGGATATTTGTTCTCAGCTGGCGTTTATGAGAAAGCGAAAGAACTTGGAAGTGCTTTTGAAGAACAATATATTTCTCTCCTGCAGGACACTGGCCGAATGACGGTTGAAGATCTAGCACAAAAATATTTAGGCGTTGACCTTGGTTCTAGAATCTTCTGGCAAAGTGCAATCGATTCCGTACTCAATAATTATGATGAGTTTATGGCTTTAACTGCAGCGGATCAACAAAAAGATTAAAGGATGTGAAACTATGAAAGAGTTAAATCCCGTATGGAACTTAGAAACCTTTTTCCCTGGAGGGAGTTCATCAGCAGAGCTGATGGAAGAAATGAATCTGCTTACAGCAGACATTCAAAAATATCGAGATGTTTTAACAGCATCAACCTCTTCGACAATTGAAGATTGGTCTCGACGAATTGACGTCTTACAAAATTTGGGGAGTAGATTATACCAAGTTGCCGCTTTCCTCGGCTGCTTGAATGCTGCTAATATTAAAGATACGAAAGCGCAAATGCATTACGGGCGATTTTTCGCAATCTATGCACAATTCGAACAAATCTTAACCTTAGTGAATCAGCAAATCTTAGATATTAATGAAAATGATTGGGTTGCATTTATAGCCCAAGACGCGTTTGCCGAATATCGTTTTGTTTTAAATGACATGCGTGAAAAAGCAAAAGAAAAACTCCCCAGTGAGCAAGAACAACTCATCAGTAGATTATCAACCGATGGCTACAATGCATGGGGTACGCTCTATGATCGCTTGGTTGCCAGAATTAAAATACCTTTAACCGAAGCCAACGGAACTGAAGTCCTCTTATCTGCTGGGCAAGCCTATAATCGTTTATCGGACCCAAACCGAGAAGTCAGGAAACAATTATTGCCTAAATGGGAGGCAGCTTGGCAGGACTTAGCAGAACTCGCGGCCCATGAGCTCAACTCAATGATTGGCTTCCGCTTGAATTTATATGAGGCCAGAGGTTGGAATGAACCCTTAAAGGAGGCGTGCTCTCAGAACCGTATCCAAAGAAAAACAGTAGACACGATGTGGGAGACCATCAATAAAAACAAAGCATCATTGGTCAAATATCTGAAAAAAAAGAAAGAATTGTTAAAGGCAGATACACTTGCTTGGCACGATTTTGGTGCTCCCGTAGGAAATCAAAACAGTCAATGGAGCTATGAACAAGGAGCCGAGTTCATTGTAGAACAATTCAATAAATTTAGCCCGCTCATGGCAACCTTTGCGGAAAAAGCTTTCACGAATCGTTGGATTGAAGCCGAGAACAGAGGTGATAAAGGTGCAGGGGCCTTCTGCACCTCCTTCCCCATCGCGAAGGAAAGCAGAATCTTCACGACATTCTCAGGGACCGTTTCCAATGTTACGACCTTAGCGCACGAACTTGGTCACGGATTTCATGATTTTGCGATGAAAGATCTCCCTTTACTCAACCGAGAAATCGGGATGTGCTTAGCTGAAACAGCTTCAACTTTTTCTGAATTGGTCGTCTCCGATGCTGCGATTCGCAATGCAAAAAGCGAAGAAGAAAAACTTTCGCTGCTAGAAAGCAAACTCCAACGTGCTGCCAGCCATATGATGAATATTCATTGCCGTTACATCTTTGAGTTGAATTTCTACAACGCAAGATCCAAGGGGCCCTTATCTGTGGACCAAATCAACCAAATGATGGTGGAAGCACAGAAAGAAGCGTACTTAAATACTCTTGAGGAGTGGCATCCCACTTTTTGGTTTTCAAAAGGGCATTTCCATGGTACCTCCGTTCCCTTTTATAATTTCCCGTATACCTTTGGTTTTCTCTTTGCAACAGGAATTTACGCTAAGGCTTTGGAAATGGGATCTTCCTTTGAGGACATGTATTTAGAATTACTCCGTCATACTGGAACCATGACGGTTGAAGATTTAGCTCAAACCTATTTGCAAACCGACTTGACCAAACCGGAATTCTGGCAAAAAGCAATTGATTTAGCTTTAGCCGATTTAGATGAATACCTTCAATTAGCAGAAAAACAAGTTTAAGAAAAAATGCTATCAAGCAAATTGCTGCTTGATAGCATTTTTTGTTTTCGGTTTGAAATGAAACCCCTATTTCATTGTTTTATTTAAGGACCTACAGCCCAATAGATAATCAATCCCACGACACCGCTTCCCAGCATGGCTTGAATTGGATCGGTTTTTTTGAACCTTAAGAAATAAAATGCACCTAAGAAAAGAACTGCACCTATGAAGTTAAAATTCGCGAAGCTCGGAGGCAAATTTGTATTTTTCCACAAAGCCAAAACTAAAATCGAAACCCCTGCGGATGCAATTAAAGCCACTACCGCTGGCCTTAATCCAGCCAAGAGCGCCTTCACGACCGATAGATTTTTATACCGTTGATATAAAAAAGCCAGAGCTAAGACAATGATACAGGAAGGTAAAATACAACCCAAGGTTGCAATAATCGCTCCTGGAATTCCGGCAATACGCATTCCTACGAAGGTCGAGCTGTTTATCGCGATCGGTCCCGGTGTCATTTGCGAAATAGTGATTACATCTGCAAATTCAGACAACGTCAGCCAACCATGCTTTTCGACAACTTGCTGTTGAATCAAAGGCATGGAGGCATAACCCCCACCGAAACTAAACAATCCGATTTGAAAGAAACTCGTGAATAACTTCTGATAAATCACTGCAGGCTCACTCTCCACGCTTTGACTCGTGTTATCAATAAATCGGAGACCGAAATCCCAGCGGAAAACAAGAGCACCCAAATCACGTTAACGTGGAAAAACACCGTTGCTACAAGTGCTAAACTCATAATTACAATCGGCCGAATCTGATGCTCTGCCACAATACATTGAGCCATTGAAAGGGTTACATCTAAGACGACAGCAGCGACTCCGGCTTGCATCCCTCTCAGCAGAAGCGAGATGAAGAGATTACTTTTGAACCAGGTGTAGATCATGGATATTACAGAAAGAATCAGAAATGGCGGGAGAATTGTTCCAAGTATCGTAATTGCCGCACCCGGAATTCCTGCCAAATGAAATCCTACTAAAATCGATGCATTTACAGCTAAAGGACCTGGTGCAGATTGAGCAATCGCGGTCAAATTCAGCATTTCTTCTTCTTGTAGCCACTGATACCGATTCACAAATTTTTCTCTCATAAGAGGTACAATAACGCAACCTCCGCCAAAAGTAAAAGCACTCAAAGCAAAGGTTGCTTTAAATAATTCCCAAAAAAAACTGATGTCTCGTTTCATATTTTCGCCTCCTTGGCAAGTATACACCTTGCAAAACCATAAGTAAAATAGTATAATTTTATCATGTTCATAACTAAAGAGTTATATAAGGAGGTTTATCATGACTCTGAGACATTTACGAATCTTCATTCATGTTTGCGAAACCCAAAGTGTTACAAAAACCGCAAAACTATTGCATTTATCTCAGCCTGCGGTTAGCCAAGCGATTCGCGAGCTCGAGGATTATTATCGCGTTCCTCTTTTTGATCGTATTTCAAGAAAGCTCGTTATTTCGACAGCTGGGGAGCATTTGTATCCGGAAGCTCTTTATATTTTAGAACGATTTGAGAAAATAGAAACTTCCATGATGAATTGGGACTCCTCCGGGGAAATACGAATCGGATCTAGTGTTACGATTGGAGCAGAACTGATGCCAACTTTGATTTCACAACTTCAAAAAAGTTACCCTGATTTAAAAATTTTCGTTCAAATCAGCAGCTCAGACGCCATAGAAGAAGCGTTACTTCACAGTCAACTGGATCTGGCTTTACTGGAAGGATCGGTACATTCTGAACGATTACAACACATTGATTTTCTCGAAGATGAATTAGGTGTTTTTTGTGCGACCCAGCATCCACTATGTACCAAAGAGGAGGTCACTTTAGAAGACCTCCGAAATGAAAAGCTTCTATTGCGTGACGCAAAAAGCGGAACCCGGCAATTAGTGAACCGGGTGCTAAACCTCGATGATTTTGGCATACAGCCTTATTGGGAAAGTACGAGCACTCATGCATTGCTACACGCAACACAGAAAGGGTTAGGAATTACAATTCTGCCAAAACAAATGGTTGAAGGGTATTCCAACCATGCGGGCTTAGTTATGTTGAAGGTACCCACCTTAACACTTAAACGTGCTTTCCTAATCGTTCATTATCGTGACAAACTTTTAAGCAAGGCTATGCGAGATTTTATCCAACTCTGCAAGCAAGCAAAAGCAATGGATATTTAGCGAAGAAGCAGCTGTAGACTTCCTATCATAAATCCTAGGAAGCCCCCAACCCATGTGATTGCTTTCAGCTCACGCCCTGCTATGGACAAAGTCAATTTCTCTAATTCTTGCAAAGGAAATTCATTAAGTTTTCGTTCCACCATTTTTGAAATATCTACTAAGCGCAATCCCTGTGGAATAGTCTTTGCCAAGGTGTTCTGAATTTCGCCAGCTACACTCAACCAATACTCTTCTCTTGGCTGCCATGTTCCCATTGCAGGAGCAAACGAGCAATCCATGATGGTATTGATCATCAAACTCACACTTGCACTCAATTCTTCGATACGATTCGGCTGTTCGAGCCAATGCTGTAGCTGAATCGATAAATATTTTTCTAAATCTTCTGCTCGAGGAGAAACATTCCAAAAGCTGAGCCATTCGGCATATGATTTCTGAGACACCTTCTTACTTATTGTCATTCGAACCTTATCTACCACAAGTGCAGCATCCTCTGATGTTAACAAAGCGAGCCCCTTTTTAATCCAAACAATCATTTGTTCTGAGCGGAATGTACCTGTAGCATTAAACCCCAAGTCCGTCAGAGGTTTTTTAAAGATGTCCTCAACCCATTGCGCTATTTGTGTGCTAAGCTGTATTTGATGTTCAGCAAAAGCCAGCCATTTTCTACCATCTTCAGCCAAGGAATGAATCATGATTCGTAATCTTTCCGACGAAAGTAATGCTGACAGAAAACTAAGGGACCAATGTTTATCAAAAATCCTTTGGATGAATGGAACCAATCGATTTAGAAAATCTTCATTACTCAACAGTCGCTCAAGAATTGTTGCCACAACCTCAGGATTCTCGCGAATAAAATGTGTCACCGGTATGATGTATTCTTCCCCAAGCACATCATAGGCAGATGCTTTCGACTCTTGCCACATCGTAAGTTCATTTTCATAATGGGTTTCAAAACGTTTGAGGACGTCTTCGTTTGCCCAAGTAGCAATTTTCTGTAGTACGATTTGCGAACCTTTACTTCCCCACAAATTAAGAATTTCTTCTCTCGGTGTTTTTTGCAAAACTTTTTCAATCTTCTTGCTAATTTCTTGAAGGGTTTTCTCCTTGATTCCCGTTTGTTCTACTGCATGTAGAATTGACGGAATCACACGATGGGTATTGGTTTGCAAGTTTTGCAACGCCTGTTCGCCTAGGAGTCTCTTGATGATTTCTGCTAATGTCCATTCTTCTTTTTGGACCTTATCCCAATATTGCGCCATAATCACTGCTAACTCAGACTGAAGATGTGCTTCTCCCAATGTACGAGTTAACTCTGTTTGGTTGATTAATTGCTCAGAAATCACCAACCCAACTTTTTCAGCAATCTCCTCCCGGCGCGTTGGTAAGAGCCCCGGTGTAAAAGGAATAGGAATTGGCCCCAGCCTCCATTTTCGATAAGGTCGAAACAACATTCTAATCGCTAACCAATTGGTGAAATAACCTATGATTGCTCCTAAAAGTGGAGGTAAAATCCACACCCTATGGATACTCAACCATTGACCAATATTCATAAGTTTCTTCACCTCTATTCAAATTCAATCTGCTTCCTGTAACCTATCACATTCAAGCCCAAGAGTCAAGAAATACTCCCTTTTGTAGAAAAAAGCCCCTTCCATTAACGAAGGTTTTCGTTAGTGGGAGGGGCATGATGTCACAGGTTACTCTTCGGTGTTCTCTTCGCACAAAGTGCCTTGATTTGCATTTTCCGGCACATGAACATAATAGCGACTGGTGTAATTGGGTACCTCTAACGTGGCGTAATTCTGTTCGAACATATGTACTAATTCCCAGGCTTGTCGGTCGTATTCGTTTTTATCTTTCCAAGTATCACGGGGCTCTAAAATCTCATCGGGAACTCCGGGGCATTGGGTAGGAACATTGACGCGGAAAATATGGTTTGCCTTATAAGGAACTTCATCTAAGGTTCCATTGAGGGCGGCGGTGACCATGGCTCGTGTATATTTCAGAGCAATACGGTTCCCCACACCATAACTACCACCCGTCCAACCAGTATTCAATAAATAGACTCTGGTCTGGTGAATATCGATCAAGTCTCCAAGCAGCTTCGCATAAACATGAGGAGAACGCGGTAAGAACGGAGCTCCAAAACAAGAACTAAATGTTGCTTCTGGTTTAACAATTCCTCGCTCAGTTCCAGCTAGCTTTGATGTATATCCGGATAAGAAGTAATACATCGCTTGTTCTTTATTCAAGCGCGCAATCGGTGGCATAACACCGAAAGCATCTGCGGTTAATAAAAAGATTGTCTTAGGATGATCTCCAAGCGATGGATGTACCGCACCGGGGATATAATCGATGGGATAAGCCGCTCTTGTGTTCTCAGTTAAGCATGCATCTGCATAATCTGCTTGCCTCGTGATTGGATCAATGACGACGTTTTCAAGAACACTCCCAAATTTAATCGCATTGAAAATTTGCGGCTCGTGTTCCAGTTTCAAATTAATACACTTGGCGTAGCAACCCCCTTCAAAGTTGAAGATGCCATTGGGGGACCAGCCATGCTCATCATCACCAATTAAATTTCGGCTGGGATCAGCAGATAACGTGGTCTTCCCGGTGCCGGATAATCCAAAGAATAAAGCCACATCGCCATCGGCTCCAACGTTTGCTGAGCAATGCATCGGACAGACATTTCGGTCAGTTAATAGATAATTCATGATTGAGAATATGGATTTCTTGATTTCCCCGGCATATTGTGAGCCGCCTATAATCACTTGTTTTCGACCAAAGTGAATTATGATAAATGCCTCACTATGGGTTCCGTCTAATTCAGGAATAGAACGAAAGCCGGGAGCCGCGATAATAGTAAACTCTGATTTATGATTTGCCAACTCTATTTCGGTTGGTCGAATGAGTAATTGATGAGCAAATAAGTTCTGCCAAGCAAGTTCAGTAATGACACGAATTGGCAAAGAAAACTTTACATCGGCTCCGGCATATCCATCGAAAACATATAAATCGCGATTTTGCAGATAGGCTGTTAACCGCTGATAGATATGATCATATTTCTCTTCTTTCATAGGCATATTGACACTACCCCAGCAAATTTCGTCGTGCACCTCGGGAATGTCTACAATGAATTTATCTTTGGGAGAACGTCCGGTATATTTACCTGTCTCTACCGACAAAGCACCTGTATTGGTTAAGACCCCTTCGCCTCGTTCCAATGCATGCTCGATGAGTTCAACCGGGGATAAATTGCGGTAAACATCCCCATGATAATGAATTCCAAGATAACTCAAGTCCACGTTATTTTCTGGCATCTCATTGACCTCCCATCTTTTTATAAGGATATTGTAACCGATGGAAGGCCTTTCGTCAACTATATTACACATTAAATGGACAATCGACAGGCGTTTTAGTGACATAATTATATATATGATATCATAAATGAGAATACCATCCCTTTTTATGGAGATGGCATCCCTGATTTCATATCTTTTTCTAGGAACCTAAGCATGGCCCACTCTTGCAGTCCATAATGCTGAAGCAGGCTACTTACATTTTCCTGTGCTTTCTCAACTTTTGTCATATTCTGTTGTTTGATGCCTCTGATCAGCAAATTTTTTGGCGTATGCTCTAAGTCAATAAACTCCATGACCTGCGCTTGGTAGCCATAAGCTTCCAATAACTCTGCTCTTAAAGCATCTGTGACAATGCTGGCCAATCGTTCCCGAAGAATTCCGTGGCGCAGTATGGCATTTTGAGTGGAATTTTCAATTTGAGGCGCTAATTCATGTTGGCAACACGGAACCGCTAGAATCACTTTGGCATTCCAACGAATAGCCTGAGTCAAAGCTGCATCTGTAGCAGTGTCACAGGCATGCAATGAAACCATCAAATCAATGGGTTCTTGATTTTGCCATTGTGCGATATCACCCACTTGAAAATGCAGCCCTTGGTAACCTAGACGTTGCGCCAAAAGATTGCAGTGCTCGACAATATCTTTCTTGAGGTCTAACCCTACGATTACAATCTCTCGTTGTAACTGCTTTAGATACCAATATAAAGCGAAGGTTAGATACGATTTACCACAGCCAAAATCAATGATTCTAACTTTCCCATCTGACAAAAAGGGCAAGCAATCTGATACAATTTCCAAATATCGATTGATTTGCCGAAACTTATCATATTTGCTTTGGATAATTTTACCTTGTTTTGTCATAATTCCCAATTCAATCAAAAAATCAATCGGAGTCCCTTCCTGCATGATGTATTGCTTTTTTCGATTGTGGGCTTGTACTTCCAGCGTTCTAACACGATTGGTAGAAGTAAATCGACTACTACCATCTTTTTGAAAGAAAACATGATATTCTTTTTCACTCGTCTGAACCTGTGCCTGTTTGTAGATTAAACTACATTCCTGCCACCAAGCGAGGACTTGCTCTGGCACGTCATAATTTTGATGAAATACTTGATTTTGTCGATACTCTTCCTCTTGCCAAAACAAAGTGCGTTCTTGCTTGAGCGTTAAAATGCGTTTTTTGCTTTCTGTTTTGATTCTTGGCTGACTGAAGATGATTTTTAAAGGTTTGTGTTGTTGAAGAAGCTCTTCAAAAATCGCGAAGAAAGAAGGGCTAGGCATGACCCGATTCCTCCTTTCTGTTCTCAAAGAATTTCGGACACAAAGACTCTACTGGGCAGATCTCACATTGAGGTGCCCTTGCCTTGCAACAATACCGTCCATGATGAATAAGCCAATGATGAGCATCTGCCCACTTGGATGGATCAATCTGTGAACAAAGCTGCACTTCCGTTTCATATGGATTTTTGGCTTGAGTTAGCCCCATACGATTTGCTACCCTGAACACATGGGTATCGACAGCTAATGCTGGTTGATCAAAAGCAATGGATAAAACAACACTAGCGGTTTTTCGCCCGACTCCCGGTAGTTTTTCTAGCGCTTGCCGATCCTCTGGGACCTCTCCCCGAAACTCTTGCAGCAATTGCTTTGACATCATCGATAAATTTTTTGCTTTGTTTCGAAACAACCCTACTCCACGAATTAAACTCTCAATCTGCGGTACCGTGAGCTGAGCCATGGATTCCGCATCGGGTGATACAGCAAAGAGGCGCTTGGTTACTTGGTTCACTTGTTTGTCTGTGCACTGAGCAGACAAGATTACGGCTGTCAAAAGTTGAAAAGGAGTTTTGTACTCTAGTTCCGGTCCAGCTCCACCATATGTCTTTTCGAGTTGCTCTAGAATAAGTTGGTTTCGCTGCTTTTCTTGTTCTCTCATCATAAAACACCACTCATGGCAAAAATACTTCCATTTTTCCAGAGGAAAAAAGTCACTAGACTCAAGATTGTTAAAAGAACGACCGTGAAGAAGCGATAAAGAATCGCTTGCTTCTTTGTATTCTCACGAAACGGTAACGTTTTGATTGTTTGATTTATGGTGCGGGGTTTACCGATTCGATCCGTCAAAAGCTCATCTTCATTGAGTTGTTGATACAATCTTGCTTTTGCAATCTCGGCAGCACTGCCCTCATGCATTTCAAGTTTGTTGTCGAAACTACCGATTTCAACCGATTGATTCACAGGAATCGTCTCAAAAGGGAGTTCCGCTTCTTCAGCATGAATGGTCGCTTCTCTTTTCTTTTCAGCTTCACTTTCCAAGAAAAGGATTCCCTCCATTGAGTTGCGACGAACTTTTTTAAGAACTTCCGAGCGGGTCACAGGGTGAATATAGGGAATTTCAACAAATTGATCAGGATCATCTTGCCAGTTGGCAGTGGAAGAAAAATTGAAGGGTGCTGTTAAAGATGTTTCAACGACAGCTTCTTCCTCATCTCCAACCTGGTTCTGCTCTTCAATAATACCACCGGACATTGCCGATTCTAAGCTCATGTCTCTTGTCCATTGAAATTCGGGTTCTTCGATCTCAACCACATCGGGTATTTCAACCTTTTTCGGAATTTCAACTTCTGGTTCACTTGTCTTATATTTCTCTTCTTCCTCTGAAAGAATTGCTAACATGTGTTTACGAAGCAGTTCTTCCCCGCTATTTTCTTGAACAGGTTCTTGATTATACTCCTGCATTTCCGGAGCGATCAGCCCCGCTTCTTGTAACTTCGTTTGGACATCCTGACGTTTGGTTTTGCTTTTTCGGGGTGTGAATCCTGTCTTTTTTTTCATTTTGATCGGTTCAAGAACAACAGAATCTATTTTCTGTACCGAGCTGTACGATTGTAAGACCTTTTGACATTCATGGCATTCTTTCAGATGAAGCTGAACAATAGAGCGCTCTGTAGGAGAGAGTGTACGATCCAAGTAAGCTGGTAGCATTGCCCGGACTTCATGACATTTCATATCATTCTCCCCTTTAATCGTGAATTTCGTCGTCCTGGGGACGAACACGAATCGTTTCTTGATTGGAAATCGATCTGCGAACTACATGCCCTGGAACCGCCGTTCGCATATTTCTGTGTGCTTCGACATTTCCATGCACTAGCAATACAACTTGAGCATTGATGCTTTCAATCGCTCGTACTAACTCATCTTGAGCAGAGAAGGAAGGCCAATGATAATACAAAATTTCAGCCTTTCTGCCTAAGTTCTTCCTCCAATACTGGTCCAACTCCGCTTGAATGCTAACAAAACTATCGTTAATAGAAGGTAGAAATATAGCTGCCGATGGGTCGTTTAAAATTGCTTTAAAGTAGGTGAAGCCGGGAGCGCCTTCTTTTAGCATCGCATAATTCACAAAAACACAACTGGCCTCTTGGCCGATGAGGGGGCGATTTCCTTCATTAACTTCGGTATAAGACCACTGTAAACTATGAGCAGCATGCAATGAGACTTGTTCTTCGGTCTGCTTCTCCGACAAGGTGCTCTCAATGGCTTTCAAACATTTCGGCATACGACCATCCATGTAAAACGGAACCTTCATCAACGATCCTTCCGATACACCCTGTTTAAACAGTGCTAATAAACTGCTCTCTTTTCCCAACTCTCCAATGGGAAAAACCGCAGTCCCACCTTTCCGCAAGATCTCTTCCACTTTATCCACTAAAATTTCTTCCATATCAGTTCTAGAAAACTTTTGATAATGACCTTGGGTGATATTCATCAGGGCGATGTCATAATCCCGATCAGGCCATTGGGCTGCTGCTGAAATTCGCTCTTCATGAAAAGCAAAATCACCGGTTACAAAGACGGAATCGGTTTTACTTTGCAACGAGATACTACTGGCACCTGGAATTTGACCGGCTTTGTGAAAACACACTTCTAAATCATCATGAAATGGATATTGTTTTTCCCCCCAAGGAATGGCATGAACGAACAAATGTTTGATTTCATCGTAATCATACACGGGTGCTTCTTGCATCCAATCATTTTGGTCTCGGACTAAAGTTTGAAGTAAAACCGGAATCAAACGACTTGTTTCAACACTAGCCCAAACTGGGATTTCCGGCCAGCGTTTTAGAAGATACGGTAAGGCAGCACAGTGATTGTAATGAGCACGTGTAATCAGCACTAGATCCGGTTTCGGAATTGATGAAAAGTTTGGAAAACGCTCTCCTTTGGCCACCAATTTCATTCCTGCATCAATCAAAACTCTCTTCCCTGTACGGGCAAATTCAATCATGTAACAAGCGGCATCGGCATCATTTCCCCCGGTAAGCGCTTTCACAATGATATGACTTTTACCGGCAGATTTGGAAGAGGTCGGTTTTTTGGGATAAAGGTAATGATGCCAGTCCGTATATTGAGAATCATCCACCATGAGCAAAGGTACGTTGTTCACCATAGGGCGTCCTGGTACGGGATCGGCTTCTCTGCCGTGCAATGAGCTCCCACGCAAGGTGAGCCTGCTATCCATCGTGATATTGGGTAATGATTCTTCCTCTTCCTCAACCGAAATCATGGGTTGTTCAGCAGGAACCAAAGATTCCACCTTTGGTTCTTCTAACGATGATTCTATAACAGGATCTATACTCGGTTCTTCTAAAACTGCCTCAAATAAAGCCATTTGCTGAGAAGGTTTTTCGGACTGTGATTTCAATTGTTCGGGTAGCCATGAATATTTTCGCTCGAACTGTTGTAAAACCACTTTCTGACGATTCAAAGACCTCTCTATACCCTTCCGAATAATTTCGATCTTAGTTTTCAATTCGATTTCTGCTTCTTGTTCAAGCTTTAAATACTCCGTTAGTAGTAATTGCAAATGCTCCACTTCAACGAAGAAGTTTTCGTATTCACGCAAAATACTTGTTTGCTTTTGATTCCGCAAAATTTGATTTTCATGTCTTAATCGCAAATAAAGTACCAACATTTGGTCCGAAAATAGAGCATCTTCATCCCAATACACATTTTTTTCTACAATCGGTCTTTCTTCAACCTCTTCAAGAACTTCGTTTACAAAGGGCGGCTCATTTTCACTGCGTAAAGTAGACTCTTCCTTTGCTTCTTGAACCAAAACCTCTTCTCCCTTACCGGAATGTAAAGACCATTGAAACTCTTTACCTTCCTGGAAATTATTTTTTAGCAAGTGCTGTAAATAAAGATCTGCTTCTTCGGATTTTTCGAAAGATTCCATGGCTTGTTGCAATGTTATATCTTTCTTAGATAGGGGTGTGTTCGGATGAGAACCCCAAGAGGCGTTTGTTAAAACTTCATTTGAAGCCTCCGATTGTATCGTTTTTGATAAAGAATCCCGCTTAACTTCCATAATCTCTTCAAAGCTTCTTTTCCCCGTGTTTCTTCTTCGCTTCGTCATATCAACACCTCATCCTTAGGATATAGAAGCTTTTTCGTTAAGAATTCTTACAAGCTCCTGTTGTTCAAAGTAATATTTTTCTCTACAGAAATGACAAATCATTTCAATCGGTTGGTTTTGGTCAATCATATCCTGCAAATCATGAATCTCTAAACTTCCCAAAATGGCGGATAATCGATCTCGATTGCAATTACATTGAAACGAAACCGTTCGGGTCTCTAAAATTCGAACCTCATCGGGATGAAAAATCTGATGAAGTATATGTTCGGCAGAAGATTTCTCTGAGATAATCTCTGTAGGTGAAGCTAAGTGATGGAGACGATGCTCTAGCTCTGCCGTATCTTCTTCTGTCGCTCCCGGCATCATTTGGACCATGTAACCTCCGGCAGTATTAACACTACCATCGGGATCAACCAAAACGCCTAATCCAATCGCAGTTGGTGTCTGTTCCGATATTGCAAAATAATAAGCAATATCTGCAGCAATCTCTCCAGTTTGAAGTGGAACCTGTCCGGTATAGGGATCTCCGAATCCTAAATCTTTACTGATAATTAAAGATCCTTTGCCAACAGCACTTCCTACGTCGATTTTTCCAGCTGCAGTTGGCGGTAAATCGACATGAGGTTCCTGCATATAGCCCCTCACTTCACCGTTTACATTACTGTCAACGATAACCGCACCGCAAGGACCATCTCCTAAGAAACGCAAAGTGAGCTTCTGAGATTCCTTAAGGTTTGCCCCCATCAACAACCCGCCAGTCAATGCTCTACCCATGACTGCAGCGGCTGTAGGCCATAAGTCATGTTTCTTCCGAGCCGTTTCGGCTAATTCTGTAGTAACGGTTGCTAATACTCTAACTTTATCATTCCAAGCTGTTGCTATAATCATATGATCCATTTTCAACATCACCCTTTCTCATAAAAACCTCTTCAAGGTTATCTAACCCATTTCGCTCCCTTGAGCAAAAAAACCTGCACCAAAAGAAGAGCTTTGCCTCTAAAAAAAGACCACCCCTGCCTGCTAGGATGATCCTTTATATATCTTAATTGTGTAGTACAATCATTATATCTTTCGTTGCTTCTACCCATTCTACACTGGCACCAAAGGCTTCGCTCACAGCTCGTAGCGGAATCATCGTTCTCCAGTTATCAGGTTCAATGTAAGGGGCGGTATCCAGTGCATAAGCAATCGAATCGACCCATATTGTTGGCTCATCAATTTTCATTATAATTTCCGTCCCTTTTCGAACTGCTGTTATGGTTTGTTGCAAAGGATCCCAAAGAACGGTTGCTCCCAAAGCTTGAAAAATTGCTCTCAAAGGTACCAATGTTCTACCTTGTTCAGATATCTTAGGCTTAGCATCCGAAAAATAGGCTCGTTGATTCTGATTGATGTAGACATAAATCTCTTCACTCAGTTTTCTATGCTCGGAGAAAAATTGATCCGAACCCGAAACACTCAGTATTGCTCCACCATAATGATTTCCTTGCAATGTATAGGTTACTGCTTCAACACCATAGGAGGAAACAACGTGACCCCAATTTGGTATGGCTGCAAACGATTGTCTGGCCGGTACGCGAATATCATTCAAGTAATAAACATGAGTAGGATCAGCAGGAATCCAACCAAAGCCCGGCAAATAAAACTCGACCCATGCATGAGCGAGTTTGCTACCATTCCAATATTGCTGACCCGATTCTCGAGCTACCTCATCAAATAGATACCCTCCCACCATTCGTGCAGGTATATTTGAAGCTCTAAGTAGTGCAATCATTAGCGAAGCAAAGTCGGTGCAAATCCCTTTTAAATTGTAAAGAGCAGAAACACTTCCTTTACGTGCAAAAAGGGGTGATTCATCATAATTCATATTTGTATTAACATAATCGAAAATACTTTGAGCTTTATCATAGATTCCTTCTGCATCAGCAGTCAAAGTACGAGCTAATTCCTGTATTCCTGAATGGTCTACAGAGATATATGGCTCATCTTTTAAATAGGGAACCCACTCGGAATCCGAAAAATTAACACCCCAAGGTTGATTTTCCATACCGACCAGTTGGAGCTGTTGCGAAAGAGACCATAAAGTACTTTTATCGGCCATCCAATATTGGTTGGAAAGGTTTGTTTCATAGACTACATCGATTATTTCTCCCGGTTGCAACCGAGAAATTTGAATCCTAGCATAACGGTTTCCATTGTCATCTTTAGTAATTTCAATGGGTTCAGGAGTAATCCTTTCTTCGAACGTTTGCTGATTTCCTAACTCTACCGGAGGGAAAAGTAATAAGGTGAGTACTAAATCAAAAGCCGTCTCTACACCCTGATTTTGTATCCTTGTTATTCTCCGATAGTGAAGAATTTGTTCCTCCTGAAGGTTAGAGGCCGTAATCGGACAACAACTTTGTATCAATAAAAAGAGAGATGTTAAAATCCAAACAACCCTTGCTGGTCGTTTGATCATAACATCACCCCTTTCACCTTTGAAATGTATTGATGAGAAGTTTATTTTGAGTAAAAAGTGCTCCATATCCGCCTGTATGTATAATACAAACGCAATCTTCTTCTTGTAGTAGACCACGCCGTCGCAGATCAATTAAGCCAGCCATTGTTTTGGCAGAATAGACTTGCTCTAAAAAAATACCTTCCAATTGAGCTAATGATTTCATCGCTTTCCACGCCTCTTCGGTCGGGATAGCGTAATCTTCACCTAAATATGCATCATAAAAAGTAGAGAAGGCCGTATAGTGCAGTTCGGGGATCTTGCCGGTTCGGTTGATGGCCTTTTGCCATACCTGTTCGATCGCTGACTTCATGATTTCTAATGGATACTCCACCGAGATAACATGGACATGATAGGGAGCGTTACACAAGGATGTACCATAAAGAAATCCACCCGCTGTAACACACATTGCACCAACGATGATGACTTGATTAATCGGTCTCTCCAGCAGCAAACTCTGCTGTGCAAGTTCTTCTGCTGCATTAGCATAGCCAAGTGCCCCAAGTCCAGCATCACCAATGAGATAGGGACGACGACCTTGTTTTCTGAGCCGATCTAAGATCGTTTCAACCTGCCGTCCCCGCTCCTCTTCACTAATTTTACCCAAATATATCGTTTCTGCGCCTAATAAGTAGTTTAGAAACCCATTCCCTTCTGGGACTGCAGGTCGATCATCGTTATGAATCAGTAGGCACTGCAAGCCAACCTTCGCTGCCGCTGCTGCCGTCAATCGACATTGATTACTTTGTAATCCTCCTGCTGCAACCAAAAGATCCGCTTTCTGCTTCAAAGCTTCAGCTAGCCAAAACTCCAGATTTCTTAATTTGTTGCCACCCAACCCAAGCAGCATATGATCATCACGTTTTATATAAAGGTTTGGCAGATGGATCGATGCCCCAAATCGCGGTATTTTTTGTAATGGGGTTGGTCCTTCAAGCAATTTTATCTGTTCTATATTCTCGAAGTGCAAGGTTTATCCCTCCTAATGTCTGCCTATTTTTTTCTATTTAATTCGATTTAATGACAAACGTCATTCATATAACCCAAGAGATCGGTTGGTTTACCCTGCCAAATCAACCACAATTTTCCGGCCTCAAAAGTGACTATAGCTTTGCTCTCTGTGAACTCATTCGACATCCCTCTCGTTGTACCTTGAATTAATGTTTCATTAAGTAAAGCATACCGTAATCCGCTCACACAAACTTTTGTTACTTCCGGCGAAATCGGAATCAAACTAACCATGTTTCGTGCCATTCCGCTCAAAATGTAGCTTCCGGGAATACAAAAAATGATATTTTCCCCTTTGTGATGAATCATGGCCTCGATTCCCAATTGATAACAGGTCTCCAGCAATGTTAGGTTTCCAATGCTGTGGTCCAACCGGTCCCCTCCCCACGCGCCAAAAAGAATCAGATGCGTGCAACCAAGGTCAGCTGCAGCACGAATTGCAATTTCTCCATCGGTTTGATCTTTATCCTTTGGCCATGTTTTGGTTGTGATTCCTTGCAAAATTGCTTGATTGTGCATTGCTTCAGACAACGAATCGAAATCGCCGATCAAGAGATTCGGGTGGATACCCAGTCGAGTTGTGTGTTCATAACCTCCATCGGCTGCAATGATTACATCATTGGGAGAAATACGAAAATCTTCCGGTAGAGAAAGAAATTCTCCTGCTAAAAAAATAATTCCACGTTTCATAATGATCTCCTCATAGGAAAAGCCTGTGACATTAACTACAAGAGGTCTGTCACAGACTTTTTTAATCTTGGAAGAGTTTACTGGGGGATATTCAGCTCTTTTTCAATTTGTAAGGTTTCGTTATCGATCCCTTCTAATTCTTCCATTGCCATCTCTAAGGCCATAAGCTCTTGTGTCAAATTACTGAGCTCAAATCGAACACTTTCGCCACCCCAAACAGTAGTATTGACGAGTCGAGTCCTCAAGCTCGACAAAGCACTTTCTAAGGTATCGAGATGTGCTTGCAAGAGAATACTGCTTTGTCGAATTCGATCTAAGGACTTCAACTCCTGCTGCTTGAAACCGGCCGCCCTTTGATACTGCCCAACGGCTTCCGAACTGGAAGCAGTCGAAGCTTGACGATGTAGTCGATCAATCTCTTCTTGAATTTGCTGGATATTCGCATTTTCTAAAAGACCTGCTATGCGTTGATCACGATTAAGTAGTTCATAGTAGCGCAAAAATCCATGAATGGATTGTGATAACACTTCTTGAGCAACATCGTTGTCCCAAACTTCCATTCTTGAAAAATCAGCGAACATATCTTTTTCTAACTTTCGTACTCGGTCGTAACGAACTCGTTGATAATTGGGCCGTCCTCGTAAGCGTTCATAACTTTTGGAAGCCTCACGTAAGCTATTTCGCATTGTGGCTAAACTCTTGAGACTCCAATCCTTTTGCACTTTGTTCTTGAACTTTTCGGAGCTTAAGTTCCCGATCCATTGCATAATCTCAAGAATCCCGCCGGTTCCCAAGGCCACCAACCAAAAGGGCAACTGTAACCCAAATAGGGATATCGATCCCCCTGAGACGAAAAAGGATACGCCTAACGTCACAAGCATAATTAAAATTGAGGTTGGTGAAAAGAATAAAGATTTTAGGTAGAATGATAGCGGTGGTGTTTTACTCACTGAGGTCCCATCTCCTGCTTGATCTTGCCAAGCCTTTCTTTGACCTGCTGATCTTCCAGTGTCCCAGCGGTTTCAAGGTCAACTTGCCCCGTGGCCTTATCTAGACCCATTTGAACTTTCATCTGAGCAAGACGTTCCTTCGCAGCTAAAGTACTTAAATCGCTTTGTAACTCATGGAACTCTGTGGTCAAGTTCTCTTTGCCCATCTCAGTAAGAGCTTCAGCACGTGCTTGCTTCTCTTGGATTTTCTCTTTTGCTCTTTCCCAAGATTCATCTGTGGTATCAAAAGAAATTCCACTCAAGGCTTCGTTGAGCTTTTCAGTAATCTGGGCTTGTTTCCATTGGGTTTGCAGTTGTAATTTCTCACGATATTTTGCCTGTACTTGGGCTTCAAATGCTTTAACTTGCCGCTTGACTAACTCAGAAGCTTCAAGCGCTTGGTTGTATTGTTGATCTAATGATTTCACAGTTTCTTCAACCACCAGCATTTGCTTCATAACTTGTTCTGCCAAATCATCGCGGCCTAATTGTAATGCTTGTTTAACTTGGGCTTCCATGGTTTCCAATTTTTGCTTTTCGTTCTTGAGCATAATCTCTACTTGGTTCTTTTGCTGGATCACCTGTACTGCTTGTTTACGAACTTCCCGTTGCTTTTCTCTTAATTCATTTTGAGCTGCTTCGAGTATTGCATTCGGATCTTCAATAGCACTGACCCCCATACCGAACCAACCTTTAATGGTGGTCCATAAACGACTGAATAATCCCATGTTGTTCACTCCTTCGTTCCATCGCTACTTAGTCTTTCTTATTTCTCGTTAGCTAATTTATTTCCTCCTTTTTTTCACTAGACTTCTCTCAGTTTTTCCGAAATTTTCCTCTCTTAACACTAGACTCCGATTATAGCACGAAGAACCTAAGGTTTTCCCTTAGATTCTTCGTGTTATATTGATTCAGTTATTTTTCGTTAAACCCTATTTCGGAAATTTCTTTTTCTGCCCTCGCCTTTGCTCTCCCTGCTTCCATTTGTTTCTGATGATGGATCTCATCTTGTACAAAATGCTCAGGATAGGGATAATGCGGGGTGTTTGGATCATCGGGCAAGATCCCCATATGACCACTGTTGGGGTTGTATTCGGCTACGACTCCATCGCATGGTGACTTCCACTCATGGTAGCGTAACCCAAAGTACATTTCTTGGGTAGCAATAACCTCACCTTGCTTCACAGGGTCACCAACTGCTTTTAGTAATACACCTTCCAATCGCCCATCTACCATATCAAATTTGAGAAAATGTAGATTCTCTTGCATTTCTCGAAATAGAATCCACCCGGTTGGTTTTGCCAAATGATCGATATGGGTGTTAACAATGGGAATGTTGCGCGCAAATAGCAATTGATTGACCGTAGCAACTTTAGCCAATATCGTTGGAAACGAGATACCGGCAATCATGACCAGTAACGTAAACAGCGCTCCCTGGCCAATATAAAGATATAGTTTTTCGGGTAGTACCTGGGAAAACCAGCTGATTCGCGATCCTAATTGAAAGATGATCAAAATCCCAGTCAAGACACCAACAATACCGGCGGTGCCTTGTTCCAATGCTAAGGCATATACGATTTGAATGTTCGAAACCCCAATCGATTTCATAACAGCTAATTCGCGTCGACGTTCCAGAAAAGTAATCAATGAGACGGTTAAAACACCAATGCCCATAAATAAAAAGATTAAAACTAAGAGCCACTGACCCGGTTGGAAAATTTGTTGCAGTAATTCATTCCCCATGTCGTATGTAACAGTTGAATAAAGAAAGGTTTCATCGGGATATGCCGATTTCATCCATTCGATCAAATGAATCAGCTCAGCTTCATCACGATCATATTCAATCATATATCGATTTGCTTGGGGAAGTAGCATAAGTTCCTTGGCGTCGTGTTCTAAAATCAAAGGTTGTGCTAACTGATAGGACGGCGTAAAGAAGCCGACTAAAGTGAACTCCGCTTTTCGTTGACGGCCTTCTTTGTAGACCGTATAAGCAGGGATTTGATCTCCTATTTGAAGTTGATACTGTACCGCTAATTCTTGAGGCACGATCATATCACCCGGATTCGATAACCACTGCCCCTCGACAACCTCAGTATTCTTATTGTAAAAATAGCTATCGGATGTGATTCCCAAAAGCTCTTGCTTTCCCATCGGTGTAAAAGCAGTGATTGCGACAGCTTCTTCTCCGACCTCAAGGATATCTCTCCTAAATCGAGGAATCGGTAATTCTTCCGCTTTCAGTATAGGCTTCCCTTCATCTACAATGACCATGAGATCATAAGGAAGTGTTAAGGATTCCGTTTGGGCGACCCCAATCTGTGCTGATACTGATAACATACTACTATATAGCACAAAAAGAGAGAAAGATCCCGCCACCAAAAAGAATATCGTCGCTAACCGCCACCGCCAGCGCATCATATTTTTCAACGCCAAACGAGTAACAGCACTAAATTGCCTTAAACTCATGGATTCTGCACCTCAATGGTATTGATTTTGCCGTCTTTCATCGTAATCACCCGATGAGCATATTTAGTCAGACTGGTATCATGTGTAATTAAAACAAAGGTTTGATTCTCTGTTTTATTAAATCTACAAAAAAGGTCAATCACCATATCACGAGTTCTACTATCGAGATTTCCGGTGGGTTCATCGGCTAAAACCACCGCCGGTCGATTCGCTAACGATCGGGCAATTGCAACACGTTGTTGTTCGCCACCGGAAAGTTGATCCGGACGATGATGGGCTCGTGGTGTTAAACCAACCTCATCTAATAAATAGCGTGCTCGTTCTCTTGCTTCTTTTCTACTCATGTTGGCAATTGACATGGGTAGTTCAACATTTTCCAACGCACTCAAGTGAGGAATTAGGTTAAAAAATTGAAAAACATATCCGATATTCTTGCGTCGCATCAAGGCTAATTGATCTTCGTTCAACTTGACGATTGATTGATCATTTATGAGAATATCCCCACTGATCGGACGGTCTAGTCCTCCTAATAGACTGAGTAATGTACTCTTGCCGCTCCCTGAAGGTCCAACAATAATAGCAATTTCTCCGGGCATGACTTGAATATTGACGTTGTTCACAGCATATACTGCTTCCCCAAGATAAAATGCTTTATTTAAATTGACCGTTTCCAGTATAGGTCGATTATTATCGTTCATTGTCATCACTCTCTTCCTTTACTCACTGCGAAGTACATTCATAACCGACATACCAGCTAACTTGACCGCAGGAATTAATCCAAATAGCAGCGAAACCGCCGCTGTTGCCGAAAGAACTTGCACTAAATCAACTACAACCGATTGAAGGATCGTGATTAAGCCTTGGCTATTGGTCATTTGATTAAGTGCTCCCGGAATTCTAAAGAACAAAAATCCAATACTTGCCCCTACAATTGCAATAATTAAGGCTTCGGTCAGCGCCATGACTGTAATATCGATGCGTTTGGCACCGACCGACTTCAAGATTGCCATTTCACGCTTCCGTTCATTGATCATGATCAACATGTTTGCGGCAACTAATAGAGCCGCATTAAGTAACACCAAGATCATCATGGGGAGTCGGAGATCCATTGCCATTCCCTGTTGTGTTACCTTCTGCACACTGGCTTCTACCATGCTTTGTGGAACCGCTAAGAATTTCTCAATTAACTGGCGTTCCATGGCCATTGTAGATTGGTTCGGCACGCTTACGAAGCTATATTCCGGATAGTTGTTGACAAGATTGAGAACAATATCTTCTAAATATGTCAAATCATTGCTTTGTAAAATCAATTGAGAAACAGGATACTCGAGTTCTCCCGCAGCTTCTCGCCAAATATCGAGCCAAGTGCTATAGGGAATTTGGATCTCATTGGTCCACCAGTAGAGAATTTCTGTTTGAGTATCAATATCACCCTGCCAGCTATACTCCCGGGTTGGTGATACAAAGTTACCAATGATTGAGAATTTCTTGTGAATTGGTTGGCTGTAATCCAGGTAAATCTGATCGAATTGATCTTTTTTTACCGAAGGAAACTCTAGAATAATTTGGCTCCCTGGTTCCGGAGATCGTACACCGGGGGGAAGTTCTTGTAAACGAGAAACTACGGCTACCGCTTGCCCTTCATCTTCCGGTACAAACCAACGTCCGCTGTAAATCAAACTTTCCGGGCGATTGATCGGTAACTCACTTTGAATATCGCGGGCTCTGACATCGGACTGATAGCGATATTGGTCACTCAGCATGGTAAACGCAGGTAACCGGTACACCGGTGACACCCCGTCAACACCACTTTCGTCTGCTAATTGCTTAATATGCTCAGGGCTAATTGTCTGAGACTGACTGCTATCTAAATAACCCTGTTTAAAAATTTCCGGGTGAAAAACCGCTAAATCGGTAAATGGGGTTTCTGTTGGTCTAGAAAAGGACCAAAAACTATCTCCGCTTGGCATTTCGCCTTGCACCTTTTGGGCATATACAACAATTTCTCCACCTAATACTTGACGAAAAGAGCTGAATGCTTCATGGGTATAACCGCGACTTAAGCTGATAGTATAAGTCAAAAAGGCTGCCGCTACAGCCATGGACACAACCGCAAGAATGCTCCTGGCTAAATTTCTCCAAGCATTTACGGCTCCTAAACGAAAAAACATGCACCTAACCTCCGATAATAGCAGCCAACGTCGATATCTCGATGTTTCCTCCCGATAAGAGGCAGACCACTTTCTTTCCCGCAACCAATTGAGGATTTCCTAAGTACGCCGCAACAGTAACGGCCGCAGAAGGTTCACACCAAATCTTAGCACGCTCAATGACCAATCGAGTTGCATTGCGAATTTCTTCTTCTTCAACAGTCACTAAATCATCTACGTATTTTTTTGATTGAATAAATCCGATTTGACCGGACTTCTTGGAACGGATTCCATCGGCTATACTAGGTTGCCAGTTCTCTATTTCTGTCGGTTCACCTAAATCCCAAGCAAGTCTTAAACGAGGGCTCAATGCCGGTTCCACACCAATCACTTTGGCTTTACTGCCAGATTCTTTGATTGCTGTCGCTACCCCACCTAATAAACCACCACCGCCGACCGGAACAAAAACCAGATCGACGTCAGGTAATTGCTGCAGAATTTCTAAGCCAACCGTGCCCTGACCTGCCACAACATCGGGATCATCATAGGGATGAACCAAAGTCATTCCCTCTGCAACCAGTTCATTGGCCTTGGCCAAGCGCTCTGTCGTGGTGAATCCACAGTGGATAACTGTGCCTCCATAGGCTTGACAGGCGCGAACTTTGGCAGGTGATGCATCTTCAGGCATTACAATAACCGCTTTACATCCCAACATCTTGGCTGCATAAGCGACTGCGGTCCCATGATTTCCGGAAGAACCCGTTACCAAACCCGCTTCCAGTTGCTGTTGTGACAATTGTGCAGCACAATTGTAGGCTCCTCTCACTTTGAACGAGCCCGTTTTTTGCATATTCTCACATTTCAGCCAAACTTCCCCTGTACCTAAAGCGGAAATGCTTTGGCAACTCATTAGCGGTGTTTTATGAACGACCGATCGTAGTCGTTGTTCGGCTTCTTGTATGCGTTGAATATTAACCATGGAATCGCCTCCTTAAAGTAGGTTTTTCATTGTTCTGATTTTATACTTAACTTAATTTAAATTCGCTTTATGGATCAAACTTCCTCCCCAACCTTAGATTCTGTAAATGTATCTACTTAAATACACAGAAAATCTTACAAAACCCTTGAAAAAAACTTTCTATTTTCGGGTTTGAATTAATCCAGTATAAGGATAAAGTGGAGTTAATGGGTCTTCAGGTTTAATGACATATTTACCATTTGCGGTTTCAAAGCTCTGAATCACACCATCGCAAGGAGCAAGCCATTCCTGATAATAGAAACCTGCAATCGAACTCATAAAGGCAACAACCTCGCCGGTTTTCACTTTTTCTCCGGGATTCTTTAAAATAACTGACAGGGACTTACCATCAATCACAGTCATTTTCAGCATATGTAACCGTTCCTGTTGCATTTCTCGAATCCAATCCGTGGGTGGACTGACAATATGGTCATATCGGGCAACAACCAGTGGGATTTCTCTTGCGTAAAGCAATTGATTGACACTTGCTACTTTCGCTAATAATAGTGGGTAAATGACCGCTACTATAAAAAACAATAATGTTATCAGACCATTTTTAAGGTAAAGTAACGATATAGACGCGCTGGAATCCGCAAAATAACTCGGTATCACGAGAGAAACAAAGGAAACGATTCGTATGCCGATAAAAAAGCCAAGGATTCCTGCCGTAAAAAGTTCAAGGAACAAAACAAAACTCAGCTGAAAATCCGAGATTCCTAACGTCTTTAAGACAGCTAACTCTTGTTTTCTTTCTAAAAAGGTCATGAGACTGATTGTCAAAACAGAAACTGCCATAAATACGAACACTAACAGCAAAACCCATTGACCGGGATTTTGGACCGCTTTCATTAGATTTTGCCACTGGAGTTGGGGCATCGCCTTATAAATATAAGTCGCACCAGGATACATTTGCTCCATCTTAGAGTTAAACAACGACCAATTACTCATATATTTAAAGCTCTCGGAGAACAAGATTTGTCGGTTTGGTTGTTTGGATCCACTAATCCAATGTGCTGATTCCATTGTAATTTGTGGCTTTTGTAAATCGTACTCCGACGATCCTACACCGCAAATCACGAGTTGAAACTCTTTTTTAACCCCAAATTCATCCACGAAAAACAGAGGAACCGTGTTGCCAATCTGAAGTTCAAAGTCTTCCTTATAAGAGGCCGGAACCCATAACTCTCCTTGCACCTCTGGCCATGCACCTTCACCAAGCAGTTCTTCTGATTGCAATGAACTATTCTCGGTATCGATTCCCCAAACTTCCCACAATCCAAAAGGGGTTTGCAGCTCGAGAGCTAAGGCTTCCTCTGCCTTTTGAATGGTAATTGGAATCTCGGAAGGTCTCCCACGATACACTCCTCCTTGAGATTCATAACGATACGTTCCCAAATTATCAAATTGAGTACGTGGAGCCTGCTGGTCCGATAAGATCACTAAAATATCATAGGGTAAGTTTAAGGGCTCAATATTCTCAATACTTTCTGCTTGAAATTTTTGGAGCATACCTCCATATAGGATACTGATTGAAGTTGAAATAGCAACTAAAAATGCAATTAAGACAAGCCGCCATCGCCATCGAATAAGATTTCTGATCAGCAAGTGGTGTATGGATTTATTCATTGCGTAATACCTCCATCACCGGTAACGAAGCATATTTCTTGGCAGGAATCCATCCAAACATCATGGCCGAAAGCAAGGTCACTCCCAAAACAAAGAAGAAGTCTCTGAAAAACAAGCCCAAAATCACCATAATTCCCAATGGATTTGTGAGCTGGTTCAACACAGCTTGGATTCTAATAAAGAAAAAGCCCATACTGGCTCCCACACCACTAACCAAAAGCGCCTCAGCCAAAATCATACGAATCAGTTCTGATTCGCGTCCCCCCATTGCTTTTAGAACTGCAATTTCCTTTTTACGTTCGGAAACCAAAATCAAAATATTGGCAGCTACCAGTAACCCAGCATTCAGTAAAACTAACAGGGTAATCGGTTTTCGCAGATCTGCCGTTATTACACTTTGGCGAAAGGGATCAATACGATCTTCCAAAGCTCTTCTTGCACCTGCTGGGATTATCGGTTCTAAGCTAAGCTGCGAATGGACTCGTTCTAGATGATGTGGAATGTCAACAAAGCTATACTGTGGGAACGCATGTTGCAAATCTAAGACAATATCCTGTAGATACGTTAAATCTTTCACTCGTAATAAAACTTCAGTAGGTGTATAGGAAACTCCCGCCGCAACCTGGGTCCAAATCTGATTCCATATCGGTAACGGTAGATAAACTTCATTCAAATATGCATAGACTGGTTCCGTGACCCATCCATCGATGCCTTTTATATAATCAACCGTACGACTCACTATATTCAGATTACCTATGATTTCAATCTCAAAGCGATGAGCTTGTGTATAATCAGCAATCCATTCCCCATTTTTTTGCACAAAGGAAGGAATTTCTATGGTTATGATCTCCCCAGGAAGCGGAACAGAAGCAAATGAAGGTAGCGTTTGATTGGCTGAAACAATACCAACCCATTGGTTTTGATCGGCTTCTTCAAACCAGCGACCTGAAGACACAAAGGTTTCTAATGAATAGTCGGAATTTGTTTGCCAATCTCTACCCTGGATTCCGGAACGATACGTTATTTCGGGACCTCTAAACGTTCCATCTTCATTTTTGATTAAAAGGTGTTCAGGAATGGGCGTTTTACTGGTTTCCGGGTCGATTTCTTGAATGATTTCAGCAGGCAAACGATGAAAGGCACCAACCCCATCCACTCCTTTCGTATTGGTAAAAGTGTTTAATTGCCCTGGTGAAAATCCCATTGTTGTTTGCTCAATATGAAGATATCCCGTCTGTGCCAAATCTGGAAATAAAAACGGCAGATCGGTAAACGGATCCGTTTCTCCCTGATGATAAAGCCACCGATCTTTTTCTTTTGGTGCTTCTGCAGAAGTCTTTTCTGCATAGACTACGATTTCTCCCCCCAGCATATTCCTTAAAGGTTGCCCTGCTTGATTGACATAGCCTTTACCTAAGCTGATAACATAGGTAAAAAAAGCAGCGGCTACTGCCATGGAAACGACAGCAAGTAGGCTGCGACTTAAATTTCGCCAAGCATTTTGAAATCCTAAACGAAAGAACATCATAGAACCCTCCCACATAACCGAGTAACGAAACGATAACTTCTTCGTGTACCGTAAAAATTCCTGCTTTTATTTCTTATTTTTTTTCTTAAAAAATTTTGTATCACTTAAAAAAAAGACTGGACAAGTGCTTTTGTCCATGCTATACTCTGGAACAATAAAAAGTTGATAGAGGCGCGGGGAGAAGAGTAACCGATGAAGAAGGCATTCAATGCAGTCGGTGAAAGGGTCAACCGCCGAAACCTTTCTGTGGCAATAGAAAGAGTTGGGCTAAACGTGAAAATCGTTTGGACTCCCGAGAAATTTTCTCGGAGGAGCTATCGTTGTAGACTTCTTTCCTGTTGTAGGGAATAAAGAAAGTTGCATCGATGGGTGCAACTTTTTATATTTCTCTATTTGTCCTATAAGGACACAACATGAAAGGAGTTTTTTTTATGAATCCCAACAACGTTTCCCCAGAAATTCTACAGTCGGAAGCCACGGAGTTTCGCCGCGAAGTCGGTCTCTTTGGTGGTATCAGCGTCCTAGGTGGTATCATGATCGGTTCAGGTATCTTCTACCTAGGCTCCTATGTTCTAATGCGTTCGGGAATGAGCCAAGGCTTAGCTTTGTTAGTTTGGCTGATTGGTGGTCTCGTTACTCTGTTAAGTGGTATCTGCTATGCAGAACTGGGGGCGATGATGCCAAAAGCCGGGGGCAGTTATGTATACTTAAGGGAGGCATTTGGTGAAAGAATCGCTTATATGAGCGGTATCAGCGGTTTTGTTTTAGGGAGTTCTGGATCTATTGCGGCCTTAGCCATTGCTTTCCCAAATTTACTGAGTAGTATCCTACCTTTGACCCCAATCATGGGAAAAGCAATCGCGATTTTCCTGATTATTGGGTTAACAGCAGCCAATGTGTTTGGAATCCGACTTGGCTCACGGATTCAAAATGTTTTTATGGTTGCTAAACTGATTCCAATTTTGGTAATTCTCTTCGCGGGATTGTTCTTAGGAACTCAAAGCCCGAACTTATCATTAATACCAGACTCACAACCTACATTTGGACAGCTTGCCTCAATGATCGCATTTTCGGTTGTAGCTACATTGTGGGCTTATGAGGGATGGACAAATCTCAACACGATTAGTGAAGAAATCAAAAATCCAAAAAGAAATATCCCATTAGCAATTATTCTGGCAATTTTGGGTGTCACTGCTTTATATACCCTATTCAATTATGCAATTTATCGTGTTCTCCCCCTCGATGTGATTGCTGGGTTATTCCAAGAAGGAAACTTCTTTTTAGGTACCGAAGTAGCGGGTAGTTTGTTCGGAAACAGTGGAAAGCTTATGGTCAGTGCAGCGATGGCAATCTCTGTTTTCGGCGCACTCAATGGTTGTGTCATGGTCTTTCCCAGAACTTATTATGCCATGGCAAAAGACGGACTGTTCTTCCCGAGCTTTGCCCGTCTACACCCCGAATATAAGACTCCGGTCAATGCTAGTATCGCCTCTGCTTTAATCGCAATCGCTTTAGTCTTGTCCCGAAATCTCAATCAGTTAACTTCCTTGGTTGTTTTTGGTGGTTTCATTTTTAACTCCTTAACTTTTTATGCCGTCATCGTGTTGCGCCGCAAATATCCAACCCTGAACCGTCCTTACAAAGTCTGGTTGTATCCCTTCAGCGTGATTTTAACAATTTTAATAATGGTGGGCTTGACCATCAATACGTTCCAAGAAGACCCTGTAACTTCGATGATCGGTTTACTTGTGCCAGCGGCTGGATTGGTTTTATATGAAATCATCACTCGAAGGAACGCTCGTCATCCACGAAAGGAGATTATTGCATGAAAACCTTGTTCTACAATGGTCAGTTCTATGTTCACTCCAACGAAACCACAGAAGCATTATTGATTGAAGATGGTATCATTCAACAAATCGGTTCTTACTCCGATCTCTTATCCTATGTTGATTCTCAAACAGAACAGGTTGATCTTAAACAACGCACTGTCGTTCCCGGCTGGCACGACTCCCACATGCATTTACATATGGTCGGAAGCGGCATGCAAAAGGTTCAACTCTATGGTTCGACCTCTATTAAAGATGTTATCACCCGAACTCGAAAATTCATCGCCGACCACGAAATTCCTCCCGGCAGTATTGTGAGTGGCATGGGATGGAATCAGGATTATTTCACCGACGAAAACCGCCTTCTAAATCGTTATGATCTTGATCAAATCTCGACCGAGCACATCGTAATCCTGAGCCGTGCTTGTGGTCATGTCTTGGCAGCAAATAGTCTTGCCATTTCAACCGCCACGGTAACCGCTCAAACCCCACAACCCGATGGGGGTCATTTTGACCTCGATGAAAACGGTGAGCCCAACGGAGTTTTCCGTGAGAATGCCAATGGCTTAATTCAACGTTTGAATCCGCCTACAACCGTGGAATCGATGATGAAGAGCCTAGAATTGGCCATGGATTATGCCGCTTCTCTAGGGATTACCTCAGTGCAGACGATGGATCTCAATGCTGAAAATGCAGAGATGATGTTGGAAGCTTATACTAAGATTTTGGAGAAGAGACCCACTTTACGAGTTTATCAACAATGTAATTTCTCTTCACCGGAAGAAATTAAGGCCTTTGCTTCTCAAGGGCACAAAACCGGTTCAGGGAATTCATGGTTGCAAATTGGTCCGGTTAAATTATTTGTCGATGGTTCTTTAGGAGCAAGAACCGCATTGATGAGACAACCCTATGCCGATGATCCGGAAACTTGCGGAATTCAATGTTTAACTCAAGAGCAACTCGACGCATTAACCAGCACCGCACACGAAAATGGATTCCAGGTTACTGTTCATGTCATTGGTGATGGTGCTATGGAAATGGTGCTCGATAGTTATGAGAAAATCCTTGATAACGGCCAAAACCCCTTAAGGCACGCTTTAATTCACTGTCAAATTACTGACCTTCCCTTATTGCACCGATTCCGTGATTTAGGAATCTATGCACAAGTGCAACCCATTTTTATTCACTACGATTCTCATATCGTTTATCAACGTGTCGGAACAGCTTTGGCAAATACCTCCTATGCTTTTGGCACAATGTTAAAACTGGGTATTCCGGTGAGCTTTGGCAGTGATTCCCCAGTTGAAGATATGAATCCCTATCATAATCTTTACTGCGCAGTGACCCGCCGTGATCTCAACGGAAATTCCCCATATAATGCTTCGGAAGCGGTTACTATTGCTGAAGCAGTCGATGCTTATACCTTGGGTAGCGCAGAAGTTTGCTTCCGTGAGAACCAATTAGGTCGCTTACTCCCCGGGTATTTCGCCGATTTTGTTGTCCTCGATCAAAACCTCTTTGAAATCGACCCCATAGAAATAAAAAATGTTCGACCCGTTATGACGGTTGTCAATGGGCAAATTGTATATCGTGCTTGATGTGTGACAAAAAGAAGGGGTCCCTTGTAGGGACCCCTTCTTTTCATGTTTATGTTTATTTCTCGAATCGAGCAGCGACTCTTTTCATGTCTTCAATGATTGGGATGTGTTGCGGGCAATGGGCCACACAAGCCCCACAAGCAATACAATCACTGGCTTTGCCTCGATCTAAGGTTTGACGAGTATAGTGCATCGCCGGGAAATTTGCGCTCCCAAATTGCTCCACCATATTATAAATACTGAAAAGCGAGGGGATGTTAATTCTCATGGGACAATGCTCAACACAATACTGACAGGACGTGCAGGGAATGGCGGTCGATTGCTTGATAATTTCCACTGCTTGTTGAATAATCTTTTGTTCGGTTTCATTCAAAGGTTGAAACTCTTTCATGTAAGAGCAATTATCGAGAGCATGTTCCATTTTTGACATCCCACTCAATACCACTAATACACCCTCTAAAGAAGCGGCATAGCGAATTGCCCAAGATGCCGCTGATGCAGTAGGATTATACTCGTGGAACATCTTTTGTATCTTTTCGACCGGGTTTGCGAGGCCCCCCCCTTTGATGGGTTCCATAACAATAATCGGTTTCCCGTGTTTTCGAGCGACATCATAACACGCACCCGATTGAACACTGGGGCGATCCCAGTCTGCGTAGTTGATTTGCAATTGGACAAAATCAACCTCAGGATGTTGTGTCAGGATTTGCTCTAATACTTCAGCCGTGTCATGAAACGAGAAGCCCACGAAGCGTGCTTTACCGGATTTTTTTAACTGCTGAAGATAGGAAAAGCCATTGGTCTTTTCTGCTTTGCGATAATTTTCAACTCCTAAGTTATGCAAAAGGTAGAAATCAAAGTATTCAACCCCACAACGTTCTAATTGCTCTGCGAAAAAGCGAGGATAATCTTCTTCTTTCTCAATGAGATACATGGGCATCTTGTCGGCAAGAAGGTATTGACTACGAGGATAGCGTTGAACTAAACCAATCTTTAATGCACCTTCCGATTTTCCTCCATGATACGGATAAGCTGTATCAAAATAAGTAAAGCCTTCTGCCAAACAATGATCTACCATTTGATTGACTTGAGGCTGATCAATGGTAGTTTCATCTTCTAAAACAGGCAAGCGCATCGCTCCGAATCCCAGTCGTTTCATTTGTAACGATTCCATGTTTTCACTCCTTAAATGAAAATAGATAAGCAGACTATTCATCCGATTAGTCTGCTTATTTCGATTCGATTTTTGATTATCCTTCTTGTACTTCTCCAAATTCTTTTAAATCGACGGCAACCGTAAAGTTTGCCTCCGTTTTATTCCTAATTTCTTCCAGTTGAAGCCCTTTGCGTTTTTCTTTTAAGAGTAACCCTCCAGGGGTAACATCAAAAACCGCGAGCTCGGTGATGATACGATCTACTTTACGATATGCTGTTAAAGGAAGACGACAACGTTTCAAAATCTTAGGGGCATCCCCTTTTGCGGTATGCGTCATAACAACAACCACTCGTTTCGCTCCCACGACCAAATCCATAGCTCCGCCCATACCGGGAATCATTTTCTTAGGAATGATATGACTGGCTAAAGAACCTTCTTCATCAACTTCCAAAGCACCCAACATGGTTTGATCTAAGTGCCCTCCACGAATAATGCCAAACGAAGTCGCGCTGTCAAAATAACAGGCATAATTTTTCACAGTCACGTTGGTTCCACCGGCATTAACTATATGTGGATCTCTATGGCTTTCGTCAGCCATTTTATCCATACCCATAATTCCGTTTTCGGATTGTAGAATGATATGGATGCCGCTGGGAATATAATTGGCCACCATTGTCGGAACGCCAATTCCTAAGTTGACCACATTGCCGTCGGATAATTCTTCAGCCGCCCTGCGAGCAATAATTTCTTTTGGGTCCATTAGGAATCTCCTTTCACAATATAATCAACAAAGATGCCGGAGGTCATAATGCATTCCGGTTCTAACGTACCAATCTCGACGACTTCTTCCGCAGTAGCCAAAACCAAATCCGCGGCCATGGCCATGAGAGGGTTGAAATTTCGTGTTGTACCTGCATAATAGACATTGCCAAAAGAATCGATTCGTGTTCCATGAAGGATTGCGACATCGGCTCTTAGAGGTGTCTCTAAAAGGTACTCCTTCCCTTCCACTTCAAGGATTCTTTTTCCCTCGGCTACGTGAGTGCCTAGCCCGGTAGGCGTTAATACACCACCGAGACCGTGACCTCCACAGCGGATTCTTTCTGCGAGTGTTCCTTGCGGAACAAGCTCTACTTCTAATTCCCCGGCTGACATTTGACGTCCCGTTTCTGGGTTCATACCTATGTGAGAAGTAATGATTTTTTTGACACGTTTACTATCGATCAATCTGGAAATACCGAAACCCGGCATCGCTGTATCATTACAAATAATGGTGTAATCACAAATTCCTTTTTCTAAGATTGCATCGATTAGGAGTTCCGAACTACCATTCGCCATAAAGCCAGCAATCATTAGAGTCATTCCGTCACAGAAATGACGCAACGCCTCTTGATATGATATGATTTTGATTTGCATCGCCTTATTCCTTTCCTTTTAAGAATAGGTAAAGAATCCTTCTTTACTCTTTCGTCCTAATTTTCCCGCTCGAACCATTTTTTTCAAAAGGCTATGGGGTCTATACTTTGGCTCACCGGTTTCGCTTTGCAACACTTCCATAATGTTCAAGACGACATCCAAGCCAATCAAATCTGCCAAAGCCAGTGGACCCATGGGATGATTTGCCCCATATTGCATTGCCAAATCAATGTCCTGCGCAGAAGCAACCCCTTCCGAAAAAATGCCGATTGCTTCATTGATCATGGGAATTAAGATTCGATTAACGACAAATCCGGGTGCTTCATTAACAATGACTGGTTGTTTGCCAAGATTCTTTATTAATTCAATCACCTTTTCAACGACATCCTCTGAAGTTTGAGCACCTTTAACAACTTCCACTAATTTCATGAGGGGAGCAGGGTTGAAAAAGTGCATACCAATCACTCGATTTGAGCAAGGAACACTTGCTGCCAACTCAGTAATCGATAAGCTTGATGTGTTCGTTGCGAAAATTGGACTACCAAGAGGTTGATTGCTGAGCATCTGAAACAACTGTTTCTTTGCTTCCATTTTCTCAATAATTGCCTCAATCACTAAATCGACCGTGCCGCATTCTTCAATTGATTGTATAGGTATCAACGAATCAAAGAGTCGAGTTTGGTCCTCAACCGTCATTCGTCCTTTCTCTACTTGTCGATCCATGATTTTATGCAAGTTTTGAAGCGATTTTTGAACCGCATCCTGTTTTATATCAAACAAATACGTTTGTATGTTTGCCGTGGCAAAGCATTGTGCTATTCCAGTGCCCATGGTTCCAGCACCAATCACCAGTATTTTCATTGCAGCAACTCCTATTCTTACGATTTTCGATGACGATCGGTAAAAGCTTGCATCCGTTCCTTTTGATCTGGGAAGGTGAAGCAGGCACCAAATCGCTCTGCTTCTTGCAGAAAATCAGCAGCTGTAGCATCGGCATGTGCAAAAGCAAAAAGACGACTTAATTGGCGAAGAGCTGCAGGGCTGTTCTTACAAATGTTGGCAACAGTATCGGCTAAAACCTCATCAAGCGTTTCTGTTGTGGCCAATAGTTCGACCAGCCCAATGCGGTAGGCTTCCTCTCCATCAATAGTTTTGCCCGTATACATCAGGTGTTTTGCTTGACCTTCTCCAATGAGTCGAGCAAGTCGGAAGGTTCCACCAAAACCAGGAATAATGCCTAAGCCAGTTTCCGGTAATGCAAATTTTGCTTTCGAGGTCGCAATGCGGATATCACATGCTATAGCTAATTCCATACCGCCTCCTAGGGCAAACCCGTTTACAACAGCTATCGTAGGAATGTGAAGCTGTTCCAGTTGGGCAAAAACTCGGTTTCCAAACAGTGAAAAATCAAAGGCTTGGCGAGCATTAAAGTTTTGCATTTCACTGATATCAGCTCCTGCAACAAAGGCTTTATCCCCTGCTCCCTTAACGATAAGACAGCGATACTCCGGATGATCGGCAATTTCGCGTAATGCTGACGATAATTCAGTCAGCAGTTCAGACGTCAATGCATTCATCGCTTCCGGTCTGGAAATTGTTAGAGTCACAACTTTTTTATCTATACTTACAATAATATTTTTCATCCATATCACCTACATCTTTCATCACGTTGAACGATAAGGGCTTCACCCATACCGCCACCAATACAGAGCGTCGCGAGACCATATTCGACATCGCGTTTCGCCATTTCGTGTAATAAAGTAACCAAGATCCTAGCACCCGATGCTCCAATTGGATGACCTAAGGCGATTGCCCCACCATTGACATTGGTAATCTCAGGGTCTAATCCTAACTCTTGAATAACGGCCAAAGACTGAACGGCAAATGCTTCATTGGCTTCAATTAATCCGATTTGCTCCAATGATAGATTTGCTTTTAACAATGCTTGTTTTACAGAAGGAATTGGTCCTAATCCCATGATGGATGGATCAACGCCAACCGAACCACTGCTGATAATACGTGCCAAGGGCTTCAATTTGTGCTCTTCTAAAAAGCGTTCGCTGCATACAATTAAGGCTGCAGCTCCATCGTTGATGCCGGAAGCATTACCAGCTGTCACGGATCCATCTTTTTTGAAAGCGGGTCGTAATTTTTGTAGGGCTTCTAACGTGCTAGCAAAGCGAGGATGCTCGTCCTGTTGAAATAGAGTGACATTTTTCTTGCGATCCACAAGTTCTACCGGAACGATTTCTTCTTGAAACCGTCCACCCTTAATTGCGTTTTCCGCTCTGGCTTGAGAAGTTAAAGCAAATTCATCTTGTTGCAATCGTGAAATTCCGAATTGCTCTGCTATATTTTCTGCCGTAATCCCCATGTGATACTGATTAAATACATCAGTCAATCCGTCATATACCATGAGGTCTACTGCTTCCTGATGCCCCATCCTAGAACCATAGCGAAGATTTCTAAGCACATAGGGGGCTTGATCCATATTCTCCATACCCCCAGCAATAATGCAATCCGCTTCTCCTGCTAGAATACTACGTTGAGCATAAACAACACTGTTGAGCCCAGAACCACAAACCTTGTTCACAGTCATAGAGGGCTTATCGATGGGTATACCTGCTGCCACAGCCGCTTGCCTGGCGGGATTTTGCCCTAACCCTGCTTGCAACACATTCCCCATGGCCACTTCGCACACTTGATCCGGTTTCAATCCGGCTCGGTCTAGAGCAGCTTTAATCACAAGAGCCCCTAATGAAACAGCCGAGGTGTCCTTCAAACTTCCACCCATGGTGCCAATGGCTGTACGACAAGCACTGACTACATAAACCTTATGCATGTTAACTCCTTCTTTCTTTTATGAATAATTGCCACGCCGCTTTTGCTCTTGACGGCGAATAAACTCTTGAATCATAAAGCTTGCTACATCATCTGCGAATTTTCCACTGCCAAAACCGGCATCATAACCCATTTCTTTTGCTAATGCATGGGTTATGCGAGCACCTCCACAGATAAATAACATACGATCCCGAACCCCTTCTGCCTCCGCTAATTCAATAAGGTGTGTCAGATTATGAATGTGAACATCCTTCTGGGTAACCGTTTGTGAAACCAAGCAAACATCGGCATTGACTTCCATCGCTTTTTCTAAAAAGGCTTCATTTTGAACCTGACTCCCTAAATTATAGGTTTCCAACATCTCATATCGCTCCAACCCATAATGCCCGGCAAAGCCTTTTCGATTCATAATAGCATCAATCCCAACGGTATGGGCATCGGTACCTGTAGATGCTCCAACGACCACTAATTTTCTCCCGATTTGCCGTCGGATTATCTCGTCTGCTTCTTCCATAGAAAGAATTATTTCATCTTGTTGGTTTACAACGATGGATGCGTAATCAACTTCGTATTGAACTGAGCCATATAATACGAAAAATGTAAAATTCTCCGTGAGTTCTTTTTGATAAGCGACCGAAGGATCTTGAAGCCCCATCTGTGAAGCTAACTGCAACGCTGCTGCAGCGGCTTTATCTCCAAATGATACAGGTAAAGTAAAGCTCAATTGCATTTTTCCGTCATTCATGGTATCTCCATAGGGCTTCATTATCGCACCTCCTTTGCGCTCATTTTTTCAGCAAAAGGATTCCAATACATCGGGTTCTTGCGAACAACCCCCTCCAAGCCTTTACCGCCAGATCGGCTTCGAGAGATATTGGCAAATACACCCTTCTCAATGGCAGAAAACAACTTGTTTCGGTCAATCTCTTCCAATAGCTCTGTCGCACTCTTTAAAACTTCTTGGGCTCGTTGTTCAATTTTTCCACCAGGAACAAATTGGATTTCGTCGGCCAACCCCTCCATGGTTCGGAAAATATACTGTGCGTTTTCAATGGCAAGAGCCCGGTCTGACATAAACGGTGTATGAATTGCTTCTGTCAACATACCCAATAAGTGGATTCTTTGCCCCGTTAGATAAGAAACTGTGTTAAAGAGAGCATTCTGCACATAACCCCGAAAAATATTCCCGGTCATATATTTTGTTGGTGGCATATATTTGAGAGGAGCTTTGGGGAAAACTTCGCGGATTAATTGTGCTTGTGCGAGTTCCATGACAAATCCACCCGGAATATTGGGATCAATTTCAAATGCATGGCCTAACCCCATTTGTTCTTCCGGTAATCCAGCTCGAAGTGCCAACTGCTCATTCAAAATTTGAGAAGCTAAAACCGTATGTGCTTCTTCAACGGCATCCGCTGTCGTCAGATAATTATCTTCACCGGTGTTGATGATAACACCAGCATAAGCGTTGATTTGACGTGAAAAATGCTGATCGATCAGCGTGCGTTGCATGTTGATGTCACGAAAAAGAATACCATAAAGTGCATCGTTCAACATAACATCTAATCGTTCCAGCGCCCCCATAGCTGCAATTTCTGGCATACATAACCCGGAACAGTAATTGCATAAGCGAATATAGCGACCGTGCTTTTCACCCACTTCATCCAAGGCATGTCGCATTAAACGAAAATTCTCCTGCGTAGCATAGGTTCCTCCAAAGCCTTCCGTGGTTGGTCCATATGGCACATAATCCAGAAGGCTTTGCCCGGTGGTTCGAATCACGGCAATAATATCGGCACCTTGCTCCGCTGCTGCTTGGGCCTGAATAATATCCTCGTAGATATTTCCCGTGGCAACAATGACATAAAGCAATGGTTCAGAGGATTCTCTGAACTTCTCAAGATACTGCGATCTTGTCAATCGATGATCCGTAATTTTCTTTAAGCTCTTCTCAATCAAAGGTTGCAACAAGGTTTGAATTGCCTGAATATCTGACACCGGCCAGTGACGAAGATCAATGAGACCCCGATCAATCTCCTCTGCCACTTCTTGAGGACTCAAGTGAGTATTAAGCATTGCATTGCCCAATGTCAGTGCAACGCCCAAAGGAAGCAGGCCAGTGTCATTCAAATGATCTACAACCAAATTCGGATATGGAATTTGATCTTCATTGACCCCGTCAATTCCTAATAAACGACAGATGGTTCGTTCAACAGAAACCGTGGTATGGAGCTCAACAAAGCTCTGAACTTCTTCTGCTATAGAGGCCCCATATTGCCTTGCCTTTTCCACTAATGAAGTATCAAGATGAATTTTACTCATGATGTTCCCCTTGCACCCGATCGCGGCGAGCCAACTCTCGAGGCTCGATTGACAAATTTTTTCCTTGAAGCAAACCGAAAACACCCAGCGTATTTTGCTCTTTCTCCCCGCGACAAACTGGACATTGGCAATGGTTTTCATAATGCCGAGGTTGCGTGTAAGCCGAGATGACTCCTTCAAAATTCCGCAGAATTACACGTTCCGGGCTCTGACTAATTAAATAATTGGGCATCACTGGGATTTTACCACCACCACCGGGAGCATCAACCACAAAAGTAGGAATTGCAAACCCAGAGGTGTGACCGCGAAGGGCTTCAATAATCTCGATTCCTTTGCTGACAGGAGTCCGGAAATGCTCTAACCCTTGTGATAAATCACATTGGTAAAGATAATATGGACGTACTCGTATATCCACGAGTCCTTGAACCAATTCCTTCATTACATGCGGGCAATCATTGATACCGGCTAATAACACACTTTGATTTCCCACCGGAATTCCGGCATCGGTCAACCGTTCACACGCAGCTTGCGACTCGGGAGTGATTTCGTTGGGATGATTAAAATGAGTATTGACCCAAATCGGTTGATATTTCTTTAGCATAGCCACTAATTCCGGTGTGATGCGTTGCGGACATACGACCGGAGTCCTGGTTCCAATACGAATAATTTTGACGTGAGGAATTTGCCGTAGTGCTACTATAATTTCCTCTAATACCGAATCCGCGACTAAAAGGGGATCTCCGCCAGACAATAAAACGTCTCGAATTTCAGGATGTTGAGCAATATAGTGAATGGCTTGCTCAATACGTTCTTTAGGCAATTGTTGATCGTGTTGACCGGCAAATCTTCTTCTGGTGCAATGCCTACAATACATAGAGCATTGATCGGTTATCAAAAAAAGAACTCGGTCCGGATATCGGTGAGTCAAGCCTGGAACCGGGGCATTGCTATCTTCGTGCAAAGGATCCAGTAGATCTGCAGGCGATTGAATTAATTCCATGATTGAGGGCACTGCCTGTTTACGAATGGGGCAATGAGGGTTTCCTACATCAAAAAGAGAGAGATAATAAGGGGTAATCGCCATACGCAGATGCCCCAAACATTGTCGGATCCCCTCCTCTTCATCGTCTGTCAATTGAATGTATCGCTTGAGCTGTTCCAGCGTCTCAATTCGATTTCGTACCTGCCAATGCCAATCATTCCACTGCTGATCGGTCACTTCGGGGAAAAAACGTTCTCTTCCGGACATGGGTATCATCCTTTCTTGACTAAATCTCCATTGAAACATTATAAATATCGCTGATTGAAATAGTGACGCAGAACCGGATTCTCGCGCAATTCCCAAAGGGTAATCTCCGCATGATCTTTGGTGTAGCCGTTACCGATGATCATCGTCACATCTTTACCAACACCTTCCGCTCCCAGTGCTGCTTTGGTGAAACTGGTTGCCATGGAGAAGAAATAGACAATTCCCTGATTTCTCACCGGTAGAATACAGGACATTTCGGTATTGGGAATGTTGACACAGCTGATTGAAAGATCGACTTCTCGTCCATGGTTAGCTGCCAAAGTTCTCTCTAGAACTTCGAGCGGTTCAGTTGCACTGGCTACGATAACTTTGTGCGCAAGCTTCATCGAGAGGATTTTCTCGACATCACTTTCTTTTCTAACCAAGGCAATAACATTGCCGGTTGGACCCACTCTCTTCATCGCTTCGTATAAACAAAGTAATCCTGATTTTCCTGCCGCACCTAAAACTAGCACCGAATCTCCGGGTTTGACCAGTTTTGCAGTTTGTGCCGGTGCACCGGCTACATCTAAAGCAGCTAATGCTAAATTTTCGCTCATATCTTCCGGTAATTTTGCGTAAATTCCGCTTTCAAATAAGATTGCCTTGGCAACAACATCGACACGGTCAATATCGGTATGAATCTGGACAATACGATCAATTTTCAGAGGAGTCAACGAGAGAGATACTAAAGAAGCAATCTTATCTCCGACTTTAAGGTCACGATCTTTTAAAGCTGTGCCAATTGCGGCAACCGTACCAATGAGCATTCCACCGGAACCGGTGACTGGATTTTGCATCTTTCCTCTTTCAGAGACAATGGTTAAAATCCGTTTTTCGATTTCAGCCGGATTCCCTTCGGCGATTTGCTTGATTTGTGTAAACGAAGCTGAATCAATGTTTAACGCTAAAACATCAATTAATATTTCGTTATCATAAAGGATGCTCATATCGTTGTTTAGGCATTTGGCAGCTTGAGGCAATACCCCTTTGCCATCTAAAACTCGATGAGTTCCATAGGGATTTCCGTAATTCATGTGCATCAATCCTTTCTTAAGCCCTTAAAAGAACTAGATAACCCTAAAATTTCCCTAGCCTGTTGCGGTGTAGCGATTTCTCTTCCTAATTCCTTGGCTAACCGAATTGCCTTTTCAACCAATTCACCATTGCTTTGAGCTTTAATACCGCGACTTAGATAGATGTTGTCTTCAAAGCCTACGCGTACATGTCCCCCCATTACAATAGCCATGACAGCCATGGGATAGGCGGCTCTACCAATTCCTGTAACTGTATAGGTGGAATTCGCAGGAAGACTTTCAACCATGAAAAGCAAATCGCGAGGTTCGGCGCTAATCCCCCCGTTAACACCAAGTACTAAATTAAAATGCAACGGGCCTGGTATGAATCCTTTCAAATGCAGACGTTTCGCCATATCGATCATCCCTTTGTCAAAGACTTCGATTTCCGGTTTGACAGATAACGCTTGCATTTGCTTCGAGAATTCGATGATGGTGTTCTCAGTATTGATAAAAATTTCATCCCCGCCAAAATTGCAGGTCCCACAATCCAACGTAGCCATCTCGGGCTGCAAGGCTAACGGCTGTAACCGTTCTGCATTCGACATCCCGGTTGCTCCACCGGTGGATGGCTGGACAATCAGCTCCGCCGGGCATCGACGGTAGATTTCTTCAATACAATCTCTGAAACGTTGTTTGCTTTGTGTTGGTTTTCCGTTATCTTCTCGAACATGTAAATGGATGATACTCGCTCCAGCATGGTAGGCACGTTCGGCCTCGCGTCCGATTTCTTGAACCGTATAGGGCACCGCAGGATTGTGCTCCTTCGTTACTTCAGCACCACAAATCGAGGCAGTAATCATTAATGGTTGCATCAATCAAACCCTCCTTATTTCTTTCGCTGCTTCTCTTTTGGAACGACACAGGTGCCGCTTGCTTTACATACAACGATGGGAGGATCTAAAACCTCACAAGCCGACTCATGAATATCGGGTCTTGGACGAATTACCTTCTTTGCCTCGAACTCCATTTTCCTGGAAGTATTACCTATATGAGTAATTCTTCCGATTGCTTCAATATAGTCCCCAGCATAGACGGGTTGAAGAAAATCAATCGAATCATAAGCCCTAAACAATCCTTCATCTCCATCGAATCGAATTAATAACTCCGTTGCCACATCTCCAAATAATTGTAATAATTTTGCTCCGTCAACCAACTGGCCTCCATAGTGGGCATCTTGATTGCCCATACGAACTCTGATCATAACGTCCATGCAAAAGCTCCTTTCATACAAAGAGAAAGAGCGCCCTGAGCGATTCTTCCAAAGTCAAGAACGACTCGTCCTTCTTGCTTTTCGGCAACTGCACATTCATTCGATTCAACTCGGACGGTCCCGATCCCCGAATTACCTTACAGACTGCTCCTCTATTCTCTATTCACTTCAAGACACAATATATCAGATTAAACCCGCAAAGTCAAGATTCTACGGATTCCTTTTTGTGATTTTATTCTCCATAAAATTCATAATGTCTTGTTCTAATCGAAATGCTTTACAAATCAAACGAGCTTCTTGAGGGACCCTTTGAAGATCGCTTGCAGGTTCTAGACGGTAATCCATATAGTCTTGTAAAACCTGTAGGGAATTTCTTCCCTGTTCAAATGCTTGACGGAATTGCTCCTTACTCAGTTGACTAAACCCAATCACCTGATAATGCGCCCCGGCTTCTGTAGCAACATCGTCATAATGCGTTGCAATCAGCGTAACTCCCGGTTGCTGTTGCATATAATGTGTAACTGCTTGCATCAAGGCCGAACCTTCTTGAGGGTTGGTGCTTCTTCCAAATTCATCCAGTACTAATAGAACAAACTTTCCATTATGTGCCTCTACGTGTTGCTGAAATTGACAAACTTCCATTGCAAAGCTACTCATACCTTGATGAATCGATTGTCGCACTTCATCGAGAAGTGTCAAGTGGTCAAAAAGAGGAAGTTTTGCTTCTTTCGCAAATACAAAATAACCCATTTGGAACAAAAGGCAATTGATCATAATCGCTCTTAAGGTCACGCTCTTCCCACCCATATTCGCTCCGGTAATAACCGTCGAACCCGCACAGCATTCAATATCGATGGCCTGAAAGGTTCGTTTTTTTTGTTGCAGGAGACCTTCAACAATAGGATGTCGAAGTCCGCTAAAGCATAGCGATTCATCGTCAGAAATGACGGGTCGGACCATTTCTTTTCGCAAAGCCAATCGTGCTTTTGCCAAGAGCAATTCCAAGGCACCGAGTTGCTGAAGGTATTGTTGCCAAGCTTTAGCATAAGGGTCGAGCTGCTTTTGTAAAAGGGCAAGCGCTTTCTCCTCTTCCTGCGTTTCAACCCGAAGCACCTCGTTACGTCGTTCCGTCCATTCGGTAACGTCGTTCTCCTCTTTGAGCGTCCTTAGCCGTTGTTCTACTCTGCGCTTCAGAGATCGTACCTCAGCTAACTTTTCAGAAAATCCACCATCCAGAAAAAAGGTTGGAAGTCTTTGATTGGAAGGATCCAAAACTGCAAGGCAAGGCTGTAAAGAAAGTAGTTCGATACTCTTTAGTGACAAAGATCGAAGCCAAGGATAAATCTCTTTTTCGATTTTTTCATGAGCTAGAAGGAAGAGTTTCAATTTGAAATAGGCCTCATGCCGCAATCCATATCCGGTATTTAACAGGTTCAGCTCACTCCGAATGTCTGGAATCCCTCGAAAGAATTCCAATAAAGCCACACCCTTTTCAGGATGCATTCGAAGACCGTTGATAAATACTGTTAGTTCATCGAAGGCGAGAGATAATTCATTTTTACACTCCCCCGTGTATATCGTTTGCTGCTGAAAGGCATGCTGCCCATAACATGAAGAGATCTCCAATTGCTTCCATACGGCTTCCAGCTCTTCATGCCATTGCCATGTTATAAAGGATTTGTACATATTAATCTCTCCTTCCAATCGATAACCGGGCAATCCACTTGCTCCGCAATCCCTTGCATCAGCCGGTAATCCTCTGATGGAGTAGGGGTATCCCTCCGGTGGTTGACAAAAATACCGTTGATTGGGATTCTATGGAGTACAGAGATTGAATTCCCTTCTCTGATAAATTTCTGAACTTGCTCCTTCTCAGCAACGATACGACTTCCGTTGGGAACTACCAGGCGTATAGGATTAGCTTTTGTTCTAAGGTCTCCTAATTGCCTCAGAAAGTGTGAATGAACAGCCCCACGATAAAAGACACCATCACACGATAAAAACCTCTTAGAACGCCAGTCAACCCCTTCGCGTCGAATTTGATCTGAAGTAAAAAAAGATTGCTCTTGATCACCACAAAGCATACTTAAGAAAGATTCTTCAGAAAATGCAATCTTTATTTCAGGCAATTGAGTATAGAGCTCATACACATGAAGTGTTTCCTGAACAGCTTGATGATAATCATCAAAGCAAGGATATCCTGTGCATAAAAGCGTATCCATGCTTTCATCTCCCGAAAACACTTTGCGATTGATGCTTCCATCGATGATGATTTTTTGGGCTCCAAATTTTTTTAACGCACCAACGGCTTTATACATCGCATCACGCGATGATGGACCGGAAAGTTGAATAAAGCCATCGCTTTGGGCCCTCAAGATTAACAAAGAACCCAAGGCACCTCCTGGTTGGAGAATCTCTAAGATCTCTTTACTGACATCCGATTGATTCCACAAATTCGCCGGAGTTACAAAGATAGTACCCTCCGTCACAAAAATCTCAGGCTTATGACCCGAGGTTGCTCGATCTCGAGATTCGCCATCTAACCCTATTGAAAGGAGGCCCCAATCAGGAATCGGGTTTTCAGACATGTAGGATGACAAGATCGCATTCAGAATTGTGGTTTTTCCAGCATTCTTACACATACCGATCAACGAAAGAGCTTCCGAATCGGAGGTCAACTTCCTTAGAAACCGGTGCATTTCAGATTCGCTATATCTCTCCATTCCTGCTAGCCTCCTCTCAAAAAAATAAACTCCCAAAAGATTTGGGAGCGTTTTTATGTTATCCGATAAAAACCATGGTAATGCCTTGGTTGCAGCGTTCCAAATCGGAATCTTTTCTCAATTCAGGAACCGCTTCTAACATTTGCCTTGTGGTTTCGTCGAAAATTGAAAACTCTTCTCCCCACGCCAATCCACGCAAAGAGCCTGTTTGGATCATCGATTGTAAATGCCTTCGAATTCCATGACGTAATCTTCCGCCAACCCCACTGGAACCATAACCATGGATCAATTTGATGACCCTGATTTTCTGCTTGCGGCAGCGTAAAATTTCCTGATTCGTTAAATGGATTCCCTGCTCAACGGTTGGGAAATATCGCTCTAAGTTAAATTCGATGATTTTTGATTGGCCCATAAATACCTCACTTCAATAATCGCCATTGGTTAATAGGCCACATAATTGCTACCGCTCTGCCAATGACTGCTTTTTCACTCACGTAAGGAGTGGTATGCCAGAAGCGTGCATCTTCGGAATTGGTACGATTATCACCCATAAAAAACAGCATGCCTTCTGGAATTTCATAGCGAGACTGATAACTAATGGTTTGACCAACAGCATACGACTCTTCTAATAATTCACCATTGCGATACACTTTCCCGTTCGAAAATTCCAGTACATCGCCGCCCTTTGCAATTAAGCGCTTGATGTAAGGAAAAGCACCCGGTTTGGAGTCCGGACAGGGAAACACTAAAATATCGCCATATTCAACGGTACGAAAGAATCTTGTAAGTTTTTCGACAACGACTCGCTCTCCGGGTGCAATCGTAGGATTCATCGACGCAGAGGGCACTAAGGGAAACACAGCAATGAAAAAATATATGAACGCCACGATAGCAGCAGATACTAATAATTCAACCATAAATTCCTTCACGGATTTCATATTCAAGAGGAAAACCTTCTTTCACAATCAGTATAATCTCTTTTCTTATCGATTATACCATAGCTTGTAAAGCTTTGCCATACTCATTCTTATGTTTGCCAAATCGTTTTCAAAATGCTATACTAAAATTATAAGGAGGTGCGTTTCTACGAAAAAACAGCGAACCCAAAGAGATCCAAACGATGGCTTACGAATTGTTTCTGCAGTAAGTCATGGGTTTGGAGTTGTCTTATCCTTGACCGGTCTGATTGCTTTATTGATTCGGGGTTTTGAAAACGCCGTATCAGGGCTTAATTTTGTGGCATACACCCTATATGGAACTTCTGCCATTGCACTGTATTTGGCCAGTACATTATACCATTCGGTACGCACCAGTCTAATTCAACGCTTAAGATTGAGAAAATTTGACCACAGCATGATATATGTGCTCATTGCCGGATCTTACACGCCTATCTGCTTGTTATCCATCCCTCAGCAAGGAGGGATTCTGATGTTAATCTTGGTCTGGGGTATTGCCTTGTTCGGTGTTATCACCAGTATTTTTTGGATTGATAAGCCTCGCTGGTTGTCTGCCAGTCTTTATTTAGGAATGGGATGGATGGCTCTTATGGTGATCAAACCCCTGCTAGCCAATCTGCCCCCCGGTGGCTTGTTATGGCTCTTGTTGGGTGGAATCTTTTACTCCGTTGGGGCAATTTTTTACGCCATGAAATGGCCCGGAAGAGATCATCCGATTTTTGGATTCCACGAGATATTCCACTTTTTTGTGTTGGCAGGTAGTATCTGTCATTATTTTATGATCTTCTGCTATTTAAGTTAGAAAACCTCGGCAAGGAACGTTCAACTTCCTTACCGAGGCTTTTTTTGTTATTTGAGAAAAATTACTTTTGACCCGGTGCTTTAACTTCCGGAGGAATCGGACATTGATAGGGCTTTCCACCCGTTGCAGCCAAGAACTCGGCTTTGGCTTTTTCTACTAAATCTGGATCTCTCAAAAGCTTGCCTGCGGCATCTGCCATGGCTTTTGCTGCGTAAATCATACCCTTATGTCCAATACTCATACCGGAACACAACGTGATTTGCCAGCTATGACCGGGTGCTCCTAAGTTGTCGGTTGCGGTGCCGAAAGAAGCAGTTGGCACGATGTGGGCTACATCTCCAACATCGGTAGAGCCACCACCCACTTTTCCAGTTTCTCGCATGGGGCTTACACCGGTAAAGATCTCAGTCCCTTCTGGTAAATTCATCATTTTCAAAGCTGCCGGATATTGAACAGGTTGTTGTTGGTTTAACTCTTTGGAAAAAGCAATTTCTTCTTCTGTCCAAGGCTCTTGAGGAATGCTGCTCAAACTCTCATGTAAAACGGTTGCTAACGTTTTATTCGGTAATGTGTTATGGCAACCACCCAAAAACTCAATCTTCATTGTGGTTTCTGTCATCATGGCAGCACCGTTCGCAACCTTGATTAAACGTGCATAGACTTCATCAATAACACTGCGTTTGGGACCACGAACATAATACCACACCGAAGCTTTATCCGGAACAATATTTGGGGCCATTCCGCCTTCTTTAATCACATAATGGATACGTACATCGGTTGTAACATGTTCACGCAAATAGTTGGCTCCAACATTCATTAATTCTACAGCATCCAAAGCGCTTCTGCCATTATGCGGGTCTCCACCTGCATGCGCTGTTCGCCCTTCAAAATGGAAAATCGCAGAGTTCAATCCATTGGAGCTGTCTAAGCTTACGCCATTGGCTCGTCCGGGATGATATGCTAACGCCAAATCCAGTCGATCAAAAGCTCCATCGCGTGCCATGAATACTTTACCTGTCAAAACTTCTTCAGCCGGACATCCGTAAAAGACCAGTGTACCAGGAAGATTGTTTTCAATCATCTCTTGTTTTAATCCAAGAACCGCACCCAGGGTCGCAACACCTAAGAGATTATGTCCGCATCCTTGACCGGGGGCTCCTTCTATAACAGGCTCTTGTTTCACTGAAATCTTCTGACTCAAACCAGGTAAGGCATCATACTCCGCTAAAAATCCGATGACCGGTTTCCCGCTTCCCCAGGAAGCGATAAAGGCCGTAGGCATCCCAGCAAACTCATCTTCTAAAACAAAGCCATCCTCTACTAAAACTTTCTTAATTGCCGCTACTGCTTTGAATTCAGTATAAGCCGGTTCCGGGTTCTCCCACAGATAATCACTTAAACGAATCAATTCTTCTCTGCGTTGATCAATGGTTTTCAGTGCAATGTCGTTCATAGAAATTCTCCCTTCTATTCAACTATCACTTTCTTCATTTTGTCTCCTTGTTTAATCGCATCAACAACATCCATACCCGAAGCTACCTGTCCGAAAACGGTGTGCACACCATCGAGGTGTGGGAAAGAGGCAAAGCAGATAAAAAACTGACTGCCACCCGTGTTCTTTCCAGCGTGCGCCATGGATAACGCCCCTCTTACATGCTTATGCGGGTTACCTGCCGTTTCGCAAGCTATGGTGTATCCAGGTCCGCCGGTTCCGGTTCCTTTTGGGCACCCTCCCTGTGCAACAAAACCCGGAATGACGCGATGAAACGTGAGTCCATCATAAAATCCTTTTTTTGCCAAATCCATAAAGTTTTTGACGGTATTTGGGGCTGCCTCATCGAAAAACTCGATTAGGATTTGCCCTCCTTTTTCCATCTCAATGGTTGCTTTGCTCATTTTTTTGACCTCCATCAATAAATTTCTTGTCTATTTCTTCTCCGTAACCTAAATGAGTTCCTGCTTTAGATCAATGTTTCCGGTCTGCTGTCTAATGGATATTCGTTTCGTTTGCGCAATATATACGAAGGTTGTTTTGAAATCCCCACTTCTTTTGCTAATTGCTGTAAGTATGCCACTCCTCGCCCACAATCTGAACTTCGATGTGCATCAGATCCAAAACTGAAATCACACTGATGTTCGGCTGCAATTTGTAACAAGCCGATGGGTGGACATATCGTTGCTGCAGGATAACGATACGCTAGGCCGGAATTCATTTCCAACGCAACCCCGTGTTTTTTTGCCGAAGCAGCGATGCTCATAAACGCAGGAGTCAGATTTAAATGCACCGGCCAAGCACCAAAAGCCTTGCAGGAATAGGGATGACCGATCACATCAAAGAGTTCACTCTCAATCGCCTTTTGAAGCACTTCTCCGTATTGTTCAAAAACCTGGTCAACATTGCTTCCGGCCCAAAATTCTTCTTTTGTATCAAATCCCCACCCCTCTAACCAGTGAACCGAACCGATCACATAATCAAAAGGATAGTCTTTCAGAATCGATCGAATTGCCTCTTCTTCCCCTGGAAAATAGCAAACTTCAATTCCCAATCGCAAAGGATATCCTGCTTCCTTCCCTTGCTCGATCAGGTCCACATATTCCTCTAATCGATAACAAAAAGATTTTTCCTGCTCTTTCATCCACTGCCTTTGATATTGACCCACAGGGGTTTCATCCATAATCACATTTCTGAAATACATTTCCTTAAATTCTACGAAATGATGACTGTGATCGCTGAATCCGAACTCGTGGATGCCGCGTCTTCTCCCCTGTTCTACAAACTCTTTAAGCGCCGATATCGTATACGAATAATGCTCCAAATGCATATGATTGTCAATCATAGGTTCACACCCCAATTCTTTCATCGATCTCATTCGTTAGTAATTTCTCCCACACTAAAAAAAACCCTGCCTCAAAAGAGACAGGGTTTGATTTTATTAACCTTCGATTAATTCAACGTTGGCGCGTGGAACGGTTACAACTTCGCCATTGCTAAGACGGATTGTCATAATACGAACTTTCGCTCCGGTTTCAATAACCACTAATTCTGGCGGGAGATCTACGACTTCGGCAATTTGACCAAAGTACGGTTCTCTGATGCAACGAATTAACGTGCCTGCATCAAGGTTCCCTTCAAGGTTCGCTTTTGAGTCATCTACTACTGCAGTGTCATCGGGAACAATGATTTCCGGACGCATAACACCAGCACGGATTTGAGTAGCACCGTTAAGAGATGCATGTTTGCCTTCTACGGCCTTCAATAATTCAAAAGTCTTATGTGCCATGGTAATCTGGCCAAACCCTTCAGTAACAATCAAAGTTAAAGGAATATCTTCGTGACCGGTGATGGCAACACCGATATCATACCCTAGATAATCCACTAAGTCTTTATCGATGATACCACCGGCAACAATACCACGGGCACCAACAGCAGCTGCCTTTTTGATTGCAGCAGCAGTCATAAGGCTTCCGCCTACAATAATGCATCCTTTATAGGTATCATTGATTTGAGCGGCATCTAAAATCTCTTCCGGGGATTTGGAAGCCATTTTCAAAATGCCTTCACGTTCACCACCGACACCAAAAATCCCCTGAATAAAGGCACCTTTGGTTTCTACTACAACGCCCTCGCGATCCATAACTTCAGAAATTGTTCCATCGACATAAGCATTGATAATAATCGGCATTGCCGGTTCACGGACAATTACTTGCCCGGTGACCTCGGAAATATGTTCGATTGTTCCGGATACTGGGGACTTCACTTCATTCTTGAATAATCCAAAGAAGCTGCTGGACATTGCCATTATTTCGTTTTTTTCGATTTTATCTCCCGGTTTCTTTTTCATCAACGGTTCGATATCTTCAGCTTCAACTCCAAGGATATTTGCTACGTTAATCGATTGAGGATTTCCAGGAATATAAGCTTTGGCGACTGGGGTATCGGGACGAACTTTCGCTCCCTTTTGTACCAGCACTTCGCCCAAAATTGGTAAACGACGTCTCTTGGAAATCGTAGAGGCGGCTGTTACCTTGAGGCCTGGGGTATATGCATTAGCCATTGATTGACGCTCCTTTCATTCAAAACGTTATTATTTCGCAGTCTGCATGTAGCGTTCCAAAACATCCATTGGATAAATATCCAGGGCTTTGAACCACTCGATAAGTTTGGTAATCCGAGTTGTTTTGTCCGTCGGCAGAGTAAACGGACGACGACCACGAGCGTCAATGATGATTCCACCGGCCACGCCGCCACGAACCTTCTTTGTCACGGAACGACCTTTGCCGTTACCCATGTCAAATTGATTGGTCGGGCTGACTTCAATTTCAGCATATTCATTCTCGCCCAAAGCAATTGCATCAATAGAACCATAATGTACTTCACGGGTAATGGTTTCGCCGTTCGGCATTTTGGCTTTGACAGTAACACATTTGTCGCCATCTTTTTGTGCATTCCCAATGGGAACAACTGAAGTTCCTAAGAAAATCAAGCAGTCTTTTGCGAAAACTTCAGCAGCAGCAGCCGGATGCACTTCAGATAATACACCTAATTGCGGTGTCATAAAGATGGAGTCTACGGTCAATTCGGTAAATCCTTCTAATTGGAAGGAATCCAGCATCATGAGCGCAGTCTGTTGACGACGAGGTGCATGAGATAAAACACCACCGGACCCAACGATCATACCCAAATTATCGAGTTGAATGATGGAATCGCTAGAAGAGCTTTGATCAAAAGCTTCAGAAATGTCACGAACTTTTTGAACACCCTTTAATCCTGTAGCTAAGGATTTATGGTGAATGAAGGATAAACGTAAAGCTTCACGAGCAACACCTTGTTCAATGACTAATTCTTGTAACGTTTGAGGAATCGTGGTGGGACGAATCATTTTGTTTCGGATACGATTTCGAAGATCGGCTTCGTCAATATCGAAAGGAATCCAACGCATGATGTTATCAACACCGGCTTCTAACAACACGTTACAAATGGAGTAGCTCATACCTAAGTTTGCAGAAACGGTACGGTTGAAGAATTCATGATCATCGCCGAAGACAGAGAATACGTCAGTGGTAGCTCCACCAATATCTACACCGATGATGTGAATATTATATTGAAGAGCGGTTGTTTGAATAATCTTACCAACCGCACCCGGAGTTGGCATGATGGGTACTTCGGTCCATTGCATTAACTTATTGTAACCAGGAGCTTGTGCCATAACGTGTTCCATAAATAAGTTATGAATTTCTTCACGGGCCGGTCCCAAGTTTTCTGATTCCAGAACAGGACGTAGGTTGTCTACAATACGTAGGTCGACTTTCTTTTCCAGAATATCGCTGATATATTTACGGGCATCCTTATTACCGGCGAAAATGATCGGAAGTTTGAAGCCAATACCTAAACGAGGTTTCGGTTCTGCAGCAGAAATCAACTCACCAATTTCTACAACGTGTGTAATCGTTCCACCGTCAATACCACCGGATAATAAAATCATATCGGGTCGAAGTTGACGAATACGTTCAATCTTTTCATAGGGTTTGCGGCCATCATCAATAGAGATGACGTCCATAACAATAGCACCGGCACCGAGAGCTGCACGTTGAGCAGATTCTGCGGTCATGGTTTTTACCACACCGGCCACCATCATTTGTAACCCACCACCGGCTGAAGACGTAGAAAGATAAATATCTACACCACTGCCGTCGGGTTGTCTGGGAGTTAAGACTCCGTTAGGGCCTAAGAATGTTTTACCGACTAATTCTTCTAATTCGTGTACCGCATTCCGTACGCCAGCGGTAACATCCTCGAAGGGGGCCTCTACGGTTGTCGGGGATTCGCCACGGTTGATCAAACGATATACACCATCAACCTTTTCAATCAAGATTGCTTTGGTTGTCGTTGAACCACAGTCCGTGGCAATAATGGAATTGATTTCGCGAGTAATTGGTTCTCGCTTTACTTCATGAGCCATGAACGTTCCTCCTTCTTACTTAATGGCTGCCTGTATTGTCACTAATTCATACAAATGAACACAACAGACGCCGTTAAAATACTGGTCATAATTCTCTATTGGTATGAAAAACCCTTCCTGTAAGCGAAAAGTATCGAATTGTATCAAAATCCAAAGCGTTTCATTGCTTTTTTCGATATTTTACTACTTCAATCCTCACCAGAACTTCCACCAAGGTTTTTTCCCCTCAGCAATCGCTCTTTTCTTAGCCTCTTGCTTCTCAATTTTCTCACGCGCTACCCGTTCGAATTCCAAACCTTCAATCTTCTGAATCAGTGCTTCGATATTCTTTCGGTCTTCTAAAAACAAAGCAATTTCTTTGGTATATTGGTCATTGACAAAGATATTGAGAAAAGGGGCTGCTCCCCACATAATCGAACCACCTATAAAGCTCAGAGGACGCGCGGCTTCTAAAAAAACAATGGCAGGGGTACCCATAGCATATTTGTCAATCTTTTCTGCCATGTAATTGATAATAAAATCCCGACGTTCCGGTTCTAACTCATAATAATTGGTTTCCAAAATTGGGTTGGGGCTTTCGGGGATGTGATCTTCCGGTTTTTTTGTCATTTTTGTTCTCCTTTCTCTTGGCTGTCAAGCTCTGCAAGCACTTCGGCTCGAATTCTCTCTTCGTTTGCCAAGATTCTCTCCTTGATACCGGCCCAAGCTTGCGTATGATTCTCCTGTATCAAGGTCTCAACCTGTTCGCGATTTTTATCAAAATAAATGGGCATGTTTCGTTGTATTCTTGAACGAATACTTCCTCTTTCGAAAAATAGTTCACCCATTTCATCTTCAAAGATGAAAGCTTCGATTCCAATCCAAGGTTTAAACATTTGGTTTAAAAAATTCTTCCAGTAGACGCCTTCGGTGGTAATCACATAATAACTATTGACTAAATGTGCGGAAGCACTACCAAACAATAACAAAGGGATCAAAACCAAAAACAACCCTAAATCCGGGAAGATTGCTAAGGACACGAGAAAAAAGAACACATAAAACGCAACAAGCAACGTCAATTTCTTGGGGCGACTTGCCCATGGCTTTCCGTTCCATGCATAAAGGATTTCTCCAGGAACTTCAACCCAACCAATTTTGCCCTTTTCGTCACGTATTGCTTCCAAATCGGGTTCTTTGGGTGAATCAGCTACCTGATTCTTCTGAGTTCCCATATCCCGTTTACGTTTGGCCATTTTTAACACTCCTTTATTCGCCTTGCTTGATACTCAACCCAATTCGTTTTCGTGTATGATCAATGGAGATCACTTTGACCTGAACCTGCTGCCCTATTTTCACAGCATGAGAGGGGTGAGCAATTCGCTGCTTGGAAATTTCAGAAACATGAACAAGCCCATCTTGATGAACCCCAATATCAACAAAGCAGCCAAAATCAACCACATTTCGAACAATTCCTTGCAATATCATTCCTTCGGACAAATCCTCAAAACGAAGAACATCGGTCGAAAAAACCACCGGAGGTAAGTCTTCACGAGGGTCACGTCCCGGCTTTGCAAGAGCTTCTATCATATCAATAAAAGTTGGCATACCAAGATTTAATTGCGATGCCAGTTTTGTATGAGAATGCTCGTCCATCGCTTTTAATCGTTCAACAGCCGTAATAACGCCGGAAACAGAAAACGGAACTTGCATGAAAGAAAACATTTTTTCGACTGCATCATATCTTTCAGGATGAATCGCAGTCTGATCTAAAAATAGATCACCACCAGAAATTCTGAGAAATCCTGCTGCCTGCAAAAACGTTTGTTCCCCTAAACCCCCTACTTTTAATAACTGCTTGCGGTTTTTAAAGGACCGGTTTTTTTCTCGATATTGAACAATCTTTTTGGCAACTCCGGTCTTAATACCTGCAACATATTTTAACAGTTCCGACGAGGCAGTATTCAAATCAACCCCAACATGGTTAACTACGCTCTCAACCACGGATTCAAGTTTCTGGCCAAGTTGCTTTTGATTGACATCATGCTGATACAACCCTACACCAATGCTTTTGGGATCAATTTTCACCAACTCTGCCAACGGATCTTGTAAGCGTCGAGCAATCGAAATTGCACTTCGTTGTGATACATCTAGGGAGGGGAATTCCTCCCCTGCTAACTTGGAAGCTGAATAAACGGAGGCTCCCGCTTCGTTCACAATTGTATACACTACAGGTCTGGTAAGCTCTTTTAGAGCTTCGGCAACAAATAGCTCGGTCTCCCGAGAAGCGGTACCGTTACCAATGGCCAAGCAATTGACTTGGTGCTTTTCAATCAGTTTGAGCAATGTAATCTTTGAACTCTCTTGATTGTTTTTGCCGATGGTAGGATAAATAACATCTAAATCCAGCAATCTACCCGTTGCATCAACAACAGCAAGCTTACAACCCGTTCTAAAAGCAGGGTCAACTCCCATGACGATTTGGTTCTTCACGGGAGGTTGAAGCAATAAATTTCTTAAATTCTCAGCAAAAACGTTGATTGCGTGTGTCTCTGCGGTTTCGGTTAAGGTAGAACGAATGTCCCTCTCAATGGAGGGTGACATCAGCCGATCATATCCATCGACGACTGCTGCTTGAACAAGGGGGGCAGTTGCCGAGTTTGCTGGCGCATAAAAGGCACCTTGAAGCCTTCTGAGGATAGCCTCTCTAGGAGCAATACATTTTACTTTTAGAAACTCTTCTCTTTCACCGCGGTTCAAAGCCAAAACCCGATGCGGAGGAATCTTTGAGATTGGTTCTTCATAATCGTAATACAAAAGATAATCACTGCTTTTATCGGCTTCCACGGCGCTACTTTGTAAACTTCCTTGCATCATGGTATACCTTCGCACCCAAGATCTCAATTCCGCTTCTTCCGAGACGCGTTCTGCAATAATATCCTGGGCACCAAGAATCGCGATCTCAACTTGGTCAACACCAAGTTCTTCGCTCAAAAATTCCTCTAGCAAAGCAGAAAGCTCCTCCTGAGTTAGATTTCTCTGAAGGAACGCCTCTGCTAAAGGTTCTAACCCTCGTTCTTTGGCAATGCTCGCACGAGTTCTCCGTTTTGGCCGATACGGCAAATACAGATCTTCAACCTCTTGCAATTTTTCAGCGCGATTCAGGGCTTCTTCCAAAGCGGGTGTCCATTTCTCCTGCTGTTGAATCGTGGCACGCACTTCTTCTTTACGCTTTTGCAGATTTCTCAAATAGGTAACCCGTTCTTCTAAAAATCGCAGTTGATTCTCATCGAGTCCACCGGTTACTTCTTTACGATATCTGGCAATAAACGGAATTGTATTTCCTTCATCCAGTAAGAGTAAAGCTGCTGAGAGAGATGCTTCCGGAGCTTGTATTTCCAAAGAAATTTGTCGAATCATATCCATAACAAAACCTCTAGTGGAAAAGGCTCTTCAGCTTCTGCATCAGACTTTTCTTTTCTTCTTTTTGAATCTCCGCCTGCACTTTGGCTGCCTGTATAATCTTTTGTACAGCTTGACCGCTTTTTACCTCTTGTAATTTTTGAAGCAATTCTTGATCTTCTGTTTGTCCAGCAGCAATCAAATGTTCAAACTTATCCCCACTTAACATTTCCTGTACATGGGTTGCATAGGTCACAAAAATCTCTGGATCAAGTTTATAAGCTTGCTGCCATGAGGATAAAGCGTCCTTTACTTGGCTTTTCTTCAAAGCAAGACATCCTCTGAGATAATGGTAACGAGCTTCATTGGGATGAACATCGAAAGCATGATCCAGTCTGCGTTTTGCATCTTCAAGTTGACCCTGGTTCAAATAAATTTCAACAATATTTCCCAAAGCTTGAGTGTGGCGTTGATCGATTTTCAAAACATTTTCCCATTCTCGCAACGATTCTTGCCATCGTCCATCTAAGTAATATTGAATCCCTTTATTGGTGATTGCAGGAAGGTAGTTCGGGTCAATACTCAAAGTTTGATCAAAGAAAGAAATGGCTTCTTCTCCTTTTCCGTCTTGAGCAGCAGCCAGACCCAAATTATACAGCGCATCCGGTGTGTTTGGAGCTTTCTCCAATAATTCATGCCATTCAGAAATCGCTGCTTCTCGTTCACCCTTAGCTATATAAGCCTCTCCCAAAGACAATCTGGTTGCAACATCTTCAGGGTCCGCTTCTTTGGCAAGCTTTAGATATTTAAGACTGTCTTCATGCATTCCGGCAAACAAATAAGCCATCCCCAAATTATAATAAACGGTCGCGCCGGTAGCCCCTAAACTTACGGCTATTCCGCCATGACGGACCGAGCTTTCGAGATTGTTCAAATCCAAATAAGCAGCACTTAAGTTGATATGCGCTTGGAGATTCTTTTCATCGATTGTAAGAATCTTATGCCATTGATCCACGGCTTGCTGAAGTTCCCCTTTTGCCAAATTCATTTCAGCCAATCCCTGGTAATATTGAGGCATCTCATCATTGACTTTAAGAGCCTGATTGAACTGATGAATCGCCATGTCCCACATGCCCTTCATGCCATAGATCTTTCCAATAAAATACATGGCATTGTCGTGCCTTTTATCGAGATTCACGGTTTTCTTCCACATCTCGACTGCTTCATCGGGGTTCCCTAATTCAGCATAGCAGATTCCTGCTAAGTAGGTTGCACTGACAAAACGAGGATCCAACTCTACCGCTTTCAAAAAGCCTTGTAAAGCTAAATCATATTGCCCCAGTTCCATTCTGGCCACACTAAGGTCGTGGTACGCTTCTTTATTTCGCGGGTTTTTTTCGATCTGCTTCTGCATGTCATCGATGATTTTTCGAATTTGCTCCCGGGTTAATTTCATAGACATAAATTCGCCTCCTTATAATCTTATAACATTCCCTACAAACAGGGGTTTTTCCTTCCTATATGTGGAAACACCTCAAATCCTCCACAAAAGAAGGGCGATTTTGACAATCGCCCCTTGGGATTCGTCATCAAATCATTATCGAGCCCCTTGATCATAAGGCTCTCCGGCTGCTTTCGGAGCTTGAGAATTTTTACTTGAAAAGACTAAGACAATCAAGGTTGCTATATAAGGAATCATTTTATAGACTTCGCTTGAAATCGGTAATCCCGACAAGATAGAAATGGATGAAGATGAAGCTGAAACTGTTTTCATAAAACCAAAGAAAATTGCGGCTGCAAACACTTTCCACGGATTCCATTGTCCAAAAATCAAAACTGCCAAGGCCAGAAAACCATATCCGGCCACTGAAGCATTGAAATTCGTGGAAGTTGGTATCACAAAGACCAAGCCCCCGATGCCGGCCAAAGCTCCTGAAATCATGACACCGGCATAACGCATTTTGTAAACATTGATTCCCACAGAATCTGCTGCCTGTGGATGTTCACCACAAGCGCGAAGCCGCAATCCAAAGCGAGTTCGATACAAAACTATCCATGCGAAGACTAAGATTAGAAGACAGATATAGGTGGTGATGTAAGCATTTTGGAAAAGTAGCGGGCCTAAATAAGGAATATCTCCCAAGAAAGGAACCTTGCTAATACGAAATTGATTTTTAAAAGGAATCTGTTGAACAGTTCTACCGATTACTGTCCCTGTAGCCAATCGTCCAATGAAAATGGCAAAGGGCGTTGCAGCAAGATTCAGAGCAGTGCCACTGATAACCTGATTTGCTTTCATATTAATGGCGGCATAAGCATGGAATAGAGAATATAGGAGCCCCGATAAAGCTGCGATTCCAAGCGCCATTAGAAGAAGTATGTTTCCGGAAACACTAGTGAATTGCTGCATCAAAAAGATGAATAAGACGCTTGCTAAAGCCCCGATGACCATGATTCCTTCTAAGGCTATATTGACAACACCACTCCGTTCTGAAAACAAACCTCCAAGCGCTACAATTAACAAGGGCATAGAAAAGTACATCATCTGTTGACCTAAAAAATAAAGTAATTCTAATCCTCTCATTGCGATTCACCTACTTCCGGCTCTTCATCCGTTTTGGTTTGCTCTCTTCGAGTTAGAAACGCTTGAATGCGAGAACGGAACAGCAAGGCAAAAGCACTGAAATAGATAATCGCTGCTGTAATAATGTTGATGATTTCCTGGTCATAATTCAGCAACTGCAAATTGAATCCGCCAACTTTTATATAGGCAATAAAGATTCCTGCAAATAGGATGGCAATTGGATGTGACATTCCTAGCAAGGATACGGAGATTCCATCGAACCCTTCTGTAGCAATAATATCGATGACTTTCATATATTTACCAGAACCCGATAAATATAATAACCCTCCGCCAATTCCAGCTAACGCTCCTGAAATCATCATGGAATAAACCATATTTCTCTTTGCATTGATCCCGGCATAAAGACCTGCATCCTTATTGAATCCACATGCCTTTAGTTCGTAGCCAAACGTCGTTTTTTCGAGCACGATATAAATGATGAACACGCATAAAATGGCAATTAAGATCCCACCATTCATACTTGAATACGGGAAAAGCTGATTTAACCCCCATTTTGGGATATTGGCTGCAGCTGCGACCGGTAAGGATTCATTTTTCAGTTTGTTATAAACAGTAGCTCGAATCATAATATTAACCGCACTCATGCCGATGTAGTTCATCATGATCGACGTAATAACCTCATTAACATTACGATATGCTTTTAAAAGCCCTGGCAGAAAACCCCAAACCGCTCCAGCAAGCATAGCAGCAAGGACTGCCACCAACCAGTGAATCGAGGGGTGAAGCCCTTTCATTGTTACGCCAACATAAATCGCAGCAAAGGCTCCCATTGTAAATTGTCCGGAAGCGCCGATATTGAACAACCCTGTTTTAAAGGCAAATCCCACGGCTAAACCGGTCATGATAATGGGCGTAGCAAAATACAACACTTGGCCCATCCCAGCCAGGCCTTTGTTCAGACCACCCTTCAATATGATACCAATCCCATCTAGCGCTTGATTAGGATTGACAACAAGCAAAATCAGAAACCCCAAAAGAAAACCGGCGACGATGGCCAAAAGAGATGGAATTACCGACAATGTACTTTGGATCCATCTATTTCTTTTCAAAACCATCACCTACTTTCGAGCCTGACATATAAAGACCCAACTCTTCAATCGTAACCTGATCGGGTTGAAGATCTGCTACAACACGCCCTTCATAAAGGACGATGATTCGATCACTCACATCCATGACTTCATCCAACTCTAAAGAAACTAACAATACGGCCTTTCCGGCGTTACGTTGAGCCAAAAGTTGCCGATGGATATACTCGATCGCTCCCACATCCAATCCACGGGTTGGTTGTACCGCAATCAATAATTCCGGATTACGATCGATCTCACGAGCCAGAATGGATTTTTGCTGATTTCCACCCGACATACTTCGAGCTGGCGTTTCCCCACCCAGAGCACTTCGAATATCATATTGTTCAATCAGATGTTCCGCATAACGGTGAATATCGGCAAATTTTAAAAACCCGCGAGAGGAGAACGGTTCTTGATCATAACTTTGGAGGATTAAGTTTTCATCCAATCGGTAGTCAAGCACCAATCCGTGTTTGTGTCGATCTTCAGGAATATGGGCCATTCCCAATGCCCCTCTCTTTTTGGCTGGCATATGAGAGATATCTTGCTGACAAAATGTGATTTTCCCCTCATCAAGGGGCAGTAATCCTGTCAAAGCATAAACGAGTTGGCTCTGTCCATTGCCATCGATACCGGCTACGCATAAAATTTCTCCCTGTCGAACCGAAAAGGAAACATGGTCTACCCAATTCTTACCCGACCGCGGATCTCGTACGGTAAGGCCATCGACACGCAAGACTTCATTTCCCACATTCAGAGTAGGCTTTTCTATATTGAAATTGACGGTTCTTCCCACCATGAGCCGAGACATTTCTTCTTTACTGGTTTCACCAACCGAAACGGTCGCAATCTTCTTTCCTTTGCGCAAGATTGTACAACGATCGGCTACTTCCTTGATTTCGTTGAGCTTATGGGTAATGAAAAGGACTGATTTACCTTCTTCTACCAGTTCTCGCATGATTTTCATCAGCTCTATAATTTCTTGAGGTGTTAAAACCGCAGTCGGTTCATCGAAGATTAGGATTTGATTTTCTCGATACAGCATTTTCAAAATTTCGACACGTTGTTGCATTCCGACTGTGATTTCAGAAATGAGTGCATCCGGATCGATTTTCAAATGATATCGTCCGCTCAACTCCATGACCTTATCACGAGCTTCTTTCATTTCCAAAAAACCGTTCCGGGTAGATTCAACCCCTAAAACGATATTTTCCAAAACTGTAAAGTTGTGGACCAACTTAAAATGCTGATGCACCATGCCGATTCCATAACGATTTGCATCGTTGGGGTTACGAATTTTGACTTCGTTGCCTGAGATGAGGATCTTCCCTTGTTCCGGTTGATATAACCCGAATAACACACTCATTAAGGTGGATTTTCCGGCCCCATTCTCACCCAATAAGGCATGAATCTCTCCTTTTCGCAGTTGTAACGTAATATCATCGTTCGCCACGATACCGGGAAAGGTTTTGGTGATATGTAACATTTCAATGATATGATCCAAAAATCTCACCTCGTATCTTCATTGATCCTCTTGAATTATAAAGCACAGGGAGATGTTTTGCAACATCTCCCTGTGCTAATATATACGAATTCTCTATTCAATAACGGTAACGATGGTTCTTTCCGTGGTTAAAGCGGCAGCAGAGTCCACATCAACATCGGTTTTGATTTCAATTTCATCATTGACCAATTTTGCATAAATCGCATCATAGTCTTCTTGAGTAAAGTTTTCAAACTTAGAAGTTTCCATGGGCAAACCAACGCCAAGGGTTTTTACATCGACAATCATGGTTTCGCCACCCGGGAATTCTCCTGCGTAGAATTCTGTTAAGGAATCATACACAGATTTGGTTAAGTTTTTCATAGCAGAGGTGATGACTGAATCCGATTCAGAGGATTGGTCTACGTCTACACCAATAGAAAACTTGCCGGTTGCCTCAGCAGCTGCCATAACGGAATCGCCTAAAGAGCCGCCACACCCAAAGACAACTTCGGTTCCTGCAGAGAACCAGCCGGAAGCCATGGTTTGAGCTTCAGGAGTTGCTTCGAACTTACCGGTATAGTTATAGTTGAAAAGGATCGAGCCATTTTCTAACGCTAATTCTTCAGCTGCATAATCGGCACCTTGGATGAAGCCATAGCCAAAGCGAATAACTGCGGGAACGGCTTGACCACCCATAAATCCAAAGCTACGATAGCCATCTTGAACGCAAGCATAACCGGCAAGGAATCCAGCTTCATGCTCCGCATATAGAATTGGTTTTACATTTTCTTTGGTTTCAAAGGTTGACCAATCTTCGGTATGAGGAGTTCCATCTAATAAAACGAAATAGATTTCCGGATACGTATTCTGAGCTTCATAGAGGGCTACTTCAAAGTTGAATCCAGGACAAACAATGATTTCAGCGCCACCTTCAACGGCTAAACCAATAGAAGCTAACAAGTCATCTTTGGCATCACTGGCTGGTTGATAATACTTATACGTTTTGTCATTCTCTTCAGCATATTGAACAACGCCTTCCCAAGCACCTTGGTTAAAGGACTTGTCATCGATTGTTCCAACATCTGTGACTAATGCAATCTCAAAAGTGGTTACTTCCGGTTCCGGATCGGGAGTAGGGGCAGGTGTCTGATTACATGCAGCCAACAGAGAGAACATGGATACTACCAGAGCGATCGTGAGTAACAAAGAAATACGTTTTCTTCCCATTTTCATTCTAATCCTCCTAATAAGTTCGTTGTGCAACGGTTAAATTGCATCTGTTCGTAGCATATCACAAGAGTAAGAAAGTTGCAATACAAAGAGATAAAAAAAGTCCGATGGAGAGCTTAACTCCATCGGACTGATTTTTACTACTTGCCGCAGCGTTTGCAAACGTTCATTGCATTTCCGTTATCATCATTGCGGTTCCAAAGCAACTTAACACCGGTTCTCTTGCAGACAGGACAAGTTCCTCTCCAGCCGGCGGTTCCTTTAAGATTTTTACCACGTTTCGTTTTAGGCACAGTTCACACCTCTTCATTACCAGATTTCATTCAATTGAACGATAACACGCTGTAGTATACCACAAGAATTCTTGATTTGGCAAGCATTTTTAATAAGTCTGTCGCAATATTACATTTCATCGACTCTCACACAAAATTTTTCTCCTCTTACCTTTATATCATAATACCGAACGGCGGAGCTTGAATGTGTAGCAATATAGTGCTTGACCTCTTGTAAAATACTTCCCTGGTATTTAAGGGCTTCAATCGCTTCATCATAGCTGACTGCTTTGAAGGTAACGATATCGGAAGCTCGAAAATGTGCTAACTTACCCAAATCGGCGCTGATAATGGTAGCGATTTTTGGGTATCCGCCAGTGGTCTGAGCATCTGCTAATAAAACGATCGGTTGACCATGCCCCGGCACTTGAATCGCTCCTTGACAGACGCCATCGGAAACAATTTCTTTTTTGTCCAGATGCACTAACGCATCCCCTTCCAACCGGTAACCCATACGATCGGAATCCTTGCTGACTTTCCAGTTTTGAGTTGTAAACTTATTTTTTTGCTCTTGATCAAAATAATCATCCTGCGGTCCCCAGAGAACACGAATCGTCTTTGAAACCTTTGGTTCGAGAGGCCAATACATCGGGGGAAGAGTCCCCTTCCACAGGGGGATTTGCATATCATCCTGTTTTCGGCGATTCAATATTTGCCCTTTTTTTAAAGGCGCACCTTCTTTACCACCAATTGATGCACGCAAATAAGTGCTACGGCTTCCCATCACCACCGGTAGATCCCATCCACCGGCAACCGATATATAAGAACGCACTCCATTGCCTCCGGGAAAACGCAGAACATCCCCTTCGTGAATCTCAAGAGCAACACAGGCTGGAAGCGGTAATCCGTTATACTGCGCTCCTAGATCTCCGCCGGCAATAGCGATTCGATGCGTCCCAAGGGCGGTCAGTGTCGGTCCCAGCAATGTCATTTCTAGAGTTGCTTCTAGTTCAGAATTCCCCACCATAAAATTCGCCAATTGATGACAATAAGGATCCATTGCACCTGCTGCAGGAACACCAAAGGAGCCATAGCCGAAACGACCTAAATCCTGAAATGTACTGAGCAGTCCGGCTTGTTCAACCTGAAAAACGTGGTTCATTCCAGTGACCCTCCTTTCGGTGTTTTCTTTACAGCATATTGATTTTGTTCAACTTTCAGGGCAATCTCATGATACTCTTCTTCTGTCACCTCCGCAAATCGCAGATAATCCCCTGCCTGCAACAACACCGGCTCCTCTTTGCTGGGATCAAACAAACGTAGCGGTGTACGTCCAATGATCTGCCACCCCCCGGGGCTTACCATAGGGTATATCCCGGTTTGAGTTTCAGCGATCCCTACTGAACCCGCTGGAACCGCGGTTCTGGGGGTAGGTAATCGAGGACAAGCAATTTCATGAGGCAGTCCTCCAAGATAAGGAAATCCAGGGGTAAATCCCAGCATATAGATCAAATAGTCAGCAGACGTGTGAAATGCAATTACTTCCTGAATAGATTTTTTGGCGTGTTCCGCTACTCTTTCCAAATCCGGTCCCCAGTTTCCCCCGTAGCAAACCGGGATTTCGGTCACGAATGCCGGGGCGATTTGCTGCTTCTCCTGCTGCAATAAGTCTTCTATATGGCGTTGTAATGCTTGAACGGTTATTCGTAACGGATCATAACGCACGAGCAAAGAACGATACGTCGGTATGGTCTCTAGAATTCCGGGCAGGGGATTTTCTCGCAAAGCAATCATAAGAGTCCGAACTTGTTCCACAAGCTCCGGATGAATTTGTTGGCCAAACTCTACGACGAGCCCATGATCTCCTTGTTGTAAAAACCTCGGTGTAATCATCAGGATAAAACCTCGTTCATCCGTACAATTTCAATCCCTTTCTTTTCCAACATCTCTCGAATCGATCTGGCGTACAACGCAGCTCCGGGAGTATCTCCGTGCATGCAAATGGTGTGGGCTTCCATTTTCAGTTTGGTTCCATCGATCGCTGTCATGTAGCCGGTCTCGATTAATTGAATCATCCGATGCACCGCTTCTTCTGCTGAATGAATCATCGCCCCGGGCTCTCCTCTAGGAACCAAACTACCATCGGCTCGGTACGCCCGATCTGCAAACACTTCTTGTGCCACGCGTAACCCGGCTTTTTCGCCCTCTTGACAAAGCAAAGAACCGGCTAATCCCACTAAAATTAAATTAGAATCTACCCGTTTGACGCCCTCAGCAATGGCCGCTGCCATTTGGGGGTCCTTTGCTGCCATATTATATAGATTTCCATGAGGTTTTACGTGGGCTAAAGTGACACCTTGGCTATTGGCGAACCCTTGCAAGGCTCCGATTTGATATATGATGTAATTTCTAATCTCACCCGCAGAAACCATCATATTTCTACGACCAAATCCCAATAAATCAGGGAATCCCGGATGTGCTCCTGCAGCAACACCGTTCTTTTTACATAGTCCAATCGTATGGTCCATGACCTGCGGATCCCCTGCATGCCAACCACACGCAATATTCGCCGAAGTAATTTCGCGAATGATTTCCTCATCTGCACCATAACGATACACCCCAAAGGATTCTCCCATGTCACAGTTTAAGTCAATTCTTTTTGCCAAGACAACCCCTCCTCAAAATTTCAATAGAAAAGAGCAGATGAACCCTTCTTTGATGAACGGCTCGCCTGCTCGTATTGCCGTTTTTTTTGTGAAACGGACTACTTTCTTCCTTTATCTTTACGCGGACCATTGATTTCCCAACGCTCGTACAAATGAGTCACACTCTCCCCTAAATGAATGGAACGAATCGTTGCCGCAAATAATTCAGATACCGAACATACATTGATTTTAGTTACTTCAATTTCGTCGTGAATCATCTTACCTTCGCTGTTATAACTACGGCAACAAGTCTCCCCTTTTTCCGGTACATCTAAGGTATCGGTAACCACTACCGCTTTTAAATACGAGTTGTTTTCAATGCGACGAATCGCAGGACCAGAAAAGATGCCATGAGTTGCAACTGCGATGACCTCTTTGACCCCGAATTTTTCGCATAATGCTGTGATTGCATTCATCATGGAACCCGCTGTATCGATTTCATCGTCAAACAAAATTGCCTTTTTGCCATCGATCTCGCCGATAACATGCATCACTTCGGATTTATCGTTATTACCTTGGCGTTCTTTTAAAACAACCGCTAAGGGTAAGCCTAAGATTGAAGCGAAGCTCTGTGCTCTTTTGGCGGAACCTGCATCGGGAGAAATGACTACCCAATCCTTCAATTGCTCCTCGGTAACTTCAGCTAAAAAATTGTCTTCCACATAAGCAGCTAAGATACTGGTCGCCTTAAGATGATCTACGGGAATATTAAAGTAGCCTTGAATTTGATCTGCATGTAAATCCATGACGACTACATGGTCTGCTCCAGCTGCTTCAATCAGGTCGGCTACCAAACGAGCCGTCAACGGAACTCTTGGTTGGTCGATTTTGTCGGAGCGAGAGTAGGGCAGGTAGGGAATAATTGCTGTAATACGTCCAGCAGAACTTCTTCGCATGGCATCGATAGTAATCAGTAATTCCATAAAGCGATCGTTGACCGGAATTCCTGAAGACTGAATAATATAGGTATCTGCCTCACGAACAGTTTCCTCCAAACGGACAAATGTATTGTCATTAGAGAACTTTTTGACCGTGATATCGGACAACCGGTATTTTTCCAAATGCTTTTGTCCATTGATTTCCGGTAGTTCTTGTTTGAGATGTTCTACAATCCGTTCCCCTAAGCGTTTACTTGCAGTTCCAGCGAATAATTTAATGATTCTTCCCGAATTCAAAGAAACTTCCCCCTTACTATTCTTTCCACATCATACTTTCTGCTTTGAAATAAGAATTCCTATGGGCTGACAGATAGAAGTCTGATTCGACAAGAAGTGTTTCACCCCTTTGTAACTAACTCACAAAACAGAACATTTTTAGTTTACAGATGCACAATCTTTTGGTATAATCATATTCAATACTGTGATTAAAGATTGATTGGAAGGATGAATACAATGTCGAAAGCAAGTGACCGAGCCTTGGAATTATATATGAATCAAGCATACAGCTGCTCAGAGTCTGTTTTTATTGCCTTGGCCGAAGTTGACGGACTAACTCAAGAAGAAATCGATTATGGCAATCATTATGCTGGCGCTTTTTCCGGTGGTATGGGCGCAGAATCCGTTTGTGGTGCATTAACCGGCGGTATGTTAACCCTGGGTCGTTATTTTGGTCGTAATATGGGAGAAGATCGAAAAACCGAAATGAAAGACTACAGTGCAGCACTTTTCAATGCTTTTGTTGAAGAGTTTGGTGCTCCCGATTGTAGTGTTTTGAAACACGAACCCGATGCCAAAGCACGATGTGCTCAATATGTGCGCTTTGTCGTTGAAACTTTGGAAGAATACCTAGACAATGGCCTTCCCGGTGCCGAAGACGACTGCGGCTGACAAAACTAAAATATTTGCGCGTGTCGCAAACCTTCCCAGCACCTTTTACAAGAAATTTGTAGAAGGTGCTTCTTTGTACCTACAAAAAAGAATTCAAAATCCCCTTGCTTCTGCCAGTTCTTTGAGGTTTACTTTACCGGGGAGCTATGATACCATAATTTAGATTTGCATATTCCTCTTGAATTTAAAGAAGGTGGTATTCTATGTTTAACCGCAGTCCACAAGCTTTGTGGAAAATTCTAAAAGATAAAACAACAGCCAACGATGAAGCTCGCTTCCAGAGAAATCAAACAATCAACATAACACAGGGAATCTTATCGATTATGGCCATCAATTTGGTGAATCCCTTCTTGAGTATTTTTGCAATCAAGAACGGAGCGACCGATTACCAGGTCGCGTTATTATCTTCAGCACCGGCCTTCGTAAGTGTGTTATCGATGATCCCTGGGGCTCGCTATATTGATAAACAACCGAACAAGCACCGAATCACGACTCTTGTCATTTTTTTGCATCGGTTGTTCTACTTGGTTTTGGCTGCCATACCTTTCTTCGACCCTAGCATCCGCGCAACGCTTTTGGTTGCTACAATCGCTCTTATGAATCTGCCCGGTTCGATCTCTAACGTTGGTTGGCAGTCTTTTATCTCTCGCGTTATCCCCCCCGATCGACGAGCTCTTTCTTTTGCTACACGTAACCGTTTACAGAACCTCGTCGGTACTGCCTTTACCTTAGTCGCAGGACGTTTTTTAGATATTGCTAGCTTTCCCCTGGGCTACCAATTGGCGTTCTTCCTCTCCTTTCTTTTAGCAATGACTGAAGTATGGGTCTTCTCACGCATGGATGAACCCACATCTGCACCAAACCCCACACCGATTATTGAAGCAAAAACGGAAAACCAAGGAATTGTGACTGGATTGAAAGGGGCCTTCCTCGAAATCTTTCACGAAAAACGCTTTTTACGGTTTGTTGCTGCCTCTCTTGTATTTCACTTTGCCTGGCAGATTCCCTGGTCTTTGTTCTCCTTATATCAGGTTCGAGTCTTAGGCGCGAATAACACCTGGGTAAGTATTTTAAGCTTAATCAACACCGGGGGTTCCCTCATGGGATATGGCTACTGGACGAAGTATAGTCAGAAACACGGTAATTTAAAAACGCTATTCTCTTCCGGTATTTGGATTTTTGTTGTGCCTTTAGCGTATGCTTTCTCAAAGAGTCTATACTTTGTAGCAATCATCAACCTCATAACGGGTATGGTTTTTTCAGGAGTCAATTTATCACTTTTCAATGCTACCCTCGATTCAACTCCCGAGAAAAATAAAACTAGTTTTTTGGCGTATCATCAGACAGCCATCAGCATCACAGCGATTTTCGCTCCGGTGATTGGAGTAACTTTGAAAAACCTATTCGGCTTCCAAATCGCTTTCTTGATTTGTGCTGCTCTTCGGTTTGGCGGCGCATGGTGCTTCTGGTTGGTCAACAAATACGAAAATCGGCAAATCTCAACGATTAAATAGATACCATGTAAAAAGAGCAAAAGGTCGTAGTCATCCAAATGGATACTACGACCTTTTTGTGTTATTCTACTGTCACACTTTTAGCAAGATTCCGCGGTTTATCGACATCGTTACCTTTGGCTACGGCAGCATGATACGCCAATAATTGTAAGGGCACAACGGCTAAAATCGGCATCAGCATGTCATCCAACTCTGGCAAAGCCATAATCCACTCTTCTTCTTCATTTCTACTGAGGAGCTGAGAATTGGTAATATGGAATAATACTGCACCTCGAGCTTTCACAACTTCAATGTTGCTGAGTGCTTTTTCAATAAGCCGATTCTGTGTGGTCAGAGCAACCACAGGTGTCCCCCCTGAAATCAAGGCTAAGGGGCCGTGTTTGAGTTCTCCGGCTGCATAGGCCTCTGCATGGATATAGGAGATCTCTTTTAGTTTTAGAGCCCCTTCCAAAGATAATGCAAAATCCAAATCACGCCCGATGAAGAATAGATTTTGATACCCTGCAATCCTTCTAGCCCAGGATGCCATAACATTTTCCTGGAGTAAAACCTTTTCTACCCAATACGGCAAAACTCTTAAGTTTTCAATCCAGTCGTCTAATTGTGTTTGATCTAAGAGACCTTTGACATGAGCTAATTTGATCGACATCATCAACATCACAAGCAGCTGTGAAATATAAGCTTTGGTCGAAGCGACAGCAATTTCAGGACCGGCTTGGGTATAAACGACAAAATCTGCCTCGCGAGAAACCGTACTGCCCTTCACATTCGTCACCGCTAAAACCTTTGCACCTTTGCTTTGGGCTTCCCTCACCGCAGCCAATGTATCTGCAGTTTCACCCGATTGACTGATGACCATGACAACATCATTTTTGCCAATGATGGGTTCACGATATCGGAATTCAGATGCCATATCCACTTCCACCGGGATTCGTGCAAGACGTTCAATCATATATTTCCCCGCCATGCCCGCATAATAGGCGGTTCCACATGCTACGGTAATAATCCGATTTACGTTAGCCCAATCCCAGGGTGAATTGTCTAATTCGCTGAAAAAGCCACGAAGATTATCCTGTGGTAGCCGTTCTTTCATCGTGTCGCGTAATACACGGGGTTGTTCGTGGATTTCTTTACGCATGAAATGCTCAAAGCCATCTTTTTCAGCCGCCTCTGCGGTCCATGCAATTTCCTGAGCTTCTTTTTTGATGATATTTCCCGTTCTATCAAAAAAAGTCACTCCGGCAGCAGTAATAACAGCTCTTTCGTAATCACTTAAGAAAACCATGGTTTTTGTATGCGGTAAGAGAGCAGGAATATCGGAAGCAACATAATTCTCGCCCTGGCCCAAGCCAATGACAACCGGATTATCTTTTCTTGCAACCACAATTCGGTCGGGTTGACGAATATCGAGCATAACAAGAGCATAGGCTCCTCGCAAACGAGGTAAGACCTCATCCAGCGCTTCCATTAAAGGTAAATTCGTTTCCTCTAGAAGATTTACAACAACTTCAGAGTCGGTTTGTGACAAAAAGGGAATCCCTTTCGCAATAAGCTCTTCTCGCAATTCTCGGTAATTTTCAATAACACCATTATGAATAAGTGCAATCCGATTTTGGCTTCCCATATGGGGATGCGCATTTTCATTATTGGGTTCTCCATGGGTTGCCCAACGAGTATGACCGATACCAATCGTCCCCTGTAAAGGCTGTGTCTCAAGAAGTACCTCTAGTTCCGATAGTCGTCCGGCGTTTTTTTGTTGTGTCAGGGACCCGTCTTTGATTACCGCAATTCCGGCAGAATCGTAACCCCGATATTCCAAGCAGCGTAGGCCTTCTATAATATACGGCAACGCATTTTTTGGCCCCACATACCCCATAATTCCACACATAATAACTCCTCCTGCTTTTTGATTCTATATTATTGAACGATATATCGACTCAAGCGCTCGGCAATTTCCTTGGCTTGCGTTTCGTGCTCTGCCTCCACCATGATACGAATCAATTGTTCCGTACCCGAAGGCCGAACCAGAATTCTTCCTTTACGACCCAGCGTTTCTTCCTCTTGACGGATTGCTTCCAGAAAAGCTTGGGATTGCATCGATTTACTTTTATTCTCAACTCTTACATTATGTAGAACCTGTGGAAACCGTTGCATCACAGCTGCGGCTTGTGACATTTTCATATCATTTTTCTGAAGCAATTTGCTGAGTTGTAGTGCGGTTAACATTCCGTCTCCGGTCGTTGCATAATCGGCAAAAATCAAATGGCCGGATTGCTCTCCACCCAGCGCATAATGCTTTGCTAACATCGCTTCCAGAACATAGCGATCTCCGACTGAAGTGATTTCAAGTTGAATGTCGTGTTCCTCCATGGCTTTTCGAAGCCCTAAATTGCTCATAACGGTTACGACCAGTGTATTGTGATTCAATCGAGCTTGCTTTTTCCATTGAATCGCAAGAAAAGTCATAATTTGATCTCCGTCAACTAAACATCCTTGTTCGTCAACCGCCAAACAGCGATCGGCATCCCCATCGAAAGCAAACCCATAATCTGCTTTGTTGCTAACCACAGCTGTCTTTAAATTTTCGGGGTGAGTGGAACCACAATGATGATTGATGTTTTCCCCATTGGGTGTGGCATGGAGTGCGATGACCTCTGCCCCAAGGGAACGGAAGATTGTCTCTGCAAAGGGAGAAGCGGACCCGTTTGCACAATCGAGTACGATTTTCTTCCCACGCAGGGAACATGTTTCAACGCTTTGGAGCAATGCTGACAAATACCCTTCGACTGCTTCTGGTTGATGCATCCACGTTCCTACCTGGATCCCGATGGGTCGTTCATCCACAGAATGTGCCTCATTTATATAACGTTCAATCGCATCCTCGGTAGCATCCGGAAGCTTGAAGCCTTGGTGTGAGAAAAACTTGATTCCATTATCTTCTACCGGATTATGAGAAGCCGAAATCATTGCACCTGCTTCCACCGGTAAATGCTTCGTTAAGTAAGCAACCGCTGGTGTTGGCACGACACCAACCGATAATACATCCGCCCCTCCTGACATGAAACCTGCTGCTAAGGAGGCCTCCAATAGATCTCCCGACGCCCTCGGATCTTTTCCCAAGAGCACGGTTGCTCTTTCCTTCTTTTCTAATAAGACTGCTGCCGCAGCTTTGCCCAACTGAAACGCTAATTCCGGTGTCAATTGACGATTGGCAATACCACGAACGCCATCCGTACCAAACAAACGGGCCATGACGCTCCCGCCTTTCTAAATTTTCATCTTAACCTGGGTTCCCTTTCACCAAGCGCAATACAATTTCTACCTCTTGCTCAGAATCTATTGTGATTAAACTTCCCTGAGGAATCGCAATGGAAGCCTTCAACGTTTTTTCTACTTCTGTTTCTAGTGCCTCATCCTTTGTCAAAACAATCTCATCTAAGGCGACGCTGAGATTTTTAATCAGATCAAGATCCGATTGACTTCCATAGATTTTTACCGTAGTAGGATTGATTTCAAACGAATCTATGCTCCAACCCTCGGGTACCACTAGATCTTCCGGAAGCTGCAATGCTACTTGTTTGATGGGTTGAAAAAGAACGGTCACTGAAATCAAGCTTGGTTGCATCGAGACGTCTTCAACACGAATCCCGTTAGCATCGAGTACTTGAACATCCATTGCTTGCTCAAAGTTCCCTGTTTTTCCGGTTAAATCTACGTTTACGACAGCCTTCACGATTTCTTCTAATGAGGTTCGTGAACCTGCTACTAACACCGTTTCCGGTTTATAACTTAGAATCGGTATCACATTGGTGATTTGAGGCGTTCCAGTGGTTATGATCTCGATGTCCATGACTCGACTAACACTGCTGACTAAAGTCACATGAACTCTCGGTGGCTGAACCGCAACTAAACTTAAGCCTGCAGGAAATCTTAATTGAATCGGTAGGTCGTATTCTCCCTCGGTCAATCCTTCCAAATCAATACTTGCGGTAATCTCTTGTCCAAGCATACTGCTCAACAAAGATGCATTCCCTTTCAGGACCACGCTCTCAATGGAGATATAATCATAATTCACAGAGTAATTATTGGGGATGTTAATGGCCTCAATTGGAATCCTGTAAAAGTTCTTACTCATTTCTTGACTCGTTGATTGAGAAATCGATTGATCACTAGCAACCACCCAAATGACAAGAGCAATCAGCACAGAAACGATGCGAACGGCAATATTAGAAGAAAATAATTTATTCATCGTTTTTACCCCCCCATTGTAGCCAGGTTGGCAAAACAGATTTCACGGTCAGCTCTTCTTCAAAGTAGGTCTGGCGCAAAAGATCTACTAACATTTTGCCATCAAGATATCGTATCAATTTACCGTCTTGTGCCAATGATACGGTTCCGGTTTCTTCAGACACCACAATCGTTAAACAATCCGATTGTTCGGTTATTCCGATTGAAGCACGATGTCTAGTACCTAACTCTTGTGAAATATCTGGATTTGAGGATAAAGGTAAATAACACGCTGCTGCAACGACACGATTTTCACGAATCATTACGGCACCGTCATGGAGTGGCGTGTTTTTATAAAAAATATTCATCAACAACTGACTGGTAACAACACCATCAATAAAGACACCGGTTTCCATGTATTCTCTCAATCCGGTTTTCCGTTCTAAAACAATTAAAGCGCCGGTTTTTTGTGAAGCCATTGCATCTACGGCGATTGCTAATTCATCGAACATTTTTTCAATTTGTTCCTGATTCGCTGAGCGACGATGAAAAAAAGTTCCCCTTCCCAGCTCTTCAAGAACCTTGCGGAGTTCTGTTTGAAAAACAATCGGAATTGCAACAATTCCAAAGGTGAGGGTTCGATCCATTAACCAACCAATTGCCTTTAACCCCAGAAAAGAACTGACCACATACGCTAAAAGAACATAGAGAATCCCCTTGACCAGTTGAATTGCTCTGGTATTGCGAATCATCATGATTAAGCTGGAGATAGCAATCGAAACCACTACAATATCGAAAGCATCGAGAAGCTTAAATTGCGAAAAAATTGAGACGATTCTCTCCACGTGGTTCCCCCCATATCATGGTTCATTCTTATTTTGATTCTTCACTGCAAGGGTGTTCCCCTTCCGAATTCGAAAAAAACTAAATTGATTTCGTTAGAAACTTTTAAAAGCAGAATCAGCACAATACTTATGCCGATTCTGCTTTTTGAAAATTATTGGTTATTCTTGAATTCCTCTTTAACAAGAGTTAGAAGTTCATCCTTCATCAGCAAATCGGCGACCGTGCATGCGACTGCTTTTGAGGCTAAAAGTAACGCTTCGTGACCGGCTTCAGTAATCGTGGCAGAAGCAAAATCACGACTGTGTCCGCTTACTTCCTTGCCCTCGGTAATCGAGATACTGGGATGAATCGCAGGCACCTTTTGAGATACATTGCCGCAATCGGTCGATCCACCTGCAGCTTGCAAATCCAGGGGTTTGAAATCAGTCACACCTAAAGCACGCATGTGCTGTTCCCAAGTTTTAGTCATTTGCACATTCGGCTTCATATTATCATTGCTGAATTCAAAATTGCTAATGTCTAAGGTGCATCCTGTGGCAATTGCAGCACCTCGCGCACAATTTTTAACTTTTTCCACCACTTGACTCAAATACTCTCTCTTCTTTGCACGAACATAAAAACGAGCAATTGCTAAATCCGGAGTCACATTAGGAGCTTTTCCTCCTTCCGTGATTACACCATGGATTCTGATATCCGATGTTACATGCTGTCTCAGAGCATTGACATTATTGAAGGTGAGTATCGCTCCGTCTAGGGCATTGATTCCGTCTTCAGGATTTCCAGACGCATGGCAAGTTCTACCATGAAAAACAAATTCGAGTGCATCAATCGCTAAAGACGTTGATCCGAGGGCATTTTTGCTACCGGGATGAACAATCATTGCTGCATCAATATCCTCAAAAACCCCGGTTGCTGCATAGACAACCTTTCCACCATTGGTTTCTTCAGCAGGGGTACCGAGCATGACAATTCTGCCTCTTAAGGAGGAAGCCTCTTTTGCTAAGGCTCTTGCCGCTCCCAGGGCAATGCTACCAATCATATTGTGACCGCATCCATGACCAATGTCCGGCAAAGCATCGTATTCACCCATAACAGCAATGGTTGGCCCCGGTTTTCCGGTATCAAAGGTTGCCCGAAATCCGGTTGCTAAATCTCGATAAGGCTGTTCAACTGAAAATCCTGCTTCTTTTAAGGCTGTCGTCAGTTGCTCTGCAGCAAAAAACTCTTGGTTTCCTAATTCGGGATGATGATAAATAGCATCATTAATCTTCAGCAGTTGTTCTCGATCTGCTTCAACATTATGGTATATTTTCTGATAAATTTCCTGCATCTTGGAACCTCCTTTTATTTTCAACTGATATTCGTGACAGCTCTCTCGAGTTCCTTTTTATGAAAGCTTTCGTAAATTTCCTGTGCTATACTTGCACGAAGCAAAAATATCGTTATAATAGAAGTAAGAATCACAAAGGAGAATCACCATGATTAACTTTCAAGATATTAAAAGCAATCCTGAAATTCATTCCTACATCGCCCAAGGCGATCGTGTCATGAAAGAACTTGGATATACGGAACACTCTTTTCCCCATGCCAGTATTTCTGCTGACCGCGCATCAAAAATTTTAGCTCAATTACAATATTCTGAACGCGAACAGGAATTGGCGAAAATAGCGGGTTACATGCATGATATCGGCAACTTAGTCAACCGGGTGGACCATGCTCATAGTGGTGGAATCTTGGCCTTCCAATTTCTGCGCCAAGCCGGAATGGAAGCAGAGGAAGTTGCCTTAATCGTTTCTGCGATTGGTAATCATGATGAAGCTACCGCAGTTCCGGTCAATCCAATTTCAGCAGCACTGATTTTAGCTGACAAAAGTGACGTTCGTCGAACCCGTGTGCGAAACCGCAATACCACCGCTTTCGATATCCATGACCGGGTTAATTATGCTGTGGAACACTCCAACTTGACCATCAACGAAGAACGAACCATCATTACGTTGGATGTGACGATAGATCCGAATATCTGCCCACCTATGGAATATTTCGAAATCTTTATTGGCCGTATGCTTTTATGTCGACGTGCGGCAGAATTCTTGAAATTGCAATTCAGTTTGATCATCAATTCTATGAAAATGATGTAATTGCGAAAGGAGATCCCTATGCTAAACCAATTCGGTCACGAAATCCCAGCCGCTGTATTCCGTGCCATTCATTTTTCTCAACCGTTAAATTTCCGCCACCTATCCGAGTTTTATTCGGTCCCGGACCTTGTTTTGGCTTCCTTGACCAAGGAAGATATTTTGTTTCTGGACCAAAAAGGTAAAGATGGTGTCTCGCAGGTTGTGAGCCGTCTCGAACGTAAACTTATGGAACATAAAGAAGTCATTGATTTGACGACTTCCGAAGAAGTATTACCTCTGCCTTTGAAAACTTGGGCAGAAGGACTCTTTGCAGAAGAAATCAATGGTGAATTAGCGGTTTATATAGGCCTTTCAGGAACGTATGATCTACTCATAAAAAGCAATCGCACCTCTTTGAACCATGTTAAGCAAATCCAATTCACTCCGGCGAGCCACGTACTGCTACGCTCTGCTTTTCAATTATACTGGGAAGAACGCTATTCGCTCTCTCTACTAGGGGAAGAAATCTCCTATGCGATTTATACAGCCCCGGGTGAAAGTGGAGGGAAAGGAAGTGCTCGACTTTTACTAAAAGTTCTTACAGCAAATGCCCTTTATGTGGATGATGCAAGTAAATACATTAACCCCGATTTGTTTTTACGAGGAATCAATATCTAAACGATTTAAGGCTATTTTAGTTGATCTGTTAATTCCTCTAGGTTTTTTACAATCCAGTCGGGACGAAAGCTGCTGTTTGCTGTTTCTTCTACTGTGCTCTCTCCCGACAATACCAAAATACTGTGTGCTTTCTTGTTTTGAGTAATCGCGATATCGGTATAAAGACGGTCACCAATCCATACCACATCTTCTTCGCGAACACCGGTTCTTTCTAAGACAAAATCATAGGTGTATTTGTGCGGTTTGCCAAAATATTCAATTTTGACTCCTGTGGAGGTCTCGATCATGGCTCCAATAGAACCACAGTCGGGTATCATGCCGCCCTCGATTGGACAATTTCGATCTGGATTAATCCCCAAGACAGGAACACCCGAGCGAATCCAATCACAGGCAATCCTCACCTTATCATAATCGAGTTCTGTATCAAACCCCACGATAACATACTCCGGTTTTTGATTAACATCAAAGCCATGAATAGCAAACTCCTGCTTTAAGGCTTGAGTCCCGACAACATAGAGACTCTTAACGCCTATGCTTTGCAAATAATGGAGTACGACCTCTGTAGCATTCATCAAATGATGCTCCTTATAAGGGATCCCCATCCCTGAGAGCTTTTTGTGATACGCAGTTAGGGGTTTCGATGAATTATTGGTGAAAAAATAATACTCTTTACCTAGTTTTTCGAGCCTTTTTAAAAAATCGTGGGTATAAGGAAACAACCGTTCACCTAAATAAATCGTTCCGTCCATATCTAACACGAATGCTTTTACTGAATTCAACCATGACGGTATTTGCATAGCTGCACCACCTTTCAGCTCTTTTTTCGCTATGATTGAAAATGAATCCTTTAAAAAATGCTGCCTTCTCACAATGGAGATGGCAGCATTTTTGACTCTATTCAAAATCTAAAGGCCTAGGAAATCCGTCAACAAAAACTGTAATCGACCAATTAAAATTGAGCAACGTCCCATGACCGTGGTTCCAAAGGAAGCCCCAAAGGCAACCATTAGAACAATCCGACCAAAACGTGGTAACCAACCTAATTTCATTCGTTCCATAGCACGAGTTGTTTTACCAGTTAGGAAGAAGAAGGCAATAACCGCCAGTAAACCGACAAACATCAGAATATTATCAATTGAATTCAATGGTTTGAGACCGGCTTTGATCTGGCTGACGAACTGTGCTTGAACCGTATTAGCTAACCCTAAGCCCGCACCACCGGCAACCAAGACAGCAACCGGGTATCGAGCAACCCAGTTCAACCCTGGGATATAACGAATTAAAAGTAACAAGCCCAGTAAAACCGGGATAATAATCGTATAGTTCCCGTTAGTTAACGGGGTGATCACTTGATTCTTTATATTGTTCCAACCAACGACGACCGTGACACCGGCTGCAACACCCAAATAAGCACTTTGCACATATTTATAAAAGGGACTATCATTCCAAAAAACAAAGGAAAAAATGGAAATCGTCACAAAAGCAGCCAACCAAACAATCGGATCTTGACTAATTTGCATACCTACACCTCCCTACGCGTTTTTCTCTTTATTCCGTCTTTGCTCTAAGAAATACCCAATATTTCCCCAAACGATCAACAAGATGATAACAAGATGGGCAAGGGATTGTGCATCCATAGCAGCAGAAGCCGTTCCGGGTTGATTGATCAGAGTTTCATATTCGGCAGCTCCTGTGCTACCAACCAAAACAGAAACCGCTTGTCCTGACTGAACATAAGGAACATTGGCCGGGCCCATGACGGCGTTGACTGAGAAAATAATCGGCATTCCAAACTTTGCGTTTGCCTGCCGAATGAAGGGAATCGTCCCTGAGGCAGTAACTGCGAACATCACATTGATGTCGGGTAGTTTGGTTATACTCTTGAAAATTGGTAGAGTAGTCAAATCCGTGCCGTTAACATCGGCTTTGAAGACATCGATAAGACTATCACCCATGGCACCAATCGCTGATTCGGCACCGGCAAAGTACCCTAAATCCACGTAATCAACACCATATTCTTTGTTAGCAGCACCATAGGTTTCTGCCAAATAGCCAGTAAGAGCTGTTGACATTTCGGGGACTTGAGTTGCCGCAAAGAGTTTTAAACCCTTATCCGAGAAATGCTTTAAAGAAGCAATGACCTGAGGAGTTAGTTCAGCACTTTGGCCCATGCCAAAATCAATAAACAGAATCATGGTTGAACCCGGCTGAAGGCCTTCAACATAATTGTAAGCCAACAACGTATTCTCGCTGGGCTTGATAGCGATTCCCAAAGGATTAATCAAAGGAAAAATCATTACCAGTAACAGCAAAAGATAAGTGATTCTTTTATCGGGATTGAATAAACGGTTTTGCATATCTTCTCCCCCCTAATCTTTGCCGCCCAGCCATTGAGTGCTGAGGCCAAGAATATTACGCAAATTGATGGTGACAAACGCCAGAGAACTGGTGATAATCAAACCACGTTGCGCAGTTGCATTCGGTACATTAGTAACCCACTTGCCCATAACCGGGATAACACTACTAATTGCATTGCCGATGGTTACATTGGAGAGCATCAACAAAATAGCTGTCAAAAGGAGTAAAGATGATTCTAGGCTTCGCGCACGGAAGGTTCGAACCGCAGCGGAAGCAATAAAGAAAGCTAATAATGAGTTAACGGTGGTGCTTCCTGGAGTGAGAATGCCGTTGTAAAAAGTGGAATACACCGCATTCTTTGTGCCCATGAAGACCCCAGTTAGTATGGTTAGCAACATAAAAACGACGAGGACACTGCTTTGAACCCATGTTCCTTGTCGGCGCTTAATTCTGGGAATGTGAACCAAGAGTAAATTCAAAGCAGCAACCATAATGGAAAATAAGGCAATTATTACCAACCAAGAGCGAACCGAAACTGCGGCGGTGTTGAGAGGGGCAAAGGTGATAAAGTTATCAAGCATCAGCCCCATGCCAACCAAAAAGGCAATGACAATTGGGATGGTTCTTTTCATTTCGTTTAACCTCCTACCAGCTCAATAACTGAATCAAGGCTTGATTTCCGAAGGTCACCAAAACGGTTCCCACGACTAACAAAGCCACAGCTATAATTTTACCATAATCTTGGGCAATCAATGAACCATAAACATCGCGATTGTTACTCAAAACCGCACCTGCAGCAAATAGCTCTTCAGCAATGAGGGAGTAATCGCAAGTAACAATCAGAAATGGCAACTGATATGCATTGGTATCCCCGGAGATTTGAATGGCTCCCAAGGTATTTCCTGCCTCGGCTAATAACAAACATTCCGCACCATAACTTCCAATTAAAACATTAGAAGCGATGTTTTCTCTCTGCATAATTGATATCGCACCCATGGCAAACGCCATTTGGTTATTTGAAAGAAACTGGGCAGTTTCCTCTTTAAAATTCTCGGGCTTACCCGCCTGCACGTAACCGTTTCTAACAACTTCTCTTGCAATAGCATAACTCGAAGGAGAAGAGTATGTGCTGATTAGCCGAGTGTCGTAACGTGCGCATTGATAACTTAACCATCCTAGAACTTCCATACCACCCAAAACACGTGCCCCGGTACTAGCACTTTCAATGGAACCAATTCCAGGATTATAGTGAATGGGGCGACCGGTTTCGGTAGCTCGTCCAACCACTTCTTCCAAAGCATCTAACCCGGCTAAACGACGGATATCGACAGGTTCGTCGCTTTTTTGCATACGCCGTATCATCACTACAGTCATCACAGACAAAAGGATTAAAACCAGAAAAGAAAAGATCTTTCCGGCAATGATACTCATAACATGATTCCTCCATTTCAAACTTCTTTGATTTTTAGTGCTCCTAAATGAATTTACATGATGATCTGCCCCCTTTCAATATACAAAACAGACCCCAACCGCAGCCTAAACAGGGCGATCGGGGTCGATTTATCGAATGAGCTCTAGCTCCGCTTTTTAAGATTGATTTGAAGTAGGCGACTGGGACGTCCGGAACCGCTCAACGGTTTTTTACCGACGATTTTTGCATATCCAGCGCTTTCTAATTTCGTAATCAATCGATTGATGCGATTAAGTGGCAGATTGGACAAGCGTGCCAATTCTCCTGGGGTAATCACATCGACGCCATACTGATCAATAATGGAATCAATCACAATGAGCTTATCTAATCCCACCTGAGTCTCGCGAGAAATCATATACAACTCTCCATTGATTTCCTCGGTTTTCTTCGGTGTTTCGGTTTGAATGATTGGGCCGGCGATCTTCTGATCCTCGTAGACAATGAAGAAACAGCTGACATCATTGTTGATGGCACGCTCCCGACCAAAATCGGAATTTCTACGGGCTTCGGCAGAGGTTCTCCCTAATCCAACGCCAATTCCAACTTTTTCAATTCCAAACAAGCTTTGTAATTCCTCCATGAGCAGTAGGCGGCGGAACCCTTCGGTTTCATCACTTAGTACCGATTTGGTAGTATAAATTCGATAGATAATCTTTCCTGAATCGCTTCTTTCAACAGAAGCATCCAGCCGTTGCGCATAATAATAAACTCTTTCCATGGCATTGCCACGGATCTGGTAGTTTTGCAACTCTGTAATGCTGTCTCCGTTGTCTTTTTCTTTATAATCCAATTCAATTGATATTACGGTAGCTTGATTCTCATCTTGAATCGCCATGACGCTTCGCAAACGCAACCGGTTGATTTTATCTTCCGGTTCATCCGCAGAAGCATGAACCAAATACACCGGGTACCCTTCATCCTTCAAATACTGATAGGTTTGGAGGGTACCGGTAAGACATACATTTGCTCGCCCTTCTTCCAAGTTCTCAATGTGGAACTGAGCATTTTTCATAGGATATCCTTCTTCAAAAATATCGTAGCTAGCCTCTAAAACAGAGACTTCTTCTTCGGAATATCCTAAGTTTTTCAGGGCTTTCAATAGGTTATCATTTTCGTAAAAGTCAGAAGTTACTTTTCGTACATCAATGTGATCATTCACTGCGGCTTGGAAAAGTACATTGGTTATGGCATAAGCATCCACTACAGAATATTCTACGGGACAAGGTAGGTTCATTTTTCTTCGGACATAGTGGTAGGGTATGGGACCGCAAAAGAAAAAGTTATCTACGTTTCCCACGTGAGCACGGACCATGGGTACTACTTCACTTAATCTTTCGTAAACAACGGGCACATATTCTACAAATAATTTTTTTTTTTCCAACTGATTGATGATGCGATCTACGGTACTGCGAGGGCCAACAATTCCTGTCTTCATTCGATATGCCTCCTTAATTAGGTTCTTTTTCTATGGTTTTGTAGAAATCAATTTCCCAAAAAACCATTTGCCTAATAATTATGCACACACCGACAGATATCCTCCTTGCAATACGATATTATTTTTGTTTTTTTAAACTTATTCTGTAGTATAGTAAAGTTTTATTGGTTTTAATTTTGACAGACGATACAAATTGTATTTTTGAGCGTTTTTATAGCCGATAAAAGCGTTTAGATAAACCGAGGATTTTACTACAAACGGCATATTAATCCATATTTTACATAAATGTTCCATTATGTATAATAACCCGTAAAATTAATTATTACACATGGTATGTTCTTTTTTCATCCTAAATTTGAATTTCTACAGGCTTCCATAAACCAAGAAAAAAGAGATTCCGACGAAGGTCCTTCCGGTGGATTTGGAAAATCTCCTCGCGCACGCTCGGGATGCCATTGGGTAGCAATGATCGGCAATGTTTCATGTTCAACAGCTTCTGGAACGCCATCGTCCGATCGCATTGTCACACGCAATCCCGAGCCGATTTTGTTTAGCCTGTAGCCATGATAGCTGTTTACTCTGGTTTTCTCTCCGAAAAATCTTCTCATCTTGGAATTTCCTGAACACACCGCTCCATGGGTCGAGCCCAAATGATGCTCGATTCCCTTCTCATGACGAAAATCAAGGACCAAATTGCCGCCCTCTTCACAGTTGATCTTCTGACATCCGGCACAGATGCCTAAAACCGGTTTCCCGGCCTTCCGAAATGCCTGATACAACTCGCTTTCAAAATGAGACTGTCTTGAAAACCGCTCTGCTTTCAGAACCTGGCTCAATTCAGCTCTCGGCACAAAAGACATCCCGCCCGGCAAAAGCAAGCCATCGCCCAGTGCTAGAAGCTCCGGGATCTGTTCCTGAACCAAAGGCATTACAGGAATTCCCCCAGCAGCAGTGATGGCAGCAGCATAGGATTTACTCAGCATCATTGCATGATTGGTAAACGTCGAATCCAAGCATGAACCCCACATCATAACGATAATCGGTTTTTTCATAGTCTCTTCCCTCCATCATAACAATCCTTCACTTGTGTCATGAATCGGGAATTTAGGATTTACATGCTTGTAAAAACATTTGAAATAATGGCTCACTGTTGGGACCTTCCGGTGGATTGGGGAAATCTCCACGCATCCGCTCTGGGTGGAATTGCGTTCCAAAAATAGGGAGCTCTTTGTGTTCGATCACTTCAGGAATGCCTTCCTCAGAATAAGCCGTTATCCGCAACCCATCTCCGATTTTAGCAATCTTAAACCCGTGATAACTATTGATAAAAAAGCTCGTTCCCCACAAATCAGCGATCCAGCTACCCGGAAGTGCTTCCACGCTATGAGTAACACCTTGGTGATGCTCTCTGCCAAACATTTTTCTGAAATCTAAATGCAATGTGCCATTCTCTTCACAATTGATTTTTTGACATCCGGCACAGATGCCTAAAATCGGTTTACCCGTTTTTCGGAATGCCTGATACAACTCGGTTTCAAAATGAGCTTGACGAGAATAGCGTTCCAGTGCAAGCGTCCTAGCCAATTCTGGTCTGGGAACAAACCCCATTGCGCCGGGCAAGAGTAAGCCATCGGCCATTGCCACATAATCTTCTACTTGGCTTTCTACCAAAGGCAAAATCGGGATTCCTCCTGCAGCAGTAATCGCTGCAGAATAGGCCTTAGTCAACATCATACTGTGCGCACTAAATTTGGTATCCAAGCAAGAACCCCACATGATCAGAATAACTGGTTTATTCATGGTTGCGTCCTCCCTTGTTAACAAGTTGCATAAAGTGATCAAAAACCGGATTCCCAGATGGTAATACCGAATCTGCATCTGTTGCAACTCCAGGAATCGCCTTCTTTATCATAGTTGCCTGTGCTTGTCGTTCCATTTCAACAGGGTCGACCTCAATGGGAGGTTCGATAATACCGGCATGACGAATACGCACCTCTTCATCATCGGTGCCAAATGTTTCTGGATGCCATTGCACCCCAAAAATCGGTAAACTCTCATGTTCTAAGGCCTCAACGATGCCATCTTCAGCGATTGCAGCGACCTTTAGACCGGAACCGAGATCTTTCACTGCTTGATGGTGAAAACTGTTCACGATAGAGCTAGAACCCAAAAGGTTATATAGAGCAGTACCTTCCGTCAGGTTGATTTTATGGTTTACCCCTTGCGGATGCTCAATCTGCATTACTGTGGGAATATCTTGATATAGGGTTCCTCCAAAAACGACATTAATTACTTGCATACCTCTGCCAATTCCAAAAATTGGTTTCCCGGCCTTCACAAACGCCTGACATAATAAGATGTCCATAGAATCACGCGTAACACTATTGACATAGGGTGCCGGTTGTCCGCTGTTGGGATCAAAGTCCATAAAGATGTCACGATATCTTCCCGGATGAATATCGACACCGCCTGTAAGCAATAAACCATCTGCCATATCGGCATATTCTTGGTATAAACGTGGGTCTAACGCCATGATTGCTGTGCCACCAGCTCCCGCAACCGCATTACCATAACTGCGCTTAATAAGAAAAAACGGATTATGGGACTTTGGATCAAACTCATCTTCGCCGGTCAAGAGAATCAAGGGTTTCAAAAGTCATACCTCCTTTTTTTATTCAGTCCTCGATAACTAAAAAAACATTGAGTACTGAATATTTTCTTGACAGCTATTTGACAATTATTGGACAAGTCCTTCTTTTTTCTTTAATTTCCATTTATAAACTTTTATGTGCAACAAAATAGGCAAATTATGTGCAGGTTAGTAGATTATAGGTAGAAAAAGACCCCCAGCAAGCTGGAGGTCTTTGGATTTTTATTAGCGTTTTGAGAATTGTGGCGCTTTCCTTGCTTTTTTGAGACCGTATTTCTTACGTTCTTTCATTCTTTGATCTCGAGTCATAAATCCGGCCTTCTTTAAGGTAGGACGATATTCAAGATCAGCATTGCAAAGAGCTCTGGAAATACCATGACGAATTGCTCCGGCTTGTCCGGAGTTTCCTCCGCCATGCACTTTACAAATCACATCATAGTCTCCCTCGGTTTTGGTTAAAACCAATGGCTGACGAACGATTAATTTCAAGGTTGCAAGACCAAAGTAGTCATCAATGTCTCGATTGTTGATTGTTACACGACCGGTTCCCGGGATCAAACGAACCCGAGCCACAGAACTTTTGCGGCGGCCGGTACCATAGTTTTTTAAGCGAAATTGTACCATCATCGTTTCTCCCTTCGGTTAGTTTTTGATTGCCCAAACTTCAGGACATTGTGCTGCATGAGGATGTTCCGGGCTTGCATAAATTCTGCATTTCTTCATCATCAACCTACCAAGGCGATTATGAGGAAGCATGCCTTTAACAGCAGTCTCTAACGCGCGTTCCGGGAAGGTTTCCATAAGTTTACGATAAGGAACTCTTTTTAAACCACTATTAAATCCGGAATAGCGCTCATGGAATTTCTGATCAAGTTTATTGCCTGTCAAGACAATTTTATCAGCGTTGATTATAATGACATGGTCGCCGCAATTGACATGCGGAGTAAAGGTCGGTTTATGTTTACCACGAAGAATCGCAGCCACTTCGGAAGCTAAGCGGCCTAGAACTAATCCGTTGGCGTCAATAACCCACCATTTTTCGACCAAATCAGAAGGCTTTGCCATATAGGTCGTACGCAAGGTATTCCCTCCTGTAATTCAATCTTTTCATTTCATAGTTTGTATTTCGAGCAAGTATCGGGGTAACCTGCTTTAGAAATACATAACAGTAGTATTTTAGACAACTTTCGGTAGATTGTCAAGTATTGTTGACGAATCTTCATAAACTATCTTATAAAGACAAAGTCCTTGTGCAGGGGCTAACCATTCAGCACGAAGAAGTGAAGGTTTTTGCAATATCATTTGAAGGTCTTCCGGACTTTTTCTCATCAAGGCAATCTCCATAAAAACCCCAACCAAGAGCCGGACCATATGATACAAGAAACCGTTGCCTTCAATTTCATAGATTAAGCGTGTATCTTCTTGAAACCAAGAAGATTTTGTTACGTGTCGTTGATGATTCTTGACACTACTACCCGATGCACAAAAGCCCTGAAAGTTATGTTCACCGAGAATTAGTTTCGCACTTTCTCGTAGCTTTTCAAAATCCAACTCGCCGAAGTAATGCCAAACATAGGGTTGCCAGAACGGAGAAACAACTCTCGCGGTTTCTATCATGTATCGATAGGTTTTTTTGTGTGGCGTAAAGCGCGGATGCCATCCTGAAGGGCTTTCTTCTGTGTATTGAACACGAATATCGGGGGGAAGCATACTGTTCATCGCATAGGCAAATTTCTCAACAGGAATCTTAGACGCTGTTAGGAAGGCTGCTCGCTGATCCAAGGCATGCACCCCCGCATCAGTTCTGCCAGCACCATGAATTACAATGGTTTCCCCGGTGATTTGCTTGAGAGCCTCTTCTAACAATTGTTGAACACTGATGCTGTTCTTTTGTCTCTGCCAACCACAATAAGAAGTACCAATGTATTGGACCTGCATACGGATGTTTCTCATAGCAACGCCTGCCAGGAATCAATTTGCGCAAATCGAAAGAAAGCCATTAGTATAAGCAATAGGGTTAGTATAGCAAGACCCATATAATCCTGCATACTACTTTTTAACTCTTTCATCTTGGTACGATGTTCTCCGCCTCGATAACAACGAGCTTCCATTGCCATTGCTAAATCATCGGCTCGACGAAAAGCACTAATAAAAAGTGGCACTAATATGGGTAGCATGCTTTTTCCACGAGCAATCAATCCACCTTCTTCAAAATCAGCACCTCGAGCAGTCTGAGCTTTAATTATTTTATCCGCTTCCTCAATAAGTGTAGGAACGAAACGAAGGGCAATGGTCATCATCATTGCTAACTCATGTGCTGGCAAGCCGATTTTTTTAAAAGGTTTCAGTAACGCTTCCAGTCCATCGGTAAGATCGATCGGTGTTGTTGTCAGAGTCAGCAAGGATGTGATACTAATCAATAGAATCAAACGCAGGCCCATCATAATCCCTCTTAGAATTCCTCCGTTGTAGATTGAAAATCTCGACCATTGCCAAATTACAGTCCCTTCTTGCGTACTAAAGGTATGCAAGATCAAAGTAAATCCAACAATCCATAAAATAGGTCGTAATCCCCGAAGGATTAAACGGTATGGGATTTTTGCAGAAACGATAACGAACATCGCAAATAGAATCATGATGATATAGGAAATTGGACCGGCTGCAGTAAATAGCGCTACTACATAGAGCAAAATCATGATGATTTTGAAGCGTGCATCCATTTTATGAATCATGGAATCAGCTGGATAATGTTGGCCAATGGTCACACCTTTTAACATATTCATGACCTTGCCCTCCTAAGAACGCTACGAATCGCAAGAAACGCTTCATCTACGTTCATCGCATACTTAGGGACATCCCATCCTTTTTCACGCAAAGCCAGCATTAAAGCCGTCATTTGTGGTACATCTAAGCCTACTTGCTGTAATTCAGCGCTTCTGCTAAAAACCTCAGCTGTAGAACCCGACATAAGGAGTCTTCCATTGGCTAGAACAAGAATCTGATCTGCCAGTTTAGCTACATCCTCCATACTGTGTGATACAAGAATGACGGTTTTGTGGGTTTCTTTTTGCCATGCTTGCAGACCAGATAAGATTTCATCACGGCCTGCAGGATCAAGTCCGGCAGTTGGCTCATCTAAGATCAAATAATCGGGCTCCATAGCAATCACCGAAGCAATCGCTAATCTACGCATCTGACCTCCGGAAAGCTCGAAGGGTGAGCGAATTAGCATGTCATCTGTTAGTTTACTAAAATGCATTGCTTTATGAATCTGTTCTTGAATTTCTTCTGAAGATCGCCCTTGTTTGACTAATCCAAAACTCAACTCCCGTTCCACCGTTTCTTCAAATAACTGATGCTCCGGGTATTGAAATGCCATACCCACTTTACGTCGCAATTTTTTACGATCGGTGTCTTTTTTGTACATCACAAAATCATCCATCAGCACTTCGCCGCTGGAAGGTTTTTGTAACCCAGCCATGACTTGAACGAGGGTTGATTTCCCCGATCCGGTATGACCAATGACAGCTACAATTTGGTTTCGTTCTATTTCCAAATTAACATCGATTAAGGCATCTGCTGAAAAAGGAGTTCCCGGGCTGTAGGTGAGGTTGACATCCTTTAATTTGATGGACATAAGCGTTTCACCATCTCTTCCACACTCAGGATATCGTCCTGCTCTATCCATCCGTCTTCCTTTAGCATCGTCGCTAATTGAGTAATTTGCGGAATATCTAAGCCTAAGGACTGCATTTGTTCACGTTCTTGAAATACTTCTTTCGGAGTGCCTTCTGCTATGACCCGACCTGCTCCCAAAAGAATAATCCGGTCCGCCATAACTGCTTCGCTCATATGATGTGTTATCAAAATCACCGTCATTCCTTCTGAACGCAGTGTCTCTATAGCAGTCATCACTTCTTTTCTTCCCTGGGGGTCAAGCATCGCTGTAGCTTCGTCTAAAACGACTACCTTGGGGCGCATAGCCACAATCCCAGCAATCGCGACACGTTGCTTTTGACCACCAGATAATAGATGCGGTGCATGGTGTCGATACTCCGACATTCCAATTATGGCAAGGGCTTCCTCAACCCGCTCTCGTATGACAGCGGGGGGAAGCCCTAAATTTTCCGGACCAAAAGCAACATCATCTTCTACAATGGTTGCTACGATTTGGTTATCAGGGTTTTGGAAAACCATACCCACCCGTTGTCGGATACTCCATAGAGCTTGATCATCAACAGTATCAAGACCATCGATCATTACGGTTCCTTCGCTTGGAAGCAACAGAGCATTCAAATGTTTCGCCAGGGTGGATTTCCCGGAACCATTAGCACCCAAAATTACAACGAATTCGCCTTGACGGATTGCCAAGTTAACAGATGCAAGGGCCTTAATCTCCTGATGTTCCGGACCTTGAAACGTATGGCTCAAGGTCTTTATTTCTATCAGCAGAGTTGGGCTTGTCATTTCTTATTCCTTCTTTGACGCGTCAGCGGTTTGTCCCACAAGTTGTAATAATACCATGGGAGCTGCATCGCCTCGACGCGGACCGAGTTTCAAAATACGGGTATAACCACCCGGACGCGTTTCATAACGCTTTGCTACATCGTCAAAAACCTTCTTCGATACACTCTCTTTCGTGAGGTACGCAGACGCTTGACGACGAGCGTGGAGATCTCCTCTTTTACCTAAGGTAATCATTTTCTCAGCAATAGAACGCACTTCTTTGGCACGGGTTTCCGTGGTTTCGATTTGTTCTGCTTCTAAGAAAGAAGTTACTAGGTTTCGGAGAAGGGCTTTCCGGTGTCCGGTATTACGTCCTAATTTACGATAGCCCATCGTTCTCCCTCCTTCGTCACTTTATTCTTCCTGTTTTCTAAGGGATAATCCGAGGACTTCAAGTTTAAGAATGACTTCCTCCAATGATTTTCTCCCCAAATTACGAACTTTCATCATTTCATCTTCAGTTTTGATAACTAATTCCGATACGTTATTGATCCCTGCTCTTTTCAAGCAGTTATAAGAACGAACCGATAAATCAAGATCTTCAATCGTCATCCGCAGTTTATCTTCTTTTTGACGAGTCTCACCCGTTTCCAGAGTGATAATCTCTTCTTCTTCCGCATGTGTCTCGGTAAGAGACACAAACAGTCCAAGTAAATCGCAGATGATTTGAGCCCCATTACTCACAGCTTCCTGTGGTTTTACACTGCCATCAGACCAAACTTCGAGAATCAATTTATCATAATCGGTTACTTGCCCAACTCGAGCGTTCTCGACAAAATAATTGACTCTTCGAATCGGTGTGAAGATCGAATCGACCCAGATCGTACCGATGGTAGGATCGTTCTTTTTGTTCCGATCTGCAGGCACATACCCACGGCCACGCTCAGCAGTGATTTCTGCATAAAAACGGCCATCGGTGTCTAATGTAGCCAACTTTAAATCGGGATTAAGAACTTCCACATCGGCATCTAGAATCAGATCACGGGCTGTAACAACCCCTTCACCCTGCTTCTCAATACGAAGAATTTTTGTTTCATCGCTGTAGATTTTCAGGCGAAGTTCTTTTAAATTTAGGACAAACTCCGTAACATCTTCCAAAACGCCCGGAATAGTCGTAAATTCATGTTCTACCCCTTGAATTCGAACAGATGTGACAGCGGCTCCGTCGATACTTGAAAGGAGGATCCGACGAAGGGAGTTGCCTAAAGTATGTCCATAGCCCCGTTGTAGAGGCTCCACACAAAACTTTCCATAACGGTCATCATTCGATATAGAGACAACTTCAATTCTCGGGCGATCAATTTTCTCCAACATAGGTCAACCCTCCTACTTGATCCCGAATCATTAACGGGAATAATACTCGATGATAAGGTTTTCGGCAACCGGCACATCAATCTCTTCTCGCGTCGGTAAACGTAATACCGTACCGCGCATAGCTTCAACATCCAATTGTAACCAGGAGACCAATGCTTTAGTCCCTAAAGTTTCATTCAGAGCAGCGAATTTGACGCTGGAACGGCTCTTACTGCGAACCTCAATAACATCATTGGCTTTCAAAAGATAGGAAGGAATATCAACACGTTTACCATTGACATTGAAATGACCATGGCGAACTAACTGACGAGCTTCCACCCGACTGCCGGCTAAGCCTAAACGAAAGACAACATTGTCTAAGCGGCTTTCCAACATTTGTAATAAGATTGATCCAGAAACACCTTTTCTGCGCTTTGCAACAGCAAAATAACGACGGAATTGGTTTTCCAGCACACCGTAAATACGACGTGTTTTTTGTTTTTCCCGTAAATGCAGACCATAGTCCGATACTTTACCACGGCGTCCTTGACCATGTTGTCCAGGAATCGTTGCGCGACGCTCTAAAGCGCATTTGCTGGTATAGCATCGTTCACTCTTTAAAAAGAGCTTGATTCCTTCTCGGCGGCATAATCTGCAGACGGGTCCGGTATATCTAGCCATATAACTTTTCCTCCTTCAGATTATACACGGCGCCGTTTTGGTGGGCGGCAACCATTGTGGGGAACAGAAGTAACATCTTTAATCAAAGAGACGTTGAGACCCGAAGTCTGAAGCTGTCGAATGGCAGCTTCTCTACCGGATCCAGGTCCTTTTACCAAAACTTCTACTTCTTTCATACCATGATCCATTGCAGCTTTAGCCGCTTTTTCAGCAGCTTGTTGAGCAGCAAAGGGGGTACTTTTTTTAGAACCTTTGAAACCCATTCCACCAGCCGTAGCCCAGGAAATGGCGTTACCATTACGATCAGAAATCGTTACGATGGTATTGTTGAATGTCGATTGAATATGGGCAATTCCAAATTCAATATTTTTTCGTTCACGACGTTTGGTGCGAACAGCTTTTGCCTTAGCCATCTTTCGCTAATCCCTCCTTTAGGGTTTTACCGCTTATTTCCTTTTACCGGATGAGGTGCGTTTGGGGCCCTTACGGGTTCTCGCATTGGTTTTCGTACGTTGTCCTCTAACCGGCAGGCCGCGGCGATGTCGGACGCCACGATAGCAACCAATGTCTACCAGGCGCTTAATATTTGCGGAAACTTCCCGCTTCAAATCTCCCTCGACTTTTACATTTTGGTCAAGGTATTCCCGTAGTTTAGCGACATCTGCTTCAGATAAATCGCGAACACGGATATCCGGATTGATTCCGGTTTGATTCAGAATCGTTCTGGATGTTGACAGACCAATGCCAAAGATATATGTTAAACCAATTTCAACACGTTTCTCTCTGGGTAGGTCAACACCGGCAATACGTGCCATATTTGTCGTACACCTCCACTGATTTGCTTACAGTACACTAGAACAATAATTCAATGTTCTTTGTTTACCTGTATTATCCTTGCGTTTGTTTATGCTTGGGATTTTCGCAGATCACCATCACACGACCATGGCGTTTAATGATCTTACACTTGTCACACATCTTTTTTACAGACGGCCGAACCTTCATAGGTTTACCCTCCTTAGGTTTTTGCTACTTCAACCGATACGTAATGCGTCCTCGGCTGAGATCGTATGGGGAAATCTCTAATTTTACTCGATCACCTGTGAGTATCCGAATAAAATGGAGTTTTAACTTCCCTGAAACATGTGCCAACACTACGTGGCCATTGTCCAGTTCTACTCTAAACATTGCATTTGGCAACGGTTCTATGACCTTGCCTTCAACTTCAATAACATCCTCTTTGGACATATTTTATTGCTCAATCCTCCTCTAAAATCTTCTTCAAAGCAATTTGTCAATTTCAACATCTTCGGAGCTTAAGATAACTGGGCCGTTAGGCGTTATCACAATCGTATGCTCAAAATGAGCCGAAGGCAGTCGATCTTGGGTTACGATGGTCCATTGATTCTCCAACACTTCAACGGGGTACTTCCCCCTGTTAATCATTGGCTCAATAGCTAACGTCATACCGTTTTGCAGGCGAGGGCCGCGATGGGGTGGGCCGAAATTTGGAATTTCAGGATCCTCATGCAACTTTCTTCCGATGCCATGACCGACCAAATCACGCACAACAGAATAACCGGCTTGCTCAGCATGGTTTTGAACTGCATGGGAGATATCACTCAAACGGTTGCCCTCGAATGCTTGAGCGATACCCAAATAGAGGCATTCCTTTGTGACTTGTAGTAATCTTTGATTCGCTTCACTGATTTTGCCAACAGGCACAGTGATTGCAGAATCCGCATGATACCCTTGGAAAATGACACCGCCATCGATGCTGACAATGTCTCCCTCGAGTAAAACACGTTGATTCGGAATTCCATGGACGACTTCCTCGTTCACCGAAATGCATAAGGTAGCCGGAAAACCGTTGTAGTTCAGGAAACTGGCTTTGCAGCCCGCCTCTGCAATCATATCCGCCGCCATTTGATCCAGTTCTTTGGTCGAAATGCCGGGCCTGACAGCGGATTCCAAGGTTCTCAATATTCGAGCCAGAAGTATTCCAGCTTGCCGCATTGCTTTGATTTCTTGGGTAGATTTCAGAATAATCATTACAAATTCACCAATGCAGTCAGGATTCGCTGACTGACCTCTTCGACAGAACCTTTACCGGAAACGGTGACCAGTCTGTTTGAATTTGCATAGTAGGATATGAGTGGTGCAGTCTGACGGTTGTATACCTCTAACCGAGCTGTAACAGTGGTTTCACTGTCGTCTACCCTTTGATAAAGCTCTCCTCCACAAAGATCACACACACCGTTTTGCTTTGGGGGATTGAATTCTTTATGATAAGGGGTTTGGCACTGCCGACAGATAAGTCGACCCGTCAAACGAGTTATCAGATCATCAGTAGGAACATCAATGTTTAAAACGATATCCAATTGTGTCGAAAGTTGTTCTAACATTTGGTCTAAAGCATCCGCTTGTGCGATTGTTCTGGGAAATCCATCGAGCAGAAAACCATTTTCGCAATCTGCTTTCATGAAACGTTCTTTGACAATCCCAATGGTTAAAGAGTCTGGTACTAGCTTGCCAGCATCCATATACACTTTCGCCTGCATGCCAAGTTCAGTACCTTCTTTAAGCGCAGCTCGAAACATATCTCCGGTGGAAATATGCGGAATGCCGTATGCTTTAACAATGGTTTCAGCTTGTGTTCCTTTCCCTGCCCCGGGAGGTCCTAATAATACGATTCGCATTCTTAAGTCCCCCTAATCCAAAAAGCCTTTGTAGTGGCGCTGCATGACTTGAGCTTCAATGCTCTTGATCGTCTCAAGCGCAACACTGATGGCGATTAGAATCGTTGTTCCGCCGAATCCTGTTTCCATGGTTGTTAATGCCGACAAAATCATCGGTAATAAAACCAAAACACAAAGGAAGGCAGCTCCAACGACGGTTAGGTGGCTCATAATCCGGCTAATATGATCCGAAGTAGGTTTCCCAGGACGGATCCCCGGTATGAATCCTCCGTTCTTCTGCATGTTCTTTGCAGTATCAATCGGATTGAACTGCATCATCGTGTAGAAGAAGGAAAAGAAGAAAATCAAGACGATGTAGAGAATGGTATGGAGCCAAGTGCCTGTGCCCATCACCGAATTTAATTTGGTAGCCCAAGAGGCATTGACAAATTGCATAATGGTTTCTGGGAACATCAGTAAGCTTGAAGCGAAAATTACAGGTAATACACCAGCTTGATTGATTTTGAAAGGAATATGAGTGTTTTGACCCCCATAAACTTTGCGACCAACCACGCGTTTGGCATATTGGACAGGAATTTTGCGAACTCCTTGGGTTACGAAAACGATACCGGCTACGCTGAACAGGGCAATCACCGCTAAAATCGCAACGCCCCACCAAGGGATCGTTCCGGCCATAGCATCTTGATACATGCCAATCATAGCTGAAGGTAATTGAGAGATGATACCGGCAAAAATAAGAATGGATACCCCATTCCCTACGCCTTTCTCACCAATCGTTTCGGCCATCCACATCAGGAGCATTGTTCCGGCTGTAAAGGTCAACGCAATCGCAAAGTATGAAAAGAATCCTGGATTCTTGACAGCTCCTTGACTACCAATATAATTCACGGTTGCATAACCTTGAATCATAGAAAGCACAACAGCAATATAACGAGTGTATTCCTGGAGCTTTTTACGTCCCTCTTCACCCTCTTTGGACATCTCTTCCCATTTTGGAATAACAATGGTTAGAAGTTGCACCACAATGGAAGAAGTAATATATGGACCAACCGCCAATGCAAAGAAACTCATTTGTTTCAAAGCACCACCGGACATAACATTCAGGAATCCAAAAAAGTTACTGTTACTGAAAATACTTCGAATGGCAGTTGCGTCGATCAAAGGCACCGGAATGTGAACACCTAAACGAAACAGAAAAATCAACAGTCCGGTAAATAGAATCTTTTTCCGTTGTTCCTGGATTTTCCAAGCGTTTACAAAGGTGCTAAACATTAGATCACCTCGGCCTTGCCGCCAGCCTTTTCAATCTTCTCAGCTGCTGTAGCGGAGAACTTGTGGGCTTTGACGGTAAGGGCTTTTGTTAATTCACCATCCCCTAAAATTTTTACGGGAAGTTGAAGTTTTTTTACCAAACCCTCCTGATACATCAGTTCAGGAGTAACCTCGGTACCGGCTTCAAAGCATTCTAAGAACTTAACGTTAACCAACGAAAATTCTTTTTTGAAGATGTTGGTGAAGCCAACTTTGGGCATTCTACGGGTAATCGGCATTTGACCGCCTTCAAAACCCGGACGAACACCGCCACCAGCTCGGCTCCATTGTCCTTTGTGTCCACGGGTAGAGGTTTTGCCCATTCCGGAACCTAACCCACGACCTACACGGCGGCGAGGGGTTCTAGAACCAGCAGCCGGTTTCAATTCATGAAGTTTCATGAAGGGCACCTCCTATTCTTCGATTTGTTCCACAATCAACATGTGGGGGATTTTGTTAATCATTCCTCGAATGACCGGATTATCTTCATGAATGACAACTTGCTCCCGCTTGGTTAAACCAAGTGAACGGGCAATGGCACGTTGCTTCTCTGTTCGTCCGGCAAATCCACGAAATAAAGTTACTTTTAATTGTTTTGTCATGATGCTTCCTCCCTAACCGAGGATTTCTTCGACGGTTTTTCCCCGCAATTTGGCGACTTGTTCAACGGTCTTCATCGACATAAGCCCCTGAAGAGTTGCACGCACCTGATTGATCGGGTTTGAAGATCCATGAGATTTGGTTAAAATGTCCTGAATGCCTGCGGATTCTAAAATCGCGCGTACCGGACCGCCTGCAATAACGCCGGTTCCGACAGAAGCTGGTTTGATCAATACTTCTCCGGATCCGAAACGACCGATGTTGACATGAGGAACAGTCGTTCCAACCATGGGGATTTTGACTACATTCTTTATGGCATCATCTTTGGCTTTTTTAATGGCTTCCTGCACTTCACGTGCTTTGCCAACGCCAATGCCGACATGACCTTTTTGGTCGCCGACTACAACAAGAGCTCTGAAACGACGAATTCGTCCGCCTTTAACGGTCTTGGAAACAGGACCGATGGAGACAACTTTTTCTGTAAGTTCCAGATTGCTTGCATCAAGCTTTTGCATTGATGGTTCCTCCCCTTCGTCCTAAAATTTGAGACCGCCTTCGCGGGCAGCATCTGCTAAAGCTGCTACACGACCATGATACAAGTACCCACCACGATCGAAAACGACCTGGTTAATCCCTTGTTCTAAGGCTCGTTTTGCAACAAGAGTTCCAATAGCTTTGGCAGCAGCAATATTGCCGCCATATTTCAATTCTTCCCGGATTGCCTTCTCCAATGAAGAGGCCGTTACCAGGGTGTGACCGCTGTTATCGTCTATGACTTGAGCAACAATATGTTTGTTACTACGGTAAACGCAAAGACGAGGACGTTCAACTGTGCCGCTGATATTCTTACGCACACGATAGTGGCGAATCAGACGAGCTTTATTCGCATCCTGCTTTTGAATCAAAGCGGAGTCACTCCTTTCTCGATCAATTACCCTTATTTACCGGTCTTCCCGACTTTGCGGCGGACAACTTCGCCTTCATACATGATTCCTTTACCCAAGTAAGGCTCCGGTTCACGTACCGAACGAATTTGTGCTGCCAGCGCACCAACTTTTTCTTTGTCAATTCCAGTAACGATCATTCTCGTTTGAGCGGGAACTTCTACTTCTAAACCGACTTCGGGAAGTATTTCAACCGGATGGGAATACCCCATGTTAAGCACAAGGGTTCTTCCCTGTTTTGTCGCACGATACCCAACTCCCACAATATTGAGGGATTTGGTAAAACCTTGGCTAACACCAACAACCATGTTATTGATTAAGGTTCTGGTTAAGCCGTGTAATGAACGATGCATCTTGTTGTCACTGGGTCGTGCAACATGCAATGCGCCGTTTTCTAAAGTGAGGATCATCTCGGGATGAACTTCACGTGTAAGGGTGCCCTTGGGTCCCTTCACATTTACCCGATTCCCTTCGACAGTAACATTGACTCCTTGAGGAATCGTAATGGGCATTCTACCAATTCGAGACACTTACGGCACCTCCTTTACCAGATATAGCAAACTACTTCGCCGCCTAAACCGGCAACTCGTGCTTGCTTGTCGCTCATTAGACCCAGTGTTGTAGAAATAACTGCAACACCCAATCCGCCGAGAACGCGGGGAATCTCAGTTTTCTTAACGTACACGCGTAAACCAGGTTTGGAAATACGCTTGATACCGGTAATCACCCGTTCGCGCTCTGCGCCGTATTTCATAAATACGCGGATGATTCCTTGCTTATTGTCGCTGATTTGTTGATAATCACGGATGAATCCTTCATTCTTGAGGATCTCCGCCAGCGCTACTTTCATTTTGGACGCTGGAATGTCTACCTTATCGTGGTAAACTACATTGGCGTTACGAATGCGAGTTAAAAAATCAGCAATCGGATCGGTCATAGCCATGTAAACGACCTCCTCCCTGTTTCGATATTACCAGCTGGCTTTCCTGACACCGGGGATGTGACCCTGATGTGCAAGATTGCGGAAGCAGATGCGGCAGATGCCGAATTTACGCATATAGGCATGGGGACGGCCGCAGAGTTTGCAGCGATTGTATGCCTGTACTTTGAACTTTTGCGGTCGGCTCTGTTTGATTTTCAGTGAAGTTTTAGCCATTAAGCTTCCTCCTCATTAGGACCGGAAGGGCATTCCAAGTGCTTTAAGCAACTCAAACGCCTCTTCGTCGGTATTTGCCGTGGTTACGATGGAAATATTCATTCCCCGAATCTTATCGACCTTATCATATTCAATCTCAGGGAAAATCAATTGCTCTCTTACGCCAAGGGAATAGTTACCTCGACCATCAAAAGCTTTTGGAGATACTCCGCGGAAATCACGTACACGAGGAAGGTTAATATTCATCAGTTTATCCAAGAAGGACCACATGCGTTCTCCACGCAGTGTGACCATGGTTCCGATCGACATGCCTTCACGCAATTTGAAATTTGCAATGGATTTTTTGGCTTTTGTCGTCACCGGTTTTTGACCGGAGATGATTGTTAAATCATTGACAGCGGCGTCGAGAGTCTTTGAATTTTGAATAGCTTCGCCAACACCGATATTGATCACGATTTTTTCTAATCGGGGAACACTCATAACACTGGTATATTTGAAGCGCTCCATCATTTGCGGTGTCACTTCATTTTGATATTTTTCTTTCAATCGGGACAAGATTTGTAACCTCCCTTCTCTTATTTATCCAGGGATTGTCCGCATTTTTTACAATAACGAACATGCTTGCCATTTTCAGCTACTTTGCGGCCAACACGAGTTGGTTTGGAGCAGGAAGGGCAAACAACCTGAACTTTTGCTGCCAGAATCGGGGCTTCCTTTTCTACAATTCCACCTTTGGGATTGGTATTGGAAGGGCGCGTATGGCGCTTGATGATATTAATTCCTTCTACAACGACCTTGCGGTCTGTAATATCAGAAACTAAAATCTTCCCCTTCTTACCGGCATCTTTACCTTTTAAAATGACGACTGTGTCGTCCTTTTTAACATGCATTTTAGGTGCTGTCAAACTAGAACACCTCCTGATTACAGAACTTCGGGAGCGAGCGAAATGATTTTCATGTAATCTCTTTCGCGCAATTCCCGAGCTACAGGTCCAAAGATGCGCGTGCCACGTGGGCTTTTGTCATCTTTAATGATTACTGCCGCATTGTCATCAAAACGGATATAGGATCCGTCATTACGGCCCATACCTTTTTTGGTACGAACGATAACGGCTTTAACGACATCACCTTTTTTAACAACGCCGCCGGGTGTGGCGGATTTCACGGCAGCAACGATAATATCACCCACGTTGCCATAGCGACGGTAATGGCCGCCTTTCACTCGAATGCACATAATTGACTTTGCACCAGAGTTATCAGCAACGTTTAAAACGGTTTGCTGTTGAATCATGTGGTATAATCCCCCTTTCGTCTGCTATGGGCTTCTATTTCGCCCGTTCGACGATATCAAGCAACCGCCAGCGTTTATCTTTTGAAAGCGGTCTTGTTTCCATAATTGTTACGAGATCGCCTTCATTACAGCTGTTGTTTTCATCATGGGCTTTAAATTTTACAGTTCTTTTGATGCGTTTGCCATACAAAGGATGTTGAACCATTGTCTCTACGATGACAACGATGGTTTTGTCCATTTTATTGCTGACGACCACACCGGTTCGAACTTTGCGACGAGCGCGCTCCATCATTTTTGGCTCCTCCTTTATGTTTCCTGCCATTATCCGATATTGAGTTCCCGCTGACGAATGCGGGTTTTAACGCGGGCAATGGCTTTTCTGACTTCACGGATGCGCATTGGATTCTCCAATTGCCCCATAGCCATTTGGAAACGGAGGTTAAATAGCTCAGCTTTGTATTCAGCCAGCTTTTGCTCAAGTTCCGCGACACTCATTTCGCTGATTTGCTTGCGCAATTCATTAACCTTCATTATTTTCACCACCCACTTCTTCACGTTTGATAAACTTCGTACGAATCGGCAATTTATGGGCAGCTAAGCGTAGTGCTTCGCGGGCAGTCTCTTCCGGAACACCGGCAATTTCAAACATGATACGGCCCGGTTTTACAACGGCTACCCAATACTCCGGGGCACCTTTACCGGAACCCATACGTGTTTCAGCAGGTTTCTGAGTAACGGGCTTATCCGGGAAAATTTTAATCCAGACTTTACCACCACGTTTGATATAACGAGTCATAGCAATACGGGCAGCTTCAATTTGTCGATTGGTGATCCAGGAGGCTTCTAAGGCTTGTAGCCCAAATTCTCCACCGCTCAGTTCAGAGCCGCCTTTTGTTAAGCCTCTCATTTTGCCGCGATGTTGTTTGCGATATTTGACGCGTTTTGGGAGTAGCATACTTAATTGCCTCCTTCCTTTGCTTCCGCTTTCACTTTCGGCTTCGGCAATACTTGACCTTTATAAATCCAAACTTTAACTCCGAGACGACCATAAGTGGTCTTAGCTTCGGTGAAACCGTATTGGATATCGGCACGTAAGGTATGCAGAGGAATCGTTCCTTCGTGGAACATTTCGTTACGGGCGATTTCGGCACCACCCAAACGTCCGGAACACATGACTTTACAACCTTTAACTCCGGGAGCTCTCATCGCTCTTTGGATCGATTGTTTCATGGCTCGGCGGAATCCGATTCTCTTTTCCAATTGAGCAGCAATACTTTCTGCTACCAATTGGGCATCTCCCTCGGCCACTCGAATTTCATTTACTCTTATAGTAACCGGTTTCTTAACCATTGCTTCCAACTGTTTACGTAAATCTTCAATGCCCGTACCACCACGCCCGATTACAATACCGGGTTTGGCTGTAAAGACGATTACATTTACTCGATTGGCTGTCCGCTCGATTTCAACTTTCGATAAACCGGCTTGGAAGAGTTTTTCTTTCAGGAACTTACGAAGCTTGAAGTCCTCGACCAAAAGATCGGAAAAGTTTTTACTGGCAAACCAGCGAGATTCCCAATCTTTAATGATCCCAAGACGCAGTCCGTAAGGATGAATTTTTTGACCCACTCTAATTTCCCTCCTTGCTTACTTGCGCTTCCGTCCTATTCACGCTCTTTAATAATGATCGTGATGTGGCTACTGCGCTTCAAAATCGGAAATGCGCGACCACGTTGATGGGGTTGAGCCCGTTTCATGGTCGGTCCTTGATCAACAAAAGCAGCAGCAACATACAGACGGGAAGAATCCATATCATGATTGTTCTCCGCATTAGCAGCAGCAGATTTCACAACTTTTGCGATGATTGGCGAAGCGGCCTTTGGCGTAAAACGCAAAATGGCGAGTGCTTCGTCAACACCCTTCCCTCGAATATTGTCGATTACAATCCGAACTTTACGAGGAGCGATGCGGACATAACGAGCTATAGCTTTACTTTCCATCTCATCACACCCCTATTTCTTTCCGGTCGTTTTCTCGGAGCCCGCATGACCACGGAAGGTTCGGGTCGGAGCGAATTCACCGAGTTTATGACCGATCATTTCTTCTGAGATATATACAGGCACATGTTTTCTGCCATCGTGCACTGCAATTGTATGGCCAACCATATCCGGGAAAATGGTAGAAGCTCGAGACCAGGTCTTGATGACCTTTCTCTCACGGCTAGCATTCATTTCCTGGACCTTTTTGAGCAAGTGGTCGGCAATAAAAGGACCCTTCTTTATGGATCTGGACATTGTTTAGCCTCCCTCTATTTTACTTGCTCCGTCTTGTAACAATGTACTTATCGGATGCTTTTTTCTTACGGGTCTTGAAGCCCAAAGTCTTTTGTCCCCAAGGACTGACCGGACTCTTACGACCAATGGGGGAGCGACCTTCGCCACCGCCATGGGGATGATCGATTGGGTTCATGACCACACCACGAACAGTGGGACGAATTCCCAAATGACGATTGCGGCCTGCTTTACCGATTTTAACATTTTCATGTTCTAAGTTTCCAACCTGACCAATTGAAGCTTTGCAGTTTCCATGGATCAAGCGCATTTCATTGGAGGGCAGGCGAACGTGAACGTATTCAGATTCTTTTGCCATCAATTGAGCGGAAACACCGGCAGAACGAACCAATTGAGCGCCTTTTCCGACTTTTAATTCAATATTGTGAATCATGGTTCCAACCGGGATTCGGCGAAGCGGTAAGCAATTGCCAGGTTTGATATCAGCATTTTCACCGGAAACTACAGTATCGCCTACTTTTAAACCTACCGGAGCTAAAATATAAGATTTAGCACCATCGGCATAATGAATCAATGCGATGTAAGCAGTTCGGTTCGGATCGTATTCGATACTGGCAACTTTGGCAGGAATGTCATCTTTGATGCGTTTGAAATCAACCAAGCGATACATTCTTTTTACGCCGCCGCCTTGATGACGAACGGTAAGACGACCATGATTGTTACGACCACCTTTGCTTTTCAAAGGAGCAAGTAAGGACTTCTCCGGAGTTGTGCTTGTGATTTCGCTAAAAGAATAACCTGTCATAGCACGGCGGGCCGGAGAGGTCGGTTTGTATTTTTTTACAGCCATTTTTTATCCTCCTCCTTAGAGCCCATCGAAGAAGCCGATCGTCTTGGAATCTTTGGTCAGAGTAACAATAGCTTTCTTCCAGTCGGATGTATATCCAACATGAACGCCCACTCTTCTCTTTTTACCTCTTACATGCATGGTATTGACAGAGGCGACCTTGACATCGAAAACTTTTTCTACGGCATGCTTGATTTCAATTTTGTTGGCTTGGGGATCAACTTTAAAAGTATATTTCTTCTCAGCCATCAGTGCGCTGGTTTTTTCAGTGATAATGGGTTTGATTAATACGTCATGAGGCTCACGCATTACGCAAATACCTCCTCTAACTTACCTACTGCATCTTTCACGATAATCAGTTTGTCATGTAGCAGAATGTCATAAACATTGATACTGCCACTGAATGTCACGCTGATACCGGGAAGGTTTCTTGCAGAAAGGTATACATTTTTTTCGGGATCTGCCGTGATGAATAAAGCTTTACGATCAACTTTTAAGTTTTTCAACAAAGCTACCATCTCTTTCGTCTTAGGAGCAGACATGTTCAGGCTGTCGAGAATGATTAAATCCTGATCTTGAACTTTACTGCTGAACGCAGATCGAATGGCAATTCGCTTTACGTTTTTATGGATTTTGATTCGATAATCTCTGGGTTTCGGGCCGAAGGTTACTCCGCCTTTACGCCAGATTGGAGAGCGTATGGAACCTGCTCGAGCACGACCGGTTCCTTTTTGACGCCACGGTTTCTTACCGCCGCCCCGAACTTCGGAACGGGTAAGAGTAGAATGAGTACCCTGTCTTTGGGCCGCTAAATAAGCAACGACAGCTTGATGCAGGCTTGGCTCGCTGACTTCGGCAGCGAAAAGAGTTTCACATAAACTCATGTCGCCAACCTTCTCACCCAGGGTATTGTATACAGCTACTTGAGGCATAGCCTATCCTCCTTTCCTGTCATCATCCCGCTACTTTTTAGCAGCGTTCCTGATGGTCAACAGGCTACCAACCGGACCGGGTACTGAGCCTTTGACTAACAATAAATTGCGATCGGTATCGACTCGAACCACTTTCAAATTGAGAATGGTGGTCTTATCTACTCCGTAATGTCCGGGCATTTTCCGGTTTTTTGGCACGTGTGCCGCAGCACGACCTGTTAATGAACCGGGAGCTCTGTGAAACTTGGATCCGTGAGTCATACGTCCGCGATGGAAATTCCATCGCTTGATACCACCGGCAAACCCATGTCCTTTGCTGATTCCACTGACATCGATGATGTCATCTTCTGCAAATACATCACAGGCGATTTGTTGACCCACTTCAAATTCGTGGGCATTCTCTAACCGTAATTCTTTCAAAACACGTTTAGGTTGCAGATTGTTCTTCTTGAAATGGCCCATTTCGGGTTTATTCAATTTCCGTTCGGCAATATCATCAAATCCGATTTGAATGGCAGAATAACCGTCATTCTCCATGGTTTTCTTTTGCACGACCACACAGGGACCGGCTTCGATTACCGTAACCGGGACGACTTGACCATTTTTCAGAAAGAGCTGGGTCATACCAAGCTTCTTACCAATGATTGCTTTTTTCATCCATTACACCTCCCTGTTGGCGTTAAAGTTTAATTTCAATATCAACGCCGGCAGGAAGATCCAGTTTCATTAAATCATTCACTGTTTTCTGCGTCGGTTCTAAGATATCAATTAAACGTTTATGCGTGCGCATTTCGAATTGCTCGCGAGAATCTTTGTACTTGTGAACGGCTCTCAAAATGGTATATAGATTTTTTTCCGTTGGTAACGGAATCGGTCCAGATACTTGAGCACCGGTTCGCTTGGCTGTTTCCACAATTTTTTCTGCACATGCGTCTAATAAATTGTGATCAAAAGCTTTTAAGCGGATACGAATCTTTTGCTGTGCCACTAAATTCCCTCCTTCGTCCGATCTGATACGGACTATGCCTTTATAAGGCTTGAGCTCGGCAAAAATTCCCCTGACCGTCAGGATTTAGGCCAGGCAACCTTTTGCTTCATGACTCTATCAGTACCGTTGGAGTGCGGAGCTTTCGCAACCCGATTCTCCGCACTCAGCACGGTAATCTGCTTATTTTTCTTCTACTTCAGTAACAACACCGGCGCCGACGGTACGTCCGCCTTCGCGAATTGCAAAACGCAATTCTTTTTCGATTGCGATCGGAGTGATCAGTTCTACGCCCATGACAATGTTGTCGCCAGGCATGACCATCTCTACGCCTTCCGGTAACTCAATGTTCCCGGTTACATCGGTGGTTCGGAAATAGAATTGGGGACGATATCCGTTAAAGAACGGGGTATGGCGTCCGCCTTCTTCTTTGCTCAATACATAGACTTGAGCTTTGAATTTGGTATGGGGTTTGATGGAACCCGGTTTCGCTAAGACTTGTCCGCGTTCGATGTCTTTGCGGTCTACACCACGAAGCAACACACCTACGTTGTCGCCGGCCATGGCGGAATCCAGCAATTTGCGGAACATTTCTACGCCTGTTACAACGACTTTACGCGGTTTTTCCATTAAGCCTACGATTTCGACTTCGTCTGCTACTTTGACCATACCACGTTCGACTCTTCCGGTCGCTACGGTTCCACGTCCGGTAATCGTGAAGACGTCTTCTACAGGCATCAAGAATGGTTTGTCGGTTGCACGTTCCGGAGTCGGAATGTAGGAATCGACGGCGTCCATGAGGTTCCAGATCTTGCCGCACCATTCACAGTCGCGTTTGCCACAGCCACATTCAACGGCTTTCAATGCAGATCCTACCACGAACGGTACGTCGTCGCCCGGGAATTTGTAGCTGGTTAACAGCTCACGAACTTCCATTTCAACGAGTTCGATTAGTTCAGGATCATCAACCATGTCTGATTTGTTCAAGAAGACGACCATGTGCGGTACGCCGACTTGGTATGCTAGCAAAATGTGCTCCCGTGTTTGCGGCATCGGGCCGTCTGCTGCTGAAACAACCAAGATTGCTCCGTCCATTTGTGCAGCTCCGGTGATCATGTTCTTAACATAGTCCGCATGTCCCGGGCAGTCTACGTGGGCGTAATGGCGTGTTTCGGTTTGATACTCAACGTGAGCGGTGTTGATGGTAATTCCACGTGCTTTTTCTTCCGGTGCTTTGTCAATGTCTTCATATTTCATGACATCGGCTCCGCCTACGGTTGATAACACGATGGTTAATGCTGCTGTTAATGTGGTTTTGCCATGATCGATATGACCGATGGTTCCGATATTTACGTGGGGTTTGTTGCGTTCGTATTTCTTTTTGGCCAATTTAACGTTCCTCCTTAAATTTTACGAGTTATACTCCTCGCGTTTTTTGAATTATTTCTTCTGATACACTCTTGGGAACTTCAGCGTAATGGCTGGGTTCCATGGAATAAACTGCTCTGCCTTGTGTCTTGGAACGAAGTACTGTTGCATACCCAAACATCGAAGCCAGTGGCACATGAGAGCGCACCACTTGCACACCGGGTCTTGCTTCAATACCTTCAATATGTCCGCGGCGACTGTTGATGTCACCGATAACATCACCTAAATAATCTTCCGGTACTACAACTTCAACTTTCATAATGGGTTCCAATAAAATCGGACCCGCTTTTTCTGCTGCATTCTTATATGCCATAGAACCGGCAATTTTGAACGCCATTTCAGAGGAGTCAACATCATGATAAGAACCGTCGACGAGCGTAACTCGGAAATCAATCATGGGGTATCCGGCGAGAACACCATTACCCATTGCTTCTTTGATACCGTTGTCGATTGGATTGATGTATTCTTTAGGAATCGATCCACCCACGATTTTGTTGACAAACTCATATCCGGAACCGGCTTCCAAAGGTTCCATTTGAATCACAGCATGACCATATTGTCCACGGCCACCGCTTTGTCGAACGAATCGACCTTCGGCTTTCACCGAGCGGGTAATCGTCTCGCGATATGCAACCATGGGTTTCCCAACATTGGCCTGCACCTTGAACTCACGCAACAAACGGTCAACGATAATATCGAGATGAAGTTCTCCCATACCGGCAATAATGGTTTGACCGGTTTCCGCATCGGTATAGGTGCGGAGACTGGGATCTTCTTCTGATAATCTTGAAAGTGCAATCCCGAGTTTGTCCTGATCGGCTTTTGTTTTGGGTTCGATCGCTTGATTAATAACCGGTTCCGGGAAATTCATGGACTCCAATACGATAGGATTCTTTTCATCGCACAACGTATCCCCGGTAAAAGTGTCTTTCAAACCAACGATTGCACAGATGTCACCGGCAAAAACCTCGGTCATTTCTTCTCTGTGGTTTGCATGCATTCTCAAAACTCGTCCGACTCGTTCTCTACGACCCTTTGAGGAGTTGTAAATATAGGAACCAGATACGATTTTACCGGAATAAACACGGACAAATGCTAATTTTCCAACAAATGGATCTGCCATGATTTTGAAAGCCAAAGCAGCCAAGGGTTCGTCATCGCTGAATTTGCGAACGATTTCGTCTTCGCTGTCTGTGTCGATACCACGAACTTCTCCAATGTCTGTTGGAGAAGGTAAATAGTCTACGATTCCGTCGAGCAGTAATTGAACTCCTTTGTTTCTATAAGAAGTTCCGCAAAAAACCGGTACGATTTTTGCTGCAACCGTTGCTTTTCTCAACAAGGCTTTGATCTCTTCCGTATCCGGTGTTTCGCCTTCGAGGACCTGCATCATCAAATCATCATCGAATTCAGCCACTGCTTCAACGAGTTCTTGACGAGCTTTTTGAGCAGCTTCCTGATACTCGGCAGGAATTTCACGTTGTTCCACTTCTTTACCATCGTGGTCCAAATAGAAATATGCTTTCATAGCGAGCAAATCAATGATTCCGACAAACTCATTCTCTTTGCCTATCGGTAACTGCACCGGAAAGGCATTGGCTTTGAGGCGGTCATGCATCATCGAAATAACGCGGGGGAAATTCGCTCCGGTAATGTCCATCTTGTTGACATACGCAATTCGAGGGACACGGTATCGGTCCGCTTGATGCCAAACCGTTTCAGATTGGGGTTCAACGCCCCCCTTTGCACAAAAGACCGCTACAGCTCCATCCAGGACTCTAAGCGAACGCTCGACTTCAATTGTAAAGTCAACGTGCCCTGGTGTATCGATAATATTAATAGAACAATCGTGCCAGCGACAAGTGGTTGCCGCTGAGGTAATGGTAATACCACGCTCGGCTTCTTGAACCATCCAGTCCATTGTTGCTCCGCCCTCATGAACTTCGCCCATGCGGTGAAGTCGACCTGTATAGTACAATATACGTTCAGTCGTAGTCGTTTTACCGGCATCGATGTGAGCCATGATGCCTATGTTTCTTACATTTTCTAAAGAAATAGTTCTCGGCACGCTTTTCTCCTCCTTTCGCTCATAGTCCCTTCAGATAGGGTTATCTTACCAACGATAATGAGCAAATGCTTTATTGGCTTCCGCCATTTTGTGAGTATCTTCGCGTTTTTTAACCGAGTTTCCGGCATTGTTAAACGCATCCATAAGTTCTCCGGCGAGTCTTTCTTCCATAGTACGTTCATTGCGCTTACGGGAATAATCAATAAGCCAACGAATTCCTAAGGTTTGGCGACGGTTCGCAGAAACTTCAATGGGAACTTGATAGGTAGCACCACCCACACGGCGGGCTTTGACTTCGAGCACCGGCATAACGTTCTTTAAGGCGGTCTCTACAACTTCCAAAGGTTCTTTGCCTGTTTTGGTTTGAATCAACTCACAAGCATTGTAGAAAATCTTTTGGGCTACTCCGCGTTTGCCATCCATCATAATTTTATTAATAACACGAGTTACCAGGATACTTTGATATACCGGATCTGGCAATACTTCTCGTTTTGTAACTGGACCTTTTCTTGGCACGGTCTTTCCTCCTTACTTCACATAGATTGACAAAGGAACTTGCCTTTGCTATTTTTTGGGTCTCTTGGCACCATATTTGGAACGACTTTGCATTCTCTTTTGAACGCCAGCTGTGTCCAAGGCACCGCGCACGATGTGGTAACGCACGCCGGGCAAGTCTTTCACACGACCGCCACGAACCAAAACGACACTATGTTCTTGCAAGTTGTGACCGATACCCGGAATATAAGCTGAAACTTCGATCCCATTGGTCAAGCGCACACGGGCAACTTTACGCAGAGCGGAGTTGGGCTTCTTCGGGGTAATTGTACGAACCACTGTGCAAACACCGCGTCTTTGAGGACAACTGTCTAAGGCAGGTGATTTTGATTTGTATTCAACTTTCACACGTCCTTTACGAACCAGCTGATTGATTGTCGGCATATGTTTACATCCCCCTTCTTTCAATTTAAATGAACAAACCATTCATAAGTACTATTAAATTATTCTGCTTCGCGAATAATGCCGGCTGCGGCTGCACCAATTTGGATACCGCAAGCCTTCCCCAGAATCAGCATACTTTCCACCCGAACGGTAGGGATCTGATGTTCTAAGCATAACTGAAGAATGGGTTGAATTACATGGCTTTCTGCATCATCGGCCAGAAAAACGCTTGCAACCCGCCCAGAGCAAATACCTTTCAATGTTTGCTTTGAACCGATCGTCTTCCTATGGGCCGTTTTCAACATTTCCAATGTCATTGAACCACTCCTTTTTGGGCATAACAATGCATTCCGGAAACAGCGACCCCTCGAGTATACAACTTTCGAGGGGTCGTTGTCAAGAATTTGCCTAAAGATTTATATTGTGACACAATCCAACTACAGTTCAATATCATCCTGAACCAAGGTCGTCTCGATTGTGTTTTCAACAGCACTTTTAATCTGCAAATTATGATACATCGACATTCCTGTTCCGGCCGGTATCAGTTTTCCGATAATAACATTCTCTTTTAAACCTAAGAGCGGATCACTCTTGCCCTTGAGAGCTGCATCGGTTAGGACACGAGTCGTTTCTTGGAAAGAAGCAGCAGACAAGAATGAATCGGTAGCGAGCGAAGCTTTGGTAATTCCCAATAGAATTGGGCTTCCCACTGCGGGCTCAACACCTTGTTCGAATGCCTGTGTGTTAGCATCTTCAAAGTCAAAGATATCGATGATGCCATTGGTGAGTAGATCGGTATCTCCGGATTCTTCAACACGAACTTTACGAAGCATCTGTCGAACGATGACTTCGATATGCTTATCGTTGATTTCAACACCTTGATTTCGATAAACTTTTTGAATTTCCTGAACCATATAATTCTGAACCGCATTGACACCCTTATACGCCAACACATCATGCGGGTTCAAACTACCGGAGGTCAGGGGATCGCCAATCTCTACATAATCATTCTCTTTGACCAACAAGTTGACACCAAAGGGAGCGGGATAAGTATGAACTTCGTCCTCTTCACCGGTAACTTCAATCTCTCGTTTGCCTTTGTTTTCGACCAATTTGACCGTGCCTGCACTGACAGCCAAGCTTGCTTGACCCTTTGGTTTTCGCGCTTCGAAAACTTCTTCGACACGAGGCAAACCTTGGGTGATATCTTCACTGGTAGCAACACCACCGGTATGGAAGGTACGCATGGTCAATTGGGTTCCCGGTTCTCCAATCGATTGAGCAGCGATGATCCCAACGGCCTCACCAACATCAACCATTCGTCCGTTGGCTAGGTTTCTTCCATAACACTTGACACAAACACCGTGACGAGTCGAACATGTTAAGACCGAACGACAAGTCACTCTGGTGATTAAGGGTTCGCTCAAAGCATCGCCGACTTTAACCATCATTTGATCGATCATTGTGTTCTTCTGTACTTCGCCATCGGGCTTCACATAGAGTTCGTGAATATGTTCCACGCCGTTTTTATCGGTCACAATAACCCGCTTGCCCACGACTTTCGCCATTCCGTCTACACGACTTCGCACAATTCCATAGGAGCAGATTTCTTTTCCCACAGCTGCATCGATTAATTGACCACTTAAAACGAAACAAGGTCCACCTTCTTCACAGGCTCCATGAGCTTGTGGTTGTGCTTTCGCAATCAACTCGCCTGTTTCAGCGGCGATAAGATCAGGTACTGGGATATCGACAGCAGAGTAGCGGCCTACAATACGCTCTTCGAGTTTTTCGATCAACTGACGTCCATCTCTGATTTCGATCATTTCGATACCATTGGTGGTGCCGCAATCTTCTTCTCGGATGATGACATCTTGAGAAACATCAACTAAACGACGAGTTAAGTAGCCGGAGTCTGCGGTTCGCAATGCGGTATCTGCTAATCCTTTTCGAGTACCATGGGTTGAAATGAAATACTCCAAAACCGATAAGCCTTCTCGGAAATTGGATTTAATCGGCAAATCGATGATTCGACCGGTAGGATCGGTCATCAAGCCGCGCATTCCAGCGAGCTGACTCAGCTGTGACATGTTTGCACGTGCTTTCGACGTAGCCATCATGTAGATCGGATTAAATTTATCCATGGAGCCTTCCAATTTCGATTGAACTTCTTTTGTGGCTGCACTCCAAACCGAAACGACCTTGTCATACCGCTCTTTTTCACTGATGTGGCCTCGAGCAAAGAAGCGCTCAACTTTTTCCACTTCATTTTCGGAACGTTCAATGATTCCGGCTTTTTCTTTCGGAACAGTTACATCTTGAAGTCCAATGCTGATACCACCTTTGGTGGCATAACTGAAAGCAAGATTTTTAATATCGTTGATCACTTCTGCGGTAGAAGCATTGCCATGGATCTCGTAAACTCTCCAAACAATATCCCCCAGCAACCCTTTATCGACCGGGAAATCAACTTCCAGATTACAAACCGTTTCGGGATTGGTTCGATCAACAAAACCTAAATCCTGTGGGATTTTCTCATTAATGATCAACCGTCCAATGGTAGTCTCAATAATCTTGGTAATTTGGCGGCCGTCAGGCAAGCTTGCTTTACGTCGCACTTTTATAAGCGCCTGTAAGTGCAAAACGCCCTCTTGATATGCCATTAAGGCTTCTTCCATATCGGCAAAAACCATTCCACTGCCTTTGGAATTTGGACGAACGATGGTCAAATAATAACTTCCTAAGATCATATCTTGTTGAGGTGTGATTTCAGGTTTACCATCTTTAGGATTGAGGATGTTGTTGGTTGCCATCATTAGGAAACGCGCTTCTGCTTGGGCTTCCGGTGACAGGGGAACGTGCACAGCCATTTGATCTCCGTCAAAGTCTGCATTGAAACCATGACATACCAAAGGGTGCAACTTTATGGCGCGTCCTTCCACTAAAACCGGTTCAAACGCTTGGATACCGAGTCGATGCAAAGTGGGGGCTCGGTTTAACATCACCGGATGACCCTGAATGACTTCTTCTAAGACATCCCAAACTTCTTCACTGACTCTTTCAACTTTACGTTTTGCAGATTTTATGTTGTGTGCGAGACCTTTTTGAACTAAGACCTTCATGACAAAGGGCTTGAATAACTCTAAGGCCATTTCTTTGGGCAATCCGCATTGATACAATTTTAATTCGGGACCTACAACGATAACCGAACGTCCAGAATAATCGACTCGTTTACCGAGGAGGTTCTGGCGGAATCGACCTTGTTTTCCTTTCAGCATTTCGCTTAAAGATTTCAAAGGACGATTACCGGCACCGGTTACCGGACGGCCACGACGACCGTTGTCGATCAACGCATCGACTGCTTCTTGTAACATCCGTTTTTCATTGCGAACAATGATATCGGGAGCTCCAAGATCCAGCAATTTTTTTAACCGATTATTTCGATTGATTACTCGACGATATAAATCGTTCAAATCCGAAGTGGCAAAGCGGCCGCCATCGAGCTGAACCATGGGACGCAATTCCGGAGGGATGACCGGAACCACATCCATGATCATCCATTCCGGTTTATTTCCTGATTTTCGAAACGCCTCGGCCACTTCTAAACGGCGACTGGCGCGCGTTTTTCGTTGTCCGGAAGTATTTTTGATTTCGTTTCTTAATTCGGGGCATAGTTCTTCGACATTCACCTTTTCAAGCAACTCACGAACCGCCTCGGCTCCCATGCCGGCTCTAAATCCGGCGGAACCGTACTTGTCACGGGCTTCCCGATACTGAGCTTCGTTGAGAATCTCTTTTTCAACTAATTCAGTACCAACACCCGGATCTAAAACGACATACGCCGCAAAATAGAGAACCTTTTCTAAGATTCTGGGCGACATATCTAAGATCAAACCCATTCGACTAGGAATTCCTTTAAAAAACCAAATATGAGAAACCGGTGCCGCCAATTCTATGTGGCCCATTCTTTCTCGACGCACTTTGGCTCTGGTAACCTCAACTCCACATCGATCACAAACAATTCCTTTATATCGGATTCGTTTGTATTTACCGCAGTAGCACTCCCAGTCTTTGGTCGGTCCAAAGATCTTCTCACAGAAAAGACCATCTTTTTCCGGTTTCAAAGTTCTATAGTTAATGGTTTCGGGCTTTTTGACTTCACCGCGAGACCATTTGCGAATATGCTCTGAGGAAGCAAGTCCAATTTTCATGGAAGCAATGTTGACATCCAGCACAAGCATTATCTCCCTTCTCTTTCCAACAATCGAGTTCCGATTGCCATCCTATTGCAGTACAGGATCTTCATCCTCGTCCTCTTCATCTTCTTCTTCATCTTCATCTGAAAGCAGAAGATCTTCATCCAAGAGATCATCCTCTAGTTTGGCAGCAACCAATTTCGCTAATTGAGCGAGCTTGGCATCGTCGATCACTAATTCTTTTTTCTCCGGCATTCTAACCGGGAGATCTTCCGCGGTTTCAATCGTGGGGAACTCGAGAATCAGATCATCATCTTCTTCTTGGTCTTCGTCGATATCATCCAATTCGTCCATTGAGACATCCGGTTCGACCGATTCAATATTCAGATCAAGTTCTTTAGCCGTTTCACCAATGTCATCATCGGTTTCACGAATAATGATTTCTTCAGCATCGGCAGAATAAACTTTGACATCTAAGCCAAGGCTTTGAAGTTCTTTAATCAAAACTTTGAAGGATTCCGGAATACCCGGTTCAGGAACATTTTCCCCCTTGACAATGGCTTCATAGGTTTTCACGCGTCCAATCACGTCATCGGATTTTACGGTTAATAACTCTTGTAAGGTGTAGGCAGCTCCATAGGCTTCCAAAGCCCAAACTTCCATTTCACCAAAACGCTGACCGCCAAATTGAGCTTTCCCGCCCAAAGGTTGTTGCGTTACCAAGGAGTAAGGTCCGGTAGAACGAGCATGAATCTTATCGTCGACCAAGTGGAATAGTTTTAACATATATACATAACCGACAGTAACTCGGTTTTCAAAAGGATCCCCGGTTCGTCCATCGTATAGTACGGTTTTACCATCGCGTTCTAAGCCGGATTCTTTCAGTGCTTGTAGAACATCGTCTTCACCCGCTCCATCAAAGACCGGAGTAGCAATGTGGTAGCCCAACTTATGAGCAGCAGCACCCAGATGGACTTCCAAAATTTGTCCGATATTCATACGGGAAGGAACACCCAGAGGATTCAAAACGATCTGAATCGGTGTGCCATCGGGCAAGAAGGGCATATCTTCTTCGGCCATGATTCTGGAGACGACACCTTTGTTTCCATGACGTCCGGCCATTTTGTCCCCAACGCTGATTTTGCGTTTTTGAGCAATATAGACACGGACCAATTGATTGACTCCGGGTGGTAGTTCATCGTTGTTCTCGCGCGAGAACACTTTGACATCGACAATTTTTCCGGCTTCTCCATTGGGAACGCGCAATGAGGTGTCACGCACTTCACGCGCCTTCTCTCCAAAGATAGCCCGTAATAAGCGTTCCTCTGCGGTCAATTCGGTTTCACCTTTAGGAGTTACTTTCCCAACCAGAATGTCTCCGGAACGAACATCTGCACCAATTCTCACGATTCCACGATCATCTAAATCCCGTAATTGATCTTCACCAACGTTTGGAATATCGCGGGTAATTTCTTCCGGCCCTAATTTGGTATCTCGGGCATCGGATTCATATTCTTCTATATGAATGGAAGTGAAAATATCTTCACGAACGACTTTTTCCGATAACAAGATCGCATCTTCGTAGTTGTAGCCTTCCCAAGGCATATAGGCCGCCAAAACATTTTTACCTAAGGCCAGCTCGCCTTCTTCAGTGGCTGGGCCGTCCGCTAAAACATGTCCTGCTTCTACTCGTTGTCCCTTGATACACAAGACTCGTTGATTCATACAGGTCCCTTGATTGGAACGAGTAAATTTCGTCAACTTGAAGGTGTCAACTTCGTTATCATCGCCTAACACTTTGATTTCATCAGCGGTTGCACGAATGACAACACCGGCTCGACGGGAAATAACGCATACCCCTGAATCAATTGCTGCTCTGCCTTCCATCCCGGTTCCGATAATCGGTGCTTTGGGAACTAATAAAGGCACTGCTTGCTTCTGCATGTTTGACCCCATAAGGGCTCGAGAAGCATCATCGTTTTCCAAGAAAGGGATCAAGGTTGTGGGAACCGAGAACAATTGTTTTGGTGACACATCCATATAATCGACTTCTTTGGGATAAACCTGTTTGATTTCTAAATTTCGCAGCCGAACTGTGATTCGCTCTTCAGCGAAAAAGTGATCTTCCGTCAACGGAGTATTGGCTTGTGTGCAGATGAACTCATCTTCTTCGTCTGCCGTCAAATAATCAATCACTTTGCTTACTTGTCCGGTTTCTTTATCGACTCTACGATACGGTGTTTCTATAAATCCATACTTATTGATACGTGCGTAGGTTGTTAAGGAACCAATCAAACCAATGTTCGGACCTTCAGGTGATTCAATCGGACACATTCTGCCATAATGGCTATGATGAACGTCCCGGACTTCAAATCCTGCTCGATCTCGACTCAAACCTCCCGGACCTAAAGCACTGAGGCGGCGTTTATGCGCTAATTCCGCCAAGGGGTTGGTTTGATCCATAAATTGAGATAATTGGCTTGATCCAAAGAATTCTTTAATTGAAGCAACGACAGGTCGTATGTTAATCAATGCCTGAGGAGTCACTTGTTCGGTATTTTGGATGGACATACGTTCGCGAATCACGCGTTCCATACGCGCTAAGCCAACTCGGAATTGATTTTGCAACAATTCACCTACAGAGCGCAGACGTCTATTGCCTAGGTGATCGATATCGTCGCGATTTCCTAAACCGTCAATAATATTCAGCTGGTAGCTAATGGCAGCCAAAATATCGTCATTGGTCAAATGTTTTTCGTTGCGGGGGCTATAAATCGGTCCTAGATAAATCGTTTCGGTTTCTTCTTCTCGTTGCACAACAACATAGCGCAGTTTTCCCTCTTCTGCCATGGAAATAATGCTTGCCATGTGTTCTTCTGTAACGATCTCACCATCTCCGATGATCAATTGTTCTTTATACAGGATGCTTTCGGCTACACGTTGACCTAACAAACGTTCTTGCCAGGTTTGGCAAAGATAACCATTACCGATGACTTTGATTTCGTGTTCCCCATCGGCCGCGTAAATATAGATTTCGTTGACTCCGGTTTGCATAAGTTTAGAGAAATGCTCACGACGTAACGTTTCCCCTTTACCAACCACGACCTCGCCGGCGGCAATCACCAAAGTGCCTTCTTCGGAATAAATATTTTCTTTCGCCACAACCGTGCGTGAAGAAATTCTCCCCAATGCTCTGCGTTGAATGGCCAATTTTTTATTCAATTTGTAGCGGCCTACTTGCATTAAGTCATAACGACGCGGATCAAAAAACAAGGTGCGAATCAGGTTCATAGCACTGTCTTCTGTAGGGGGTTCGCCAGGCCGTAATTTTTTGTAAATCTCAAACAATGCCGATAAACGGCTGTCTGTTACGTCTTTTTCTAAGGTGGCTCTCAATCGAGCATCATCATTAAAATAATCTAAGATATCTGCGTTTTGGACCAACCCTAAGACACGAAGAAGAACCGTAACCGGAATTTTCCGATTTCGGTCGATACGTGTGTACAACACTTGATTTGTATCGGTTTCGAATTCCAACCAAGCTCCCCGATTCGGGATAATTTGGGAACTATAAAGACGGTTGTTATTTGCATCAACACTCCAAACAAAATAGGCACCCGGAGAGCGAACCAGCTGTGAAACGATAACCCGCTCCGCCCCGTTGATAACAAAGGTTCCTTGATCCGTCATCAATGGGAAATCACCCATGAAAACTTCTTGCTCTTTGATTTCACCGGTCTGTTTGTTGCTGAGGCGAACTTTGACTCTCAAAGGAGCTGCATAGGTTACATCCCGTTCTTTGGAATTTTCTACGGAATACTTGGGATCCCCCAAGCGGTATTCGCCGAAATATAAACTTAAGTTATTGGTAAAGTCTTGTACCGGCGAAATATCCCGTAACAATTCTTTTAAACCTACATTAAGGAACCACTGATAAGAACTCTGTTGAACCTCAATGAGATTAGGAATGGGCAGCACTTCGTCAATTCGTGAAAATGAGAAACGCTGACGATTGCCCGATTTGACCATCTTACCGTCCAAATTTGTCACCCCTCGTTTGAATGCATAAAAGGCAATGAGTAACCAAACAGCAGGCATTTTTCTGTTATACCTGCTGTCGACTCCTTGCTTTTTCATTCGTATCGCTTAAAAAACCCCATCATGGGAGACGCGTTTGTAAGAAAGGATACTTAGTCCATCTTACGCTATTGCAATTATCTATATTATCATAGGATTACCATTTAGTCAAGCAATCTCTTGCTTGAAAATTAGAAAAGAAACCCTCTCTAGGCAGAGAGAGTTTCTTTGAGAATTCAGTGGCTCGTCGAAATCTCGAACTATTTCAATTTAGCGGTTGCGCCGACTTCAGTTAATTTCTTAACGATTTCTTCGCCATCGTTCTTCGAAACTTTTTCTTTCACTGCTTTGGGAGCGCCATCAACGATTGCTTTGGATTCGGTCAAACCTAATCCAGTCACTTCGCGAACGACTTTGATAACGTTGATCTTCTTGTCGCCAACAGCTTCAAGAATAACATCGAATTCGGTTTGTTCTTCTTCAACAACAGCAGCAGCAGCTACAGGAGCAGCGGCAACAGCCATGGGAGCAGCAGCAGAAACCCCAAATTTCTCTTCAAGCGCTTTTACTAAATCGGCCAATTCCAATACGGTCATGTTGCTGATTGCTTCAATTAATTGTTCTTTATTCATTATAAACATCCTCCTAAATTATTTCTTTATTAAAGTGAAAACAAGAAACCTTGAATTTTAATTGCTGGCTTCTTCTTTTTGCTTCCGAACTGCTTCCAAAGCATACACCAAATTGCGGGTGTTACCTTGTAAAACGGAATAGAATCCGGTAATCGGTGCGATTAAGGTACCGAGAACCTGTGCTATGAGAACATTCTTATCAGGTAAGCTGGCTAACGCTTTAATACCGGCAGCGTCGATGACTTTGCCACCCACGATTCCACCTCTGTATTCAAGGGCCATTTTGCTTTCTTTTAAGAATTCTTCCAAAATTTTCGCAGGTGCGACCGGATCGGTCAACCCGTAGAACGCTGCAGTTGTACCTTCTAATTTGGAGTTGAGCGAACCCAATCCTAATTCTTCGGCAGCAATGCGCGCTAACGTGTTCTTAATAACCTTCATCTCCACGCCGCCTTCACGGCATTTACGGCGCAATTTGGTTACAGTAGACACGTTCATTCCTCTGTAGTCCATAAAAACAACGGAGTGAGAAGATTGGAAACGTTCTTTAAGTTCAGCTACAGCTGCGACTTTCTGTTCACGTATCGTATTCATTGTTGTTACACCTCCCTTATTTGCTTCTCGCTTCTCTAGCAATTGTTCTTCACCGAACAACGCAAGGGAGAAGAGCTCCAATAACATGAAAAGCGGTATCCGTAGACAGACGGATACCGCTTGATTGTAAGCGTTCTTCCGACCTCGGCAGGATGATTAAACATTTCTGTCCCTGCTGTCTACGATCTTTTCTTATTGTAAATGCCTAAGTACCCTTTGTCAAGATAAACTTAAGCTTGTGGAGCAATTTTTTCGGTCGACTTCTGTGGGTTTACATGAATTCCAGGACCCATGGTCGTTGAAACTGTGACCGAACGAATATAAGTACCTTTAGCTGCGGCAGGACGTGCCTTCACCAAAGCATCCATGATTGCTTCCATATTGATGGCCAATTTCTCAGCGGAAAAATCGGCTTTCCCAATTGGAACATGGATCACACCCGCTTTATCAACACGATATTCTGCTTTACCGGCTTTAATTTCATTAATAGCCTTGCCGATTTCCATGCTTACCGTTCCGGTTCTGGGATTTGGCATTAAGCCACGAGGACCTAATACGCGACCCAATCGGCCAACTAAACCCATAACATCGGGGGTAGCTACTGCAACATCGAAATCCATCCAACCACCTTGGATTTTTGCTACCAATTCTTCGGCACCGACGATATCGGCTCCAGCCAATTCGGCTTCCTTTGCTTTGTCGCCTTTGGCAAAGGCTAAAACACGCACTGTTTTTCCTAAGCCGGCGGGCATGACGGTAGCACCACGGACATTTTGATCGGCATGTTTTGGATTAACACCCAAAACCACAGCCAAATCGACAGATTCCACGAATTTTGTTGTGGAAGTTTTGCCGACTAGTTCTAATGCTTCTAACGGATCATATAATTTATTAAAATCTACTAATTTTGCAGCTTCTGCAAAGCGTTTGCCATGTTTGGCCATTTTTCTTTCCTCCTTCGTGGTTAAGCGGGGGTCTACCCCTCCCACCGGTTGAGTACAATGAAGGTCAAGGCTTATCCTTGAACCTCAATCCCCATGCTGCGGGCAGTGCCCTCAACCATACGTATCGCGGCTTCAATAGAAGCGGCGTTCAGATCGGGCATTTTTAATTGTGCAATCTCCCGAACTTTGTCTCTGGATAAGGTTCCGACTTTTTTCTTATTCGGGTTCCCAGAAGCAGTATCGATATTACAAGCTTTTTTCAGCAATACCGCTGCCGGGGGCGTTTTCAGAATAAAAGTAAAAGACCGATCTTGATATACCGAAATCTCAACAGGAATGACTAAGCCGATTTGAGAGGCTGTCTTTTCGTTGAATTCTTTCAAGAATGCCATCATATTGATTCCTGCTTGCCCAAGAGTCGGTCCGACTGGCGGTGCCGGTGTTGCTTTGGCGGCAGGTAATTGTAATTTGACGACTTTAACTAATTTCTTTGCCATGGTTACACCTCCTTTGTTCTAAACTAAGCTTTTTAAGAAAGCAAAGCTGCCGGTTAAGGCTTTATTCTTTTTTCACATCGGTCAAAGCAAGTTCGGTAAGAACCTCCCGGCCGAAGCCAAAAACAGAAAGCAAAACTTTTAAATACTGGTCTTCTAAATTGACTTCTTGAATGGTGCCGGTTTTCCCAATAAAAGGGCCTTCCACCACTACAACTTTATCTCCAACCGTTAAATCTATGGAACGAATGCGTTCCACGGGTTCAGTTTGTTTTCCGATAATTCGCGCAACTTCCTCTTCTTCCATAGGGATTGGCTTGTTATTTTCGGCACTTATGAAGCCTGTCACTCCAGGTGTGTTGCGGACAACATACCAAGAGTCATCGGTATAGATCATTTCAACCAGAACATAACCAGGATACAGCTTGCGTTTGGTTGTTTTCTTTTTTGCATCTTTGATCTCTACTTCGTCTTCAGTAGGGACTTCGATACGAAAAATCTTATCCTGCATTTCCATGGTCTCTACACGTTTTTCCAGGTTATCTTTGACTTTGTTTTCATACCCAGAATACGTGTGGACTACATACCATTCTTGTTTCATACGACGGCTTCACCTCTTTTCTTAACAACTCGTGCTTTCATTTATATGATGAAAGACAGCAACGTACTGAAAAGGGTATCTACTAACCAAATCAGCATGGAAACAAACAGCGTGAAGACGATAACCAATACAGAGTATATGGTGGTTTCACGTCTGTTAGGCCATTGCACTTTACGAAGTTCCCCTCGTACATTGCGAAAGAAACCGGTTATCCCGCTTCCCCATCCTTTGATTTTACTGACAAAGCTCATCTTCTCACCCCTCTATCGAGTTTCTCGGTGTAAAGTGTGGACTTTGCAGAACTTGCAATATTTTTTTAACTCTAACCGTTCGGTTGTTTTCTTTTTGTTCTTTTCGGTACGATAGTTTCTTTGCTTGCATTCTGTACAAGCCAAGCTGATTCCGACTCTCATTCTTCAAGCACCTCCCATATACAATCTATGCCCTCAACAAATGGGGCATAATGTGACTTTGTAAGAATATCATAGAGCAGCTTCTGTGTCAATGCTTATTTTGAAATCAAGCATCCTTTTTTTTGTGTTAAATGAAAAATAGCTTAGGCCATTTTGACACCGTTTCAGGACAAACCCTCGGTACAAATAAAAATGGGGCTCGTTTTTGGCAAGCCCCAATACGGTAATCTGCTTATTTTTCTTCTACTTCAGTAACAACACCGGCGCCGACGGTACGTCCGCCTTCGCGAATTGCAAAACGCAATTCTTTTTCGATTGCGATCGGAGTGATCAGTTCTACGCCCATGACAATGTTGTCGCCAGGCATGACCATCTCTACGCCTTCCGGTAACTCAATGTTCCCGGTTACATCGGTGGTTCGGAAATAGAATTGGGGACGATATCCGTTAAAGAACGGGGTATGGCGTCCGCCTTCTTCTTTGCTCAATACATAGACTTGAGCTTTGAATTTGGTATGGGGTTTGATGGAACCCGGTTTCGCTAAGACTTGTCCGCGTTCGATGTCTTTGCGGTCTACACCACGAAGCAACACACCTACGTTGTCGCCGGCCATGGCGGAATCCAGCAATTTGCGGAACATTTCTACGCCTGTTACAACGACTTTACGCGGTTTTTCCATTAAGCCTACGATTTCGACTTCGTCTGCTACTTTGACCATACCACGTTCGACTCTTCCGGTCGCTACGGTTCCACGTCCGGTAATCGTGAAGACGTCTTCTACAGGCATCAAGAATGGTTTGTCGGTTGCACGTTCCGGAGTCGGAATGTAGGAATCGACGGCGTCCATGAGGTTCCAGATCTTGCCGCACCATTCACAGTCGCGTTTGCCACAGCCACATTCAACGGCTTTCAATGCAGATCCTACCACGAACGGTACGTCGTCGCCCGGGAATTTGTAGCTGGTTAACAGCTCACGAACTTCCATTTCAACGAGTTCGATTAGTTCAGGATCATCAACCATGTCTGATTTGTTCAAGAAGACGACCATGTGCGGTACGCCGACTTGGTATGCTAGCAAAATGTGCTCCCGTGTTTGCGGCATCGGGCCGTCTGCTGCTGAAACAACCAAGATTGCTCCGTCCATTTGTGCAGCTCCGGTGATCATGTTCTTAACATAGTCCGCATGTCCCGGGCAGTCTACGTGGGCGTAATGGCGTGTTTCGGTTTGATACTCAACGTGAGCGGTGTTGATGGTAATTCCACGTGCTTTTTCTTCCGGTGCTTTGTCAATGTCTTCATATTTCATGACATCGGCTCCGCCTACGGTTGATAACACGATGGTTAATGCTGCTGTTAATGTGGTTTTGCCATGATCGATATGACCGATGGTTCCGATATTTACGTGGGGTTTGTTGCGTTCGTATTTCTTTTTGGCCAATGAAATCGCCTCCCGATTGATAGTTGTGTTCTCGAGTTGAAGTCCTATCAACCTAAGAAACACTATGGTTATTCTACATCATTTCTTTTGTGTTTGCAATGGGTTTTCACTTGAATCTTAGCTGTTTTGCATACTCTTGACCTCACCTTGAACTTTAGCAATAAATTCATCCAGGGTCATAACCTGCGTTTTACCAGTACTACGATCCCGAACGGCAATCACACCTTGTTCCTTCTCTTGATCCCCCAAGACGAGCATATATGGAATCTTCTGCAGCTGGGCTTCGCGAATCTTGAATCCGATTTTCTCATTGCGATCGTCTAACTCGACTCGGATGCCAACTGCATCCAGCTTCTCATAAATTGTCTTTGCATAAGGAATATGATTGTCGGTAATCGATAAGATTCGCGCTTGAACCGGTGCTAACCAGGTTGGAAATGCCCCGGCATAATGTTCGATTAGGATTCCCATAAATCGCTCTACACTGCCCAATGCGGTGCGGTGTAACATGACCGGGCGATGCTTTTCTCCATCGGGTCCAATATAGGTAAGGTCAAAACGCTCTGGCATTTGCAAATCTAATTGGATGGTGCCACATTGCCAGGTACGCCCCAAACAATCCTTCAAATGAAAATCGATCTTCGGCCCATAGAATGCTCCATCACCCTCATTGAGTTTGTAGGGGGCTTCCATAGCTTCCAGTGCGCTCCGCAAGCCATTGGTGGCGAGCTCCCACTGTTCATCGGTTCCCATGGAGTTTTCGGGACGAGTTGAAAGCTCCATATGATATTCAAAACCAAAAACCTTATAAATGGAATCGATTAGCTGAATCGTTTTGACAACTTCATCTTGAATTTGTTCCGGAGTGATATAGAGATGTGCATCATCTTGGGTAAAATTTCGAACCCGCATCAGCCCATGCAATGCTCCGGAAAGTTCGTGACGATGTACTAATCCCAGCTCTGCCAAACGTTGTGGCAAGTCGCGATAAGAATACATCCTGCGTTGGAACGCCAAGATTCCACCTGGACAATTCATCGGTTTGACGACATAGGTTTGCTCGTCAATGCTGGTAAAATACATGTTATCTTTGTAATGATCCCAATGACCTGATTGATGCCAAAGGCTTTCATTGAGGATGATCGGCGTACTGATTTCCTGATATCCTGCCTCGTGATGTTTTTTACGCCAAAAGTCGAGCAAGGTGTTGCGTAACACCATGCCTTTGGGTAGGAAAAACGGGAAGCCCGGGCCTTCATCAGCCATCATAAAAAGATCCAGCTCGCGGCCCAATTTACGATGATCGCGCTTCTTCGCCTCTTCCAGCATTGTTAAGTATGCATCTAAGTCTGCCTTTTTCGGGAAGACGATACCATAGACTCGTTGCAGCATTTTATTCTTGGCATCTCCATGCCAATAAGCCCCAGTTACAGCCGTCAATTTAAAAGCTTTTAGCATTCCGGTGCTACTCACATGAGGACCGGCGCACAGATCGACAAACTCACCTTGCTTATAAAAGGAAATCTCCGCATCAACAGGTAGGTTCTCAATAAGTTCAATTTTGTATGGCTCGTTCTTTTCTTTGACAAAAGCAAGGGCCTCTTCCCGAGAAAGCGTAAAACGCTCGATAGGTAGGTTCTCTTTGACAATCTTTGCCATTTCATGCTCAATTGCATCGATTTCATTGGCAGAAATCGTGCCTTCCATGTCAAAGTCATAGTAAAACCCGTTTTCGACAGCAGGTCCAATGGTTAGCTGTGCGTCGGGGTACAATCTCTTTACGGCTTGTGCCATGAGATGGGATCCACTGTGACGCATCACCATTTTGCCTTCATCGTCTGCAAACGTAATTAGATGAAGATGATCTCCTTCTTTGAGTTCGAGTTTCAGATCCACATTCTTTCCGTTGACTTGAGCTGCTAAGACCTCTTTGGCTAAACTATTGCTGATTTTTTTAGCAGCATCATAACTAGTACTGTTTTCCGGTAATTCTAATACATTTCCATTTTTCAAATAGACATGAATCATATAAAACACCTCTTTCTTTTGATTCAAAAATAAAAACACCCTAATCAGAGAAATCCCTCTGATCAGGGTGCAATTTGCACGGTTCCACCTGAATTATGACAAATTTGCCATCACTCCATGTTCTTAACGTGAACTTACGGCCGAAACTACTCAGGAAACCCTTTCGAATGGCAGCTTGGAAGGGGTTTCCCTTATAGGCGCATGTAGGTTTGCTTTCAGCCAACGACAAACCCTCTCTGATCACTGCCGAATAAGGTATTTCTTCCGCATTGCTTTTAGTAAATATATCATGTTCTCTTCTCTAATGTCAAGCAATTTTTTATATGTGCTCCCGGTGAATTGGCATACTCATACAGCGTGGGCCCCCGCGACCTCGAGAGAGCTCACAACCTGAGAATGTTAGAACTTCAACTCCGTTTCGTTGTAATTGTTCATTGGTGACATCATTGCGATCATACGCCACCACTTTGCCTGGGGCAATCGTTAACACATTCGACCCCATATTCCAATGCTCTCTGGGAGCGTAGATGACATCTCCACCCCCTACCGAGATAAAGATCACTTCATCTAAACCTAAGGCTTTGGCTAAAACCTTCTTCACCGGTTGGTTTTGAAGTTTTGCTTGAATTTGACCTTCACGTCCTAAACTCAATTCATAGATTGCAAATTGACCGGAGGCCAAAGCGGGTGTAATGAGGAACTTATTCCGATCTACCATCGTAAACAACACATCTAAATGCATGAACCGGCGATTTTTGGGCAAATGGAACAACAATATTTTCTCATAGCCTTGTGTGAATAACGTATGGGCTAACGCTTCTACTGCCCCTAATGAAGTCCTCTCACTGTATCCAATGGCTAAGACCCGGTCGGATAACACCAAAACGTCCCCGCCCTCAATCCCGTATCCCAAGGAATTATCATACCATTTTGGAGTTTGACTTTCCCGAAAAGACGGATGGTATTGCCAAATATAATGTACTAGCAGAGTTTCTCGTTGCCGAAAAGGCATACTCATACTACTGACCAACATGCCGCGGCCAATACAAACACCAATATCCCGAGTAAAGTAGATGCCACACAAGGGATCAGTGATAAAAGGGTATTCTTCTTCGATTGCCATGGGTAAAAGTTTAGCAGCTTTTCCGGTTAGGTCGCGTTTCATGATACCCCTTAGAACAACATCACGTAACTGCTCCGAAGATAAATTCAATAAGTATTCACGAACCGTCTTTTTCAAATCTTTCGATGATATAGGGCTCTTTTCGCAATACTCCTCAATGAAAGCATTGCGCACCGATTCTTCTTGAATTACTTCTAAGAACAAATCTGCCAAATACAAAACTTCTGTACCGTTCTCTCTTAGCAAATTGGCAAAAGCATCGTGTTCTTTTCCGGCAGTCGCCACATGCGGAGTATCTTCTGAAAGCATATATTCTAAATACGGCGGAATCAAATGCTCCAATTCTAAACCGGGCCGATGTAACACAACCGTATTCAGGACGCCGATTTCGGAATTCAATTGAACAAAAGGTTTCATGGTCCATTCTCCTTCATAAGTCGAACCTGTATGTTCTTATTCGACATAGTATTGGAGTATTTCGACACATAAAACCTTTTATCCTTTTATGAATGAATATTAATCATTCATTATTAAATATAAACCATTGCTAATATTTGGTGGTTTTCTTGCATTCTTTTAAATATTTATACGTTTTGTGCATAAATATTATAAATCCTTGACTTTTTCCTTCAGCATAGCATAGGCATACGTTCCTAAAATTGCACCCGTAAGCGTCACAAGACCCATGAGACTACCCTCTCCGATTTGCGCCATGAGGGTTCCCGGGCAAGCACCGGACATGCCCCAGCCAATGCCAAAAATCGTTCCGCCCAAAGCGGTATATTTGGTAAGTTCTTTCTTGTTAACCTCAATGGGTTGACCCTGATAACCACGGTAATGGTTCATCGCCAATAATCGCATGCCAACAGCACCAACAATAATCGCCGAAACAATGACTAAGGCTAGGGTCAAATCCGTACCGGTAAACATGTTATAGATATAGTTGTAGTCTGACGCCCGAACGCGGCTTAAAGCAAAGCCAAACAACATTCCAAACCCCAAAAATGATAAATTCTTTTTCACTCTAAGCACCTCCCATGAGAAAGATGCGGATTGCAAAAACCGTGATTGCTCCAAAAAGAAGAAAGAAAATGGTTGCGATTAAACTGGACAAATGGAAGTTCGCGAGCCCGTGAATACTGTGACCCGAGGTACATCCACCCGCGATACGAGCGCCCAGAGCTAATAAAAATCCTCCCATGAGAAACCAAAGGATGTTTGCCCAAGCCGGCCATTGCAACACTTGCGTAAATTTCCCCATTTCGGTCGAAATCGGTATACCCATGGTTCGACCCGAAATAAAGGCCCCCAACAACATACCCAGCATCATATAAAACCGATGATTTAGTACGTTATCAAAACTCTTTCCCTGTAACCATTTCAATTTTCTACTGCCGAAGAGCACCTTTGCTAGGTTTCCAAACCCCGTCGATACACCTAAGGGCGTATTTAAAAAATAGTATAGAAGAGGAACCAAAGAACCGATCACCAAACCGCCTAGCCACCACGGCCAAGGGTCAACGAATAAGAATTGTATCATGCTTCCACTCTCCTTTTAAACGATAGGATATCCTAAATCGGACCACGCCGACGTTCCTCCAATAACATTGATGATTTTGATCTCTTTGCTCTGCTGCATCATTAAACTCGCTGCTAACAGAGATCGATTACCACTATTGCAAATAAAGGCAAGGGTTGAATAACCCATCAACTCAATCCCTCTTTTGCGAACCTCGGGAGCAGCCATGTGAATAGAACCCTCTACATGGAAGGTATCGAATTCACTTTTTAAACGGGTATCGACCAAGGTGACTTCGCCCCGGTCGAATCGCTCTTTTAATTCCTCCACAGAAATGCTTTCCATACCAGCAGTGCGATACCCACTCATGGCAAAAGCAGACATGCCACCGAGCAAATATCCACTCACTTGATCTAATCCGACACTATACAGCCCTTTTAATGCTGCCGTTAAATCTTTTTCTGATTCTAACACCAGCAAGATTGGCTTTTCAGGAGGTAATACCCAACCGGCAAACGTTGCAAAATTTCCTTTTAAGCTCAACCCATAAGCACCGGGGATGTGTGCTGATGCAAAGGCTAATTGATCTCGAGTATCTACGATGATTGCACCTTGTTGAGCCATTTCCAAGAATGTTTTTGGTTCGAATCCTTTGGGTTCAGATAACATTTGTGTATTGACCGCTCCTAAGCGATTGATCTCTGAACATCTTGAAAAATGATCCGGCGCTTCCGGCATATCTGCTAAAAAGGTTTTCACAAACTCCTCTTTGGGGTGAATTTTCAAGGCATCATTATGCATGCGCTCAATTCCTAAGGTCGATGACAATTTCGAGGATAACGCTTTCCCACATAACGAACCCGCTCCGTGAGCCGGATAAATTTCAATGTAATCTCCCATTTTTTCAATTCTGCGGAGAGAATCATAAAGATTCTTCGCCAGTTCATCCTTAATATCGGGGAATAAATCAGGTCTACCCGCATCACCAATTAGGAGTGTGTCCCCTGTAAATGCTAAGACATATTCCGGACCTCGAGTGGTATCTGCCACAAAAAAGATGGAGCCTTCCGGTGTGTGCCCCGGCGTGTCAAACATTTGCAAACGGAAGGTATCGATCTCAAAAACTTCTCCATCGGTTAATCCCTGATGGGGATATTCAGCATTAGCGGTCTTAGAAACATAAATCTTTGCTCCGGTACGTTCTGCCAGTTCTACATGACCGGATACAAAGTCGGCATGCAAATGGGTCTCTATGATGGCCGTAATTGGCAGCTTATACCCTTCGGCTGCCTGAAGATACACCTCCACATCGCGTGCGGGGTCAATTACTATGCATTCTTTTTCGCCACCAATAATGTAAGAACAATGAGCTAGGCCTGGGGTATAAATTTGTTTGAAATCCATAAAATCTCCTCCGTTTATTTAAATTTGATCTAACACCATACAAGCCACAAAACCGTTGTGGCGAATAACACTGAAAAACCTGCAATGGCAATTCCTTTGTGGATGAATTCTTCCGAAGTAAATCCCATTTCGGCTTGAACAACCAAAGTCACTTTGTTCGTCGGCAATAAGATACTTAAGCTTGCACCAGCTGCTACGGCCATTAACAAAGCATCTAACGGTATATCGAATGCATTACTGGTGCTCAATTGCAAAACAAAGGGAGCCATAATGACAGCCGCAACCGTATTATCCATGAAATTTGCTAAGATACTCGTCATGAATATCAACAAAAGCAAGAAAAGAAAGCTGGGAACGTGTTTCATAATAGGAAGAATCAACTGAGTCAAGGGCACAAAAGCGTTATTTTGTTGCATTACCTTTGACAAGCTCAGCATACTACCGACAATGATCAAGACCGGAAGATTTAAGGTTTCAAAGGCGTCTTTCACCGACAAAATCCCAAACATCCCCCAAATTAGAATGACAAAACCAAAAGCTAATACGGGTGCTAAGATGCCTGTGGCTGCCAGAATAATTGCCGGCAATAAAGGTACGATCACACTTGCGATCTTTTTGGTGTTTCTTTGGGGTAAATCAGGGAGCACGATCTCCTCAGGCGCGCCTTCTGCCTGATCCAACGGGTCATGCAGAATCCATCCACATTGTTCACATACAAACAAGAAGACAATGCCGACCGCTATGATTGCTGCTCCATGTGGCAAAAAATCAAAGATTTTGAAGGGAGCGCCCATGGCTTCTGCGCGAAAAGCTGAAACAATTAAATTCGAGCCCGTTCCGATTAGGGTTGCCGAACCCCCAAAAAGAGCTGCATATACCAAGGCCAAGCCAAAATCACTTTCTTTGGCACTTACTCTTTTTGCCATACGCTTGGAGGTCGGTATGAGGATACCGGCAGCTCCTACATTATTCATAAAGGCCGACAAAATTGCTGTGTTCAAAAAAATCATCAAAAGTTGCATTCTTGGATTTTTGACTTTTCGTTGGATCCACTCACCGAACCCATTGAAAAGTCCTGAATCTGTAATGCCTTTGCTCATAATCAAAACTACAGCAATTGTAAAAATCGCCGGGGAAGCAAAGCCACTAAAGAGATCAGCAGGAGTTGCTACACCGCTCAACCCTAAAATTAACAAGCCAGAAAAGGCGGCCACCTCAAAGCGAATCTTTTGACTTAAGACTACAAGGAGAATGCCGATCAATATCAACCAAGGCACAATAATTTCCTTGCTCAAAAGTAGCCCTCCTTATTCTCAGCATAATCTTGATTATCCAAAAAGAAGTTGTCCCGCGAGGGGCAACTTCTAGGGTGGATTTAAGCTTTCGATTTTAATAAGTCACGAATTTCTTCCAAGAGGACACTCTCTTTGCTGGGAGCGGGAGGAGCCGGAGGTGCCTTTACTTCTTTTTTCTTGGCTGCATTCATGGCTCGGATCACGATAAATAAGGAGAAGGCGATAATCAGAAAATCGACAATTGCCTGAATAAAGGAACCATAGCGGACTGCCACTTCGGCAACTTCACCAACAGCGGGCTTAAGAATCCATTTTAAATCGGTAAAGCTGACGCCTCCCATTATGGAACCAATTAGGGGCATTAGTAGATCGTTAACCAATGAACTGACGATTTTTCCAAAGGCCCCACCAATAATAACACCCACGGCTAAGTCAATAACATTCCCTCTCATGGCAAATTCTTTGAATTGTTTTAACATCGCAAACCCTCCATGTAACTTCTTTCTTTTCCTCGTTTCTAATGGTAATTTTTACCTAATTCTTTAAAATACTATATGAAATTAGAAATAGTATACCAAAATCGAGCAATAAAGTCAATAAAAAGGACAAGCCTTTCACTTGCCCTTTTTTGATAAATAACTTCTTCTCTTTAATGTTCTATTTGAGTTTCTCAATCATGCGATTCGCAATAATCAATACCTGCTCACGCGTTGCATTGGCAAAATGAACTGCTTCATCCGCAGGAGTGACATTACGGGGCCTAAAATCAAATCTTCCTTGCGTAGAAGCATTAAAACCCGTAATAATTCCTTTGGCTGACATAAAATACACGGAGTCTTTCGCCCATGAAGAAATATTGATGTCATCGAGAAATGCCGCAGGGCGAACAAAAGACAGTGTAAAGAGACTGTCCGTCTTCAGCGTCCATTCACTATACAAAACCTTTTTATAGACTCGCGTCATCATTGTCGCTGCTTGCTCACGATTCAATAACGTATTGGGTTCAAATTTTCCTTCCCCCACGCCATCGGTAATGCCGACATGATACGCCTTTAACACCTCAACATCCGTAGTATCACGAAACGGATTCTCGGTCACCGGAGTAGCTTTGAGTCCCGATAACGCCTCGTAAACTTTGACTGCAACAGCAGCAAACTCTGCTCGGGTTATCGATATTGTTAAATCCTGACCCATTAAACAGTCGGGGATCAATCCGGCATCTTTCGCTTTTAGCAACGCATCGGTCGCCCATGAGGAAGCACTGGACCATGCTTCGGTACCGATGGAAACCGTATTGGAGAATGCGGATTGATATCGGGTTCCATCTGGACGAATATACTCAAATCTCATTCGAAACATGTAGCTTACTTTATCGATATTAACTTCTTCCCATGTGCCACGTTCTACCGGATCGATTTCTGTGGAGGAAGCTAAAATGGATCCTCCCTGTTGAAATAACGGTTGATTGCTTTCGGAAGCCCATGAGCCGTTGCCAATTTTCCAATCCATGTAGTTGATAACTGCAACTTTCTGATTGGCTTCCAGTACATTTTTCGGAATAACATAGGTGAAGTAAAAGTAGGGTTTCTGATCTTCTTTTGTTCGAACCTCTCCATAAAGAGATTGCGGGGCATCAAGGATTTCCGGTAACACAATCACAGCATCTTTGCCAATGGAAGCGACCTCTGACCAAGGTGAAACTACTTCTCCTATGCCATACACTTCGTTTTCTTCTTGTTCATATTCATAAACAAAACGGTAGCGCGCATGGAGGGTATTTGTATTGAAATTCCAATCCTGACTGTCCGCAAAAAACCATTCCGGCAATAACCAGCTGTCGAAGCTGTTCGCTTCGTCATGGATGGTCTGACCTGGATATAGAATAATACTTCCTGCACCTAAATTTGGATATCTAGTACGAAATATTTCTTCATACTCTTGCTCATAGTAGGTTTCCAGAGAATCGATGCGAAAACCGGGCTGGCGATCGAAGAGCCACGCATCCTCATTGATTCGAAAATCCATTTCAATCAAAGGAGCCTCCCAATTGTCATCCGTATTATCGATTTGATCCATAATACTTTGTGGTTGTGTAAAGCGAGGAATCACAGCATTGCCATCGGCTTCTTGCCTTAGAGTAAGTTTTACCGGTTTTTCTAGCACTGGTAATGGATTCCCTAAAAGATCTGTTGAAGCATAAATACTCCCAGAAAAAAGTGCGACTGCAAGAAATAGCATCATTACTTTACTAAATCGGCGGTTCATGAAATTTCCCCCTTCTTATTAATAAAAACTACTTTTTTCTATCGCCTGATTGTATCATACCAAAAACACTGAATCTTGAGAAGTTCATATAAAGCGATAAATAGTAAGAATATCGTGATTACCAAAACAAAAAAACCTCCGAGTATCCTCGGAGGCAAAAATTTTCGATTTAAGTGGAGCTGATGATCGGGATTGAACCGATGACCTTATCCTTACCAAGGATACGCTCTACCGACTGAGCTACATCAGCGTTTTTGGTTGCGGGGGCAGGATTTGAACCTACGACCTCCGGGTTATGAGCCCGACGAGCTACCAGACTGCTCTACCCCGCGATGAATGGAGCTGATGATCGGGATTGAACCGATGACCTTATCCTTACCAAGGATACGCTCTACCGACTGAGCTACATCAGCAAAAAAAATGGAGCGGGAGACGGGAATCGAACCCGCACGACCGGCTTGGAAGGCCGGGACTCTACCTTTGAGCTACTCCCGCAAATGGTGTTCTCGCTAGTAAGCGAAATTGGTGGTGGGAGCTGGATTCGAACCAGCGAAAGCAGTGCTAGCAGATTTACAGTCTGCCCCCTTTGGCCAACTCGGGTATCCCACCCCGTTGAACGTTGGTTATTATATCGTTCCTTGGTAAAAAAGTCAACCGCTTTTTGTGGTTTCTTTCAGATAGAATGACAATTTTCTATTTTCTTCTTGCTTCGCCACTTTCGCGGATCAACTTTTACCTTTTATGGGCTGCAGCTTGCAGTGTAAGATGACATCGTTTCGTCGATTACGTTTGTAGTAAATCGATAAGATACGGTTTAAGACCAAAATACCATTCTCATAGGCGGAAGAGTTTTCATAGGCCGAAGTGGGTAATAATAAAACATACTGGCTTGCACTGTATTGAGAAATAACATCCCCACGTCGTAAATTTTCTTTTAAGACTACCAAAAGCCTTTTCATAACGAGAGCTAAGCGATCAGAATCCACTGTAGAAGCGACTTTCTTGTTGGCAGTAACCGTGATTAGCGCAATATAAATCGACTGTTTACTTCGTTCCGCACGACGCAATTCTAAGCAATAGGCTTCACGGAAAAAACTGTAATCACAAACAAAAGCTCCCGACCCTGGATCTTGCATATTTAGTTTTTGCTGAATCGCACTTAGATCGGTTTCGATTTGCTGTAGCAGCTGCATAATGTCGCCATAGAGATTTCGTAACGTGTCTCCAGGATATTCGCCCTTTTCACTGATATACCGATCATTGACTTTCTCATAATACACTAACGCTTCCTGATGTTGGCCCAAGTGTAAAAGCCCACGGATGTAGAACGTATTCAAATCTTCATCTAACGGGTGATATTCTAAGGTTTGTTTGCACAACGACACGATTCGCTCATGATTTCCGATACTCTCGTAATATGAAGATAAGTACAAGACCGCATTTAGTAATTTTTCTCGTAACTCATTTCGCTTTTCGTCCGTCCAAGGGAGCTGAATTCTTGGGAGAAAATCGCCTTGATATAACGCGACCGCTTTTTCAAGCAGCTCTACACTTTCTTCCCTTTTGGTTTTACGTAGAAAAGCTAAGTGAATCAATTCTTCAAACTCTTCAACATCGATTTTAACAGAAAACTCGGAGTTCCAATAATAATGACCTTTTCCTGTTCCTATGAGCTCTTGCTCGGGCGGTGTTATGGGTTGAATCATTTCTCTTACCCGATACAATTGAGTCTTCAAGGCGTTGACCGGATTCTTGCTTTTCGTTTCTTCCCACAATGCCTTGGTTAGTTCTTCATGGTTCAAGGGGTGATCTCGGTTTAACAGCAGAAATGCCAAAATACTCCATAGCTTTCGCGAATGGTTCATTTGTTCAGACACTTCTGCTTGAGCAGAACTTAAGGTAAACTCACCTAACATAACAATATTCAGATCGGGTTGCATACTTTTCTGAACCATTCACATTCACCCCTTTAAGAATAATTTCCACGTTGACGGAAAGCTTCATACATGAGTAACCCTCCTGCTACCGATGCATTCAAGCTACTGATTTGTCCTACCATCGGTATCTTTAATAGAAAGTCGCAATGCTCCCGTACTAATCGGCTCAGTCCTTTGCCTTCTCCTCCTATGACAATGGCCAGAGGACCTTTAAGGTTGCTTTTGTAAACCACCTGTCCATCCATGTCGGCACCAGCAACCCAAATCCCTTGCACTTTCAATTGTTGAATGGTACGGCTGATATTGGTTACCATAGCAACCGGCAAGTACTCCCAGGCACCGGCAGATGCTTTGATGGTTGCCGGTGTAATACCGGCAGCACGTTTTTCACGTAAAATTAATCCATGAACTCCTGCTGCAGAAGCCGTGCGCATTAAAGCTCCGACGTTCCCAGGGTCTTCAACACCATCTAAAATCAATAGAAAAGGATCTTCTCCTCGTTCTTTTGCCATAAGAATCATGTCTTCTACATCGACCATGGGCTTCGCGGTTGCAATCGCAATGACTCCCTGATGAATCCGACCTTCACTCAGTTGATCCAGACGATTTCGATCGACTCGCTGAATTTCAATCTTCTTTTCTTTGGCTGTGTATTCAATGCTTGCAAACGCCTCGCCTTTGCCATCTTTCAATAAATAGATGACCTCCATGGGACGATTCGCTTTCATTGCTTCTAACACCGGATGTCTTCCTTCGATTTGCTCCATGTCACCCTCCTACTTTTGACGTTCACGAGTCGGATAACGACCGCAGGACATTTTCCCTTCAGGGCAAAACCCCTCTCGCTCACAGACGGGACCTGTTCGAGAGAACAAAAGAGGTGAAACCTGAAGTAATTCTTGACGCATCAGTTCAGCCATTTGGCGGATTTCCCACTGGGCACGCATACACATTCTCTGAGTGAAAAAATTGTAAAGGCTGCGTGCATTCATAGTCATCACTAACTTGGTTTCGCAAGCATTGGGAAGTAGATATCGTGCATCTTCGTTGGGAATCCCTAAGGCCAACATTTGATTATAGCTTTTTTGAATACTTTGCATTTGGCGAAGAAACGTTGCTTTTGCTTCCGGCTGCCGTTCAATACTGGGAGGAATCACAAAATCGAATTCCTTTTCGCTGACATAGCGCTGTGACTGTTGCGAATATGAGGCCAACCGATGTCGTACCAATTGGTGAGACATCGCTCGGCTAACTCCCTCAATAGCAAAGGTAAAACTAACATGTTCAATGGGAGACTCATGACCCATGGCCAGTAAGTCATCGACTAATTTCTTGACTTGTTTGGCTGTCATCGTCTCCTGTAATTGGGCAGCTCCCACCGGTGAATAACACAGCCTAGCCGCTGCGGCGACCAATTGATCCGGATTTGGAGTATGACTTAATAAAATCACCTTCATGACTCGACCGACTCCATTTCTTTTATAATATGCTGAATCAACTCTTCAACACGGCTTTGGCGTTCTTTTAGATAAAGATACCCCATTAGTGTTTCGAGCGCCGTTGCATGACGATATTCAAGCACGGTTGATCCGCGTGAAGCATGCTTACTTTTGACATTCCTACCCCGGCGTAACCACTCTGCTTCTTCTTCGGTTAAAACCTCTGCCAGAAAATGTACCGCCTTTGCTTGCGCATCGGCACTGACAAAGCGTACGGTTTGCTTGTTAAGATCATGCAATTTAATATGTCCTCTTCGGATCATTTCGTGACGGATGGCAAGCTCAAAGACGGCATCACCCAAATAAGCCAAGGCCAGTGAATTGCCGGAGGTCAGTAAATCTTCTATTTTTTCTGCCATTGAACCCCCTGCGGAGTATCTTTAATCAAGATCCCCATGGTATCAAGTTGATCCCGAATGGCATCAGCAGCAGCCCAGTTTTTTTCTTTTCGTGCTTCTTGCCGTTGGGCAATCAAGCTTTCGATTTCGGTTTTTAGGTTTTCTTCCAAATCCTCTCCCTCTTGAAAGGCTGAGGCAAAGCCTAAGATTTCTGCCCAATCTGCATAAGCAGACAAGAAACGGTCACTCCAAGTGCGATTTAACTGATCCGATGCCAGCCATTGATTGACTTGCCTGTTCCATTCAAACAGGACTGCGATTGCTTCAGCGGTATTGAAGTCATCGCAAAGCGCGTTCCAAAACGCTTCTTGTGTTTTCTGCAAAGCCTCTTCAAAACTCTGACCATCTACTGTTATTTCCGCTTTTATATTCCGTAAGCTGCGCACGGTATTTTGCAATCGCTCTAAAGCCACGCGACTCTGTTCGAGAAGTTCTTGAGAAAACGCGAGAGGCGACCGATAATGTGCCGAGAGAATAAAGAAGCGTAACAAATGAGCCGGCACTTGCTCCAGCAAATCTTTGACACGGAAAAAGTTATGAAGGGACTTCGACATCTTCTCGCCACCGGGTAAGGTCAGCATGCCATGGTGTAACCAGTACTTCGCATATTCATGTCCGCAGGCGCATCGGCTTTGTGCCAATTCATTTTCATGATGAGGAAATAAGATATCTACTCCGCCCCCGTGCATGTCATAGGATTCCCCTAAATACTTGCAGGACATGGCAGAGCACTCGATATGCCAACCGGGTGTTCCCGGTCCCCAAGGGCTTTCCCATGTAGGTTCCCCGGGTTGAGCAACGGTCCATAGTGCAAAATCTCCCGGATGCTCTTTGTGATCTTCTACTTCTAAACGAGCACCTGCTTGCATTTCTTCAATGCGACGCCCCGATAATTCTCCGTAGGACGGATCACTGGTAACGCGGAAATAGACATTGCCTTCTTTCGCATAGGCATGCCCTTTCTCAATTAAAACATGGATCATTTGGATGATCTCATCCATGTTCTCCGTCACACGGCAATACAAATCGGCTCCGGCTACTTCTAGGCCTTTCATATCTTGATAGTAGGCATCAATGTAAAACTGTGCCATCTCTAATGGATCTTGACCCTGAGCAATGGCCTTAGCTGCGATTTTTTCGTTGACATCGGTGAAGTTCTGAACGTGATACACATCATAGCCCAACCGTCTTAAAATACGTTTGATCGTATCCCATACCAAATCCATGCGCGCATGACCTAAATGGCAATAATCTTGCACGGTCAATCCGCACGTATAGATTGAAACCTTACCGGGAATCAGGGGTTGAAACTCCTCTTTTTTTCGCGTTAAGCTGTTATAAACCATTAATGTTTTCATGTTTCTATTTGCTCCTTTTCAATAAAACCACTGCTTGAGCCCCCAAGCCTTCTTTTCTGCCGATAAAACCCAAGCCTTCGGTGGTGGTCGCTTTAATGTTGATACAACTTCGATCGATCTCCAATAATTCAGAAAGTCGACATCGCATGAACTCCCGATAAGGGGCGACCTTAGGAATTTGAGCAATAATCGTCAGATCAATATTCTCTACAGAAAAACCTTCCTGCTGAATCAAGCGTAATACGTGTTTTAGCAAAATGGAACTGTCAATGTTACGATACGCTTCATCGGTATCGGGGAAATGAAGGCCGATATCTCCCAGGGCCGCTGCACCCAAAAGGGCATCGCATAATGCGTGCAAAGCAGCATCAGCATCAGAATGGCCAATTAACCCCACGGGCGAAGGGATCTCAACATTGCAGAGAATCATTTTTCGGTTCTCGCCATAAGCATGAACATCAAATCCACTTCCGATTCTAAAACTCTCTGCCATGAACATCCCCTCCTTAATTACTAATTTTGGCAAAAATCATGCGTCCTGCCGATGTTTGTAGTGAAGTCGTTACTTCGACCATGACCGTCTTACCTACCATTCGACTGGCACCATCGACGACGACCATTGTACCATCATCGAGATATGCAATCCCTTGTCCTTGTTCACGTCCGATTTTAATGATTGTAACGTTCAAACCTTCACCCGGTAAGACAATAGTACGTAGGGCATTTGCCAAATCGTTGATATTTAAAACCTGTACCTGTTGTAACACGCTCATCTTGTTTAAATTATAATCTAAGGTCAACAGCTTATAACCGGTCTCTTGCGATAATTTCACCAATTTTGTATCAACGGCATTTTCATTCTCATAATCTTTTTCAGAAATGATTACCGGGAAATTAATCTCTTTTTGAATGCGATTCAAAATATCAAAGCCCCGCCGTCCACGCGCTCGCTTGATGGGGTCGGCAGAATCTGATAATAATTGTAACTCCGATAAAACAAATAAGGGCACAACTAAAGGTCCTTCCAAAAATCCGGTTGCACAAAGATCTGCGATACGCCCGTCGATAATGACACTTGTATCGAGTAATTTGCCTCTTTGCTCACTCGCACGAGACGTTGGAAGCTCACCGGGAGAAGGCACTTTGGTAGAAACTTCTGTTCGTTCTCTACGCAACATAGTTGTCACTCGAAGGATATCTTTTTTTTGATACAGGGCTAATCGAGCCCCTACAAATCCAAAAATAACATTGAGGCCTATGGTAATACTGACTCCAATTACCGGTAAGCCCATGAGAGCTAATCCCATGAGATTGGCTAACAATAAGCCAATACTTAAACCTATGGCACCAATAATCACATCTTCTAAGGGGAGCTTCTGCAGAATCAACTCCGTTAAATGAATTAATTTCTCCACTGCACTTATCAGCAGAGGAGCTAATAAAAATGATATAAAGCCAATAAAAATGATAGAAGAAATATCTGCAGCTAAATAACGCCAGGGTTCTACCCCAAGCCACGAATCCCATTGAAGCATCGTGTAGAGTAACCGAATACTACTCAACAGCTGAAACCCAATATAGGCCCCGGCCAGTGCCAGTAGAACTCGGATAAAAAATTTCGTTCGTTTCATAATCTCACCTCCCTTTCAGTAACGTCCGAATAAATACATATTCACCGTAGAAAGAAGACTTCCTTTCAAAGTCACAAATTATTCGTAAATTCTTTAACTTTTGTCCAATTGTAACCCTGGGGGATGTTTCCGACGATTGAATACGCAATAAAAACTTTTTTCACAGATTCACAAACATTCCTTGACATCCCCTCAAATGCGTGCTATAGTTAGGTCGTATCTGAGAGAGGTAGCAGGCAAGATTAGGTAAACGGTTGAGATTATTATTGATCCCGCCCTTAGCCACGAGACTCCAGAACAATATTTTATGACCCGTTTGTGGTTAGGAGGAAAAAAATTATGTATCAAGACAAAACCCTACAATGCCGTGACTGTGGCGCTGAATTCGTTTTCACCGCTGGTGAACAAGAATTCTATGCATCCCGTGGCTTTACCAACGAGCCCTCTCGTTGCAACAGCTGCCGCAAAGCCCGCAAAAATACCCGTGGTGAAGGCCAAAGCCAACAACGCGAAATGTTCGAAGCAACCTGCGCCGAATGCGGCAAAATTGCTTACGTTCCGTTCCGTCCCACTGGTGACCGTCCGGTATATTGCAAAGATTGCTACGCTGCTCACAATAACCGCTACTAAGATATAGCCAATCCGCTCTTTTGTCCCAGATAAAGGAGTTCGACTTGACTCTATTGTAAAATTAAGAAGCTTCCTTGTCGGTTTAACCGTACCGACTCGAAGCTTCTTTTTTTATATTCTGTTGCACTTACTGTAGGATTACTCGGTGAAATACCTTCTTGCCTTTTTTGATCAAAATCCGCTCTTCCTGCAAATGTTCGTTGTTGATCATCAAATCAATGGCAGTAATCAAGACGTCATTGATCCGGATTCCGCCTTGTTGAATCAGCCGACGACCTTCTGATTTACTTGCGACCAATTGACATTGAACCAACAGGTCAATAATGTTAATCCCTTGATCTAAAATCTCTTTTGCAATTTCTGTGGTCGGCATGTGACTTTCATCGCCGCCTCCTTCAAATAAGGCGGCAGCAGCAGCGGCAGCTTTTTCTGCTTCTTCTTGACCATGGATCAAAGCGGTAATCGAAAAAGCCAACTTTTTCTTTGCTTCGTTGATATCGGCTCCCGGCGCTGTCGCTTCCGCGATTTCTTCGAGGCTCATGAAGGTGTAGACCAACATGTAGCGTGCGACATCGCCATCTTCCACATTGCGCCAGTATTGGAAGAATTCATAAGGCGTTGTTTTCTCGGCATCAAGCCAGACTGCGCCTTTCTCGGTTTTGCCCATTTTCTGACCACTGCTGGTCAAAAGGAGTGGCAAGGTCAAAGCATAGGCTTCACCACGCTCAACCCGGCGGATCAAGTCCGACCCAGCTAAAATATTGCTCCATTGATCATCGCCACCAATTTGCAACTTGCAACCATGGAGACGGTAGAGATTCAAGAAATCGTAGGCCTGCATTATCATGTAGTTGAATTCTAAGAAGCTTAAACCCACTTCCGGGCGCTCCATTCGAGCTCGGAAACAATCCGCAGTCAGCATCCGGTTGACACTGAAATGAGCCCCAATTTCCCGCAAAAAGGGTACGTATTGTAAGTTCATCAACCAATCGGCGTTATCGACCATGAGGGCTTTCCCTTCAGAGAAGTCTAGTACTCGTTCCAGTTGACGACGCAAGCACCCCTTATTCTTTTCAATATCTTCCACGGTGAGCATTTTTCGCATTTCGGATTTTCCGGAAGGATCCCCTACCATCGCTGTGCCACCACCCACCACAATAATGGGACGATGACCCATGCGTTGCATGTGCGCCATAACCATTACCGGATACAAATGACCGACATGAAGACTATCGGCGGTAGGATCAATCCCTACATACGCCGTTACCTTTTCTGTAGCAAACATTTCTTTGATTTCTTCTTCGTGGCTCAATTGCTGAATAAAGCCCCGTTCTTGTAGCATTTCGAATGCACTTTTCATTTGTTTCGCCTCCTTCGTTTTCAAAAAAAGATAAAAAAAGACACCCCTTAGCAGGGGCGTCATGAACGCGGTACCACCCATTTTCAAACAACTTGATAAAGCTGTTCTTCTTGGACTCCTCTAACGCAGAGCACACGGCAACGCCTACTTCCAAGCACGCTTGGTTTGGGATTGCAACATCGAGAGTGTATTTCCCTTTCTCTCAGTTTCGGCTCACACCAACCGCCGAATCTCTGTGTCTGAGTCAAAAAGTACTCTTCTCCGTCATGGTTATTAAAAATATTATACTGTGGGAGAAAGCTTCTGTCAATAGATTACTTTCTTTTGGAAAATGGCCATTTCATTTTAATTACATACGCCATATAGATCAAACCAATGGTACGGAAAGCCGTAGAAAGATAAAAGATGGGATTTAACTGACTACCGATATTCTTATAAATCAGCATACCCAACATGGGGAAAACAAAGCCCGTCACCTGCATCGCCATGTTAAAGAACGCCATGTAACTGGGGCGGATTGCCGGATTTGGTGCCACACTTAACAGTGTATTGAACTGTGATAAATTAAAAGCTCCGCTGGCTAAGCCGTTTGCGACCGATAAGGCCCACAACAGCCACAAGGTATTTTGATTGACATACGCATGCAGCCAAGGCTGCACTAAAAACAATGAACAAGCAATAAAATAGACTTGCTTATTGCCAATCTGGTCGGACACCCTCCCCCAGAAACGATAGCTTAAGGTTGCGGTAATGGTGCTCAAAATTGAAATCATGGCAATTTGTGTATTACTGAGCAACAGAACTCGCACGTGTAAAATCGTCCACATCGAGGCAGAAATGTTGAAGCCAATATAATAGATGAAAGATGCTGCTGTAAAACTTAAAAAGTGCTTGTCCTTGATGACCAACTTCATGCCATCGAAGGGTTTCTTTTGAGGAGTCGTTTCAACTTCAACACTTTCAACCTTTACTTCTTTAATCTTACCAAGATAATACGTAGAAGCGATTAACCCTAAAAAGGCCAAAAAGAACAGCAAACCAAAGTTATAGGGGTATGGAATATGGTCCAACAAGGGCCCAGCCAAAAGCATACTTCCTAAGGTGATCCAGCCCACAATAAAATTGCGGTCGCCAAAAATTCGGCCACGAAAGCGAATCGGAAAAATCTCTCCCATGAGCTGTGTCCACATGGTGTTGACGACCACCGCTGGGAAGTTCATCCAGGTCACTAAAGCAATAAAGACCCAGGCTTTCATAATACCGGTAATCGGTAAAAAGGGAATGATGGCATAAAGCAAATAATTGATTCGATGTGCCCAGCACCATGCCAACAACGGTTTTAGCTTTAAATCGGTTCGTTCCGTAATGATTGCAGAAGGAATTTGAGCAATCAATCCCATGAGTGCCGGCCAGGCTGCTAAAAAGCCTAACATTTGATCGGTAGCCCCTAAGCGCAAGGCAAACACGCCCATGAAGGACATGGTCAATCCGTTCATAATACTGTAAGTCATGCCGTCTGCAATGCTGAACATTGCGTTCTCGCGCATGACATCATTATCTAAATATCCAACCAGCCAATTTCTAATTTTTCCACCCATTTTATGCTCCTCCAACTGAAAACCACCGTAAAACGAATGATAATCGCCATCCAATTCGCCTCTGACAGCCGATTTCCCTTTTCAATAAATGGTCTTCTCACAACTCTCACTTTAATGGGGAATCCTAACAAAAAACCATAGGATTCATCGGGTTGTCATTTTCTTCAACTACCGTTATACTAAGGGATATGGGAGGGGGAAACCACCATGAATACATTATTAGCAGCACTGGGATGCGGGTTGCTCTTTGGTTTTGGACTACGAAGATTTCCGAACCTTGCGAAACGCATTCCCTTTGCCATCACCATGGGCTTATTTGCTTTAATCTTCGCCATGGGAATCCAAGTGGGTGGAAGCCCTGAGGTTATGGAGTCGGTGGTAGAAATCGGCTCACAAGCTGCGCTCTTTGCTTTGTTTACCGTCACAGGTAGTGTTTTATTCTCCTTACCGTTAGCCCTCTGGTGGAGAAAACGTCAAAGGAGGGTACCATCATGATTCTTGCTCTTATTGGAACACTCTTAGCCGGTATCTTTGCTGGGGTTTTCTGGTTGCCCCAAGGATCTCTTGACCTCGTCTCGCAAGGGGTAACCTGGACCTTATATCTGTTGCTTTTCCTGATTGGAGCCGATATGGCCGGGAGCGGGAATCTCTGGAAGAAGTTCATACAACTCGACAAACGCTTATTTTTACTGCCGGTTTTATCGATTCTTGGTTCGGTTGTGGCAGGGGGACTCACCGGAACTCTTCTGCAGATTGGAACCTGGCAAGGAGCGGCCATTGGTGGAGGTATGGGTTGGTATTCCATCTCCGGTGTGCTCTTAGGCCAAACTTTGGGAGCCCAGTTTGGAGCGCTCGCTTTTTTGACCAATATCTTTCGTGAGCTTTACGCCTTTATTTTGATGCCGCTTTTGTTCCGTTGGAACTTCGGCCCTTCGGCAATTACCATTGGTGGGGCGACCACCATGGACACCACCCTGCCCATCATTAACCGCTACGGGGGGTCTGACATGACACTTCTGGCCATTCTACACGGCCTGGTCTGCTCTGCTGCTGTACCGATCATCGTTCCCTTCTTAGCCTCTTTGGTTCCATAAAAAAAGTCGCCTTTCGTTTGTTACGCGAAGGGCGACTTTTATAATTCAGTTGTAGTTTTTACTTTTACTCTTCATTACCCAATGATTTCTTTGATTGTCTCTTCATTTAACGACTTCAGGATTTCGGTGGCTAATTTAATGGTGGCATCAAGATCGGATTCGGCCAAATAGCAGTAATGCGTATGGGCATAACGAGTGGGAATCCCTAAGACCAGGCAGGGTACGGCATGATGTGTAGTATGAATGGCAGAGCCATCGGTGGACCCGGAACGGCGCACACCAATTTGGTAAGGGATTTGATGTGCTTCCGCAATTTTCTTGGCGTAGCGCAAGAATCCTGCGTGAGAAATCATTCCACCATCGATCACTCGGATTTGAACTCCCTGCTTCATTCGGCATTGCGCGGTATAAGCATCGGTAAAGAAATCATCGGAAGGAGATCCTTCAAAAACAATGGCGAAGTCGGGTTTTACCACTTGAGCCGTAACCTTGGCACCACGGCAACCCACTTCTTCCTGAGCAGCAAACGCTCCTACGGGTTCCACCTGAAGCGGGAGCTCTTTCACGTTTTCCATGGTTTCAATAATACATTGGCAGCCAATGCGATTGTCGAATGCCTTGCTCATGAAGACACCGTTGACTTCATTGAATTGGCAAGTCACATCCGGCATGACCGGGTCACCGGGTTGAATTCCGAAGACGTTCATAACTTCATCGCGGCTGGTAGCGCCAATATCAATGGTAATATCGGTTTGTTCCAGCGTGCGGGTGCGTTCGGCTGCACTCATAAAATGCGGTGGCTTTGAAGAGGTCACGCCTTTAATCAATTCACCCTTGCTGTTTTTAATCACCACTTGATGTGCCGGAATATTGGTGGTAACCCATCCGCCCAAGTTCAAGAAGTTGATCATGCCATTGCCGGAAATCGATTGCACCATGAAACCCAATTCATCGCTATGCGCATCGAGCATCACCACAGGTTTACCGGTAGCGGGATTTTGTAAACGTGCATACACATTGTGCATCGCGTCCACTTTGACGTTGAAGTTCCCAGTGTATTGCTTAATAACCTTTACCACATCTTCTTCGTATCCCGAGGGTCCGAATGCATTGGTAATATCGGCAGTCAGTTTTCGATTGGCCATTATAGATGCCTCCTTCAAGTAAATGGTTTCATTTATACTCTTCATTCTATTTGACCTAAGCAAAGGGTTTTCCTGCCTGAAACGAGAAATCATAAATCAAGTAGAGGAGGTTATGAATATGAATAAAATCACACACCGAACTGTTTTTTTCGATGCCACCTTATTGGATTGCACCGGCAGCTCCCCCTATTATCCAGCCTGGCTGGTGACGGAGGAAGATCGCATTGTTGAAATGGGCATTGGCAAAACCTACCCGCGCTATGCTCAAGCCGAATATGTAGATTGCAAAGGCAACACCCTCATGCCCGGTCTCATTGATGCCCATATTCATGGTTCCTTTTATGAAAATGACATGAGTGACCTTTACCGCAAAAACATGCCCGGCATGCAATTTGCAAAAGCCTTTCGGATTTATAAAGAAACTTTAGAGATGGGATTCACTACTGCTCGTGATTGCGGCGGAGTGGATGCCGGCGTGCGCGATGCGATTGCGCAAGGAATCATCCCTGGTCCCCGTTTGACTGTAAGCGGGCCCAGCATTAGCATGACCGGTGGACATGCCGATCCAAGGTTAGGAACTGAAAATATTGCGCCAATTCGCTCTGCCATACAAACCGGTTATATTGCTGACGGCGTTGCCGAAGTACAAAAAGCCGCTCGGGAATTGCTACGCCAAGGTGTAGATCACCTAAAAGTGATGGCCGGAGGTGGTTGTGCAAGTGCCGGAGACGAACCCGATACCAGCCAATACACCCTGGAAGAATTGAAAGCCATCGTCTTCGAGGCCACCGCGGTTCACAAAAAGGTGATAGCCCACTGTTATTCCCCGCGCAGCATGCAACTTTCGGCAGAAGCCGGTATCTATAGTATTGAGCATGGTAATTATATGGATGAATCAACCGCACTGATTTTAAAAGAAAAAGGCTGTTGGTATGTTCCAACCATGACCACCTACGAAGTTATGGCAACAAGGGGTGAAGAATTCGGTTTGTCGTCTCACTTCTTGCGAAAAATGCGGCTGGTTCAGGAAAAATCAGCCGAAGCGGTCGCCATTGCCTCCAAGGCAGGTTTACAAATGGGTTCGGGTTCAGATGTGGTTGGCTCCGGTCAACTCTATAAGACCATGGAATTGGAACTGAAGGCAAGGGTTCTGGGCAATATGGAAGCGATCCTCTGTGCGACACGTAACAATGCTAAGTTAATGCAATTAGACCACCTCTTAGGTACTTTGCAAGTGGGTTTAAAAGCAGATCTTCTCTTGGTAGAAGGCGATCCTCTGGAAGACATTACCTTGTTCCAACAACCTGAAAAGCGTTTAATGATCGTTCAAAACGGAAAGACTGTGTTGCGCCAGTGCTGATTTTATGCAAGTATCTTATGAAGTCCAGCTAAGAATTGTCAAGATGAATCTTCGGAAATGATCTAAAAGCAAAG